>NZ_DASYGY010000004.1:300000-600000 GCF_035999195.1 Pseudoxanthomonas sp.
AGCGGCGACAGCGCCATGCGCCGGCCCAGGATGATCGGCGTGACGATCTGGCCCTCGATCGTGTGCAGCACCAGGTAGGCGATCGCCGGCAGCATCGACTGCAGCGGCTGCTCGAAACTGATGAACCCCACCAGCAGCATCGACACCATCCCGATCAGCGGGCCCACGTAGGGCGCGAAGTTCAGCAGCGCCGCCATCGTGCCCCACAGCAGCGCCTCGGCCAGCGGCAGGCCCAGCAGGTACAGCACGCCGGCGAACACCAGGCCCACCACCGTGTTGATGATGCTGATGGTCAGCACGTAGCGCGACACCTCGCGCTCGATCGAATGCAGGATCTCCACCGTGAACTTCTTCTGCTGCCGCCCGGGCAGCAGCGCGATCGCGTTGCGTTGCAGGTTCTCGCCGTAGACCATGAAGAAGAACGTCAGCAGCACCACCGCCAGCAGCGAGGCCAGCACGCGCGGGGTGGCCAGCAGCTTGCCGTACGGGTCGTCCGGCGTGGCCTGCACCATCTGCGGCTGCCGGCCCGAGGTCTGCCCGCCGGCGGCGGCACGGGCGAAGTTCTCGGCCGCCTTGTTGGCGTCCTGCACCGGCTTGGTCAGTTCGCGAAGCTTGGGCGCCAGCTGGCGCATCTCGCGCGGCGCCTGCTGCGCCCATTCCATCGCCGAGGGCAGCATCTTCTGCGCCAGCAGGCCGGCCGCCGCCATGCCGCCGAGCAGCACGATCAGCGCGCCCAGGAAGCGCGGCACGTACAGGCGCCGCAGCGTGCGGATGATCGGATTGCCCACCAGCGCGAAGAACATCGCCAGCAGCACCGGCAGCAGCACCGCCTGCGCGGCCCAGAGCGTATAGCCCACGGCCAGCGTCGCCACCACCAGCATCGGCGTGGACGCACGCGGACGGGGCGGGGGCAGGGAGGACGCCACGGATGCGTCGGGTGGGGCAGGTGTGCTCATGGGCAGGTGGCCACCGGGAAGGAGGCGCGATTGTGCAGTGATCCCTGTAGGAGCGACGTGAGTCGCGACCGCGCGCCACGGCAGCCAAGGGGGGCCACGGGGTGGCCGCGATGTTTCCGCACGGGTCGTGTCCCAGGGACGTCCTTCGTGCGGTCGCGACTCACGTCGCTCCTACATCAGCCCCGCGCGCTGTCAGCGCTCCGACAGCTCCGTCGCCGCTTCGGCCGGGCGCGGCGCGGTGACCACGATCTCGTCCTCGTCGAAGGCCTCGTCCACCATCGGTTCGTCGTCGGCCACCCCTTCGGCCTGCTGCTGCACGTCCTGGGCGGTATCGGCGGCCTGCTCCGCGGTCTCCGCCGCGGTGGCGGCCTGCGCGGTGGCCAGGAAACTGGAAACCGCGGTGAACATCTGCATCCAGCGCGCGCCGGTCAGCGCGCGCAAGGGTTCGGCGCGGCCCACCAGGAAGCCGCTGACCACGCCGGCGATGACGATGCGCGCCGGCGTCCAGCCCTCTTTCCAGGACTGCTTGAGGATGGTCCAGTACAGCGAGGACTGCGCGCTGCGCAGTTCCACCCGCTTCTCGGCCCGCGCCACCCGCTGCTGCAACTGTTCGAAGCGCATCACGGACCTCCGTTGCCGGACGGCGGCGCGGGGGGCGGGGCCTCGTCCTCGTCGCCGGTACCGTGCTCGTCGAACAGCCCCAGCTGCGACAGCTGCCGGCGGGTGGCGTGCATGCCGGTGTAGTCGAAGTAGCGGCTCACCCGCCATGCCGCGAATGCGGTCATCGCCAGGCTGACGAAGGCCGCCAGCGACAGCGACTGCAGCCACGAGAAACCGAACCGCTGCATCAGCGCGATCAGCGCGCCGGTGATCAGCAGCCAGGCCGAGGCGCCGAACACCACCGCCACGCACGCCCACGCCAGCGCCCGCCCGAAGGCGCTGCGCGCCAGTGCGAAATCGGCCGACACCAGCGCGCGCATCGCACGGCCGGTGTCCCGGGCGGAGCCGTACGCAGCGCGCCCGGCTTCACCGACCTCCTTGAGGCTGTCGATGAAGTCGGGCGGCGGTGGCACGTCGTTGTCGCGGGGCGCGTCGCTCACGCGTGGGGCTTACTTGTCGCCGCCGCTGCGCGCCAGCTTGGCGATGATCCAGCCGGCGGCGAAGGCCACGCCGAACGAGGCGATCGGCCGCTCGCGGATCAGGTCGGCGGCGCTGTCGATCAGGTCGCGGCCCTTGTCCATCAGCGCATCGACCTGCTCGCGCGCGGCGCCGCCACCGGCTTCGGCCGCAGCCAGGCCCGACAGCGCGCCGTCGGCCAGTTCGGACTTGATGTTCGCCTTGCCCAGGCGCAGTTCGTCGCCGGCAGCGCTGGCGGCGCCCTTGATCGCTTCGCCGGCGGCGGCGGCGGCCGAGACGAGGTGCGAGCCGGCTTCGCCGAGGTTGGACTTCAGGGCATCGGTATTCGTGGGCATGCTCATGGGTGTCTCCTGCAGGCGGGGGATGGGGGCACTCTAATGCACGGCGGTGAAGGGGCTGTTAGATGAGGAGGGGCGAGGAGTGAGTGGCGAGGAGTGAGGCGTGAGCGGAAGCAAGGTGCCACTTCTCCCTCCTCTCCACTCACCCCTGCTCCACCGTCACTGCATCAGCGCCCGCGCCACGCGTCGGCCGCGCAGCACGTCCACCACCAGCTGCGCCGGCTTGCGCTCGAAGCTGGCACGGAAGCCGGGCAGATCGCCGAACTCGCCGCTGCTGCTGCCCACGATGATGTCGCCCGGGCGCAGGCCGTTGTTCCAGGCGCGGCTGTCGCGCACCACGTTGCCGACCTGCACGCCGCCGTTGGCGCCCATGCTCCGCAGCTGCTGCCGCGCGGATTCGTCCAACTCCTTCAGCGTGGCGCCGGTCAGGCGCGCATCGATCGTCGCGCCCTCGGCCGAGCGCGCGCCTTCCTTCAACGCCACGCTCAGCTGAAGCGGCTTGCCGTCGCGGCGCACGTCCAGCGCCACCCGCGTGCCCACCGGCTGCAGGCCCTCGAAGTTGTGCAGGGCGGCGCGGTTGTCGATGCGCTGGCCGTTGGCCGACAGCACCACGTCGCCCGGCTGCAGGCCGGCGGCGGCCGCGGCCGAACCGGCATACACGCGGGTGATCAGCGCGCCGCGCGGCAGCTCCAGACCCACGGCGCGCGCAGTGCGTTCGTCCAGGTCCTGCGCTTCCACCCCGAACGTGCCGCGCCGGACCACGCCGTCGTTGGCGATCAGCTGGTCCATGATCCCGCGCGCCATGTTGATCGGGATGGCGAAGCCCAGGCCGATGTTGCCGGCCATGCTGCCGCGCGGGTTGAAGCTGGCGGTGTTGATGCCGACCAGCCGGCCCTGCAGGTCGACCAGCGCGCCGCCGGAGTTGCCGGGGTTGATCGAGGCGTCGGTCTGGATGAAGTTCTGGTAGCCGGCCACCGGAATGCCGCTGCGGCCCACCGCCGAGACGATGCCCGAGGTCACCGTCTGGCCCAGGCCGTAGGGGTTGCCCATGGCCACGACGAAGTCGCCCACCTGCAGCTGGTCGCTGTTGGCCATCGGCACCGCGGTCAGGCCCTGCGTCGGGATGCGGATCAGTGCCACGTCGGTGTCGGGATCGGAGCCGATGAACTCGGCTTCCACCTGGCGGCCGTCGTTGAGCGTGACCGACACGCCGTCGGCGTTCTCCACCACGTGGTGGTTGGTCAGCACGTAGCCGCGCGCCGCATCGACGATCACGCCCGAGCCCAGCGCGCGCTCGACGCGTTCGCGCGGCATGTCGGGGATGCCGAAGATGCGACGGAATACCGGGTCGTCGCCGAACGGCCCCAGCGGGCTGGCCACGCGCACGGTCTGTCGGCTGTACACGCTGACCACCGCCGGGGTGACGCGCTTGAGCATCGGTGCCAGCGACGGCAGCGCCTGGCCGTCCACGCTGGTCGGCAGCGCGGCGGCCATCGGCACGGCCGCGGCGGCCGGCGTGGCCTGGGCGGGCTTCTGCAGCAGGTCGTTGAGGCCGGTGGCGGCGAACCCGCCGAACGCGGCGGCGGCGGACAGGGCGATCAGGGTGGGGAGCGGGCGCAGCGCTTTCTTCATAGTCGGTCGTCAGCTCGTGGCGTCGAAGGGAGCGGGCGGCCGGCGGCCTGCCCGCGAAGCTGAATGAGTCTGCTGACGGACCCCTAAACCTGCAATGAAGTTCGGCCGCCTTGCGGCCTCACGCCACCCTCGCGCGGGATGACGGACGGTGGGGTGGAGGCCATGCAATTGTCATGTCAATCCGGTTGACAGGGGGGACCCCCGGGCGTAGTTTGGCGCCTTCGTGCTGACACAAGATGTTGCGGTCCAGCACGGGACGGACCCAAGCACTGGTGTTTTCAAGGGGTTTGCGCTTGGGACATCGGGCGCCTCTGGGGATTGGCGCATGAGGGCGAGGGAAACAGTGGGCACCACGGCAACGGCAGGTCCCGCTTCCACAATCCGGCCACCGGTGCGGCGCCTCGCGTGCAGCCGCCCGGGCAGCCGTCGCCGTCGTCCGGGTCCGCGATGAGATACCGGGGTGGGCCACGGCCCGCCCGCCACCACAGTCATCCGTAGTTCCAGTCGTTTTCAGGAGAACAACACAACCATGAGTACGGTGCGCCTCGAGGCGATCAAGACGGAACAGCCCACCCTGGTCCCCATGCAACCGGCGTCCCAGGACATCTGGGACAAGAAGTACCGGCTGAAGACCAAGCAGGGCGAGGCCCTCGACGCCGACATCGACGGTACCTACCAGCGCGTGGCCCGCGCCCTGGCCGACGCCGAAGCCACCCCCGAGAAGCGCGCCTACTGGTACGAGCGCTTCGTGTGGGCGCTGCGTCGCGGCGCCATCCCGGCCGGCCGCATCACCTCCAACGCCGGCGCCCAGCAGCACAAGCCGGCCACCAGCACCATCAACTGCACCGTCTCCGGCACCATCGAGGACTCGATGGACGGCATCCTGGACAAGGTCCACGAAGCAGGCCTGACCCTCAAGGCCGGCTGCGGCATCGGCTACGAGTTCAGCACCCTGCGCCCGAAGGGCGCCTTCGTCGCCGGCGCCGGCGCGTACACCTCCGGCCCGATGTCCTTCATGGATATCTACGACAAGATGTGCTTCACCGTGTCCTCCGCCGGCGGCCGCCGCGGCGCGCAGATGGGCACGTTCGAAATCTCCCACCCGGACGTCAAGGACTTCATCCGCGCCAAGCGCGAGGACGGCCGCCTGCGCCAGTTCAACCTGTCGCTGCTGATCACCGACGGCTTCATGGAAGCGGTCGACACCGACGCCGACTGGCCGCTGGTGTTCCCGGTGAACATCAAGGAGAAGGGCGACATCGACGTGGAAGACCCCCGCCAGGTCGTCTGGCGCGAGTGGCCCACCCACAAGAACTACATCGTCCGCGACGACGGCCTGGTGGCCTGCAAGATCTACGGCCACATCCGTGCCCGCCACCTGTGGGACATGATCATGGTCTCGACGTACGACTACGCCGAGCCGGGCTTCATCCTGATCGACCGCGTCAACGAGATGAACAACAACTGGTGGTGCGAGACCATCCGCGCCACCAACCCGTGCGGCGAGCAGCCGCTGCCGCCGTACGGCGCCTGCCTGCTGGGCTCGGTCAACCTGACCACCTTCGTGCGCGACCCGTTCACCGACCAGGCGCGCTTCGACTGGGAGGAATACAAGGAAGTCGTGCGCGTGTTCACCCGCATGCTCGACAACGTGGTCGAAGTGAACGGCCTGCCGCTGGAACAGCAGCGCCAGGAGATCCTGCGCAAGCGCCGCCACGGCATGGGCTTCCTGGGCCTGGGCAGCACGCTGACCATGCTCAAGCACAAGTACGGCAGCCCCGAGTCCTGCGAGTTCACCGAAGCCATCGCCCGCGAGATGGCCGTGGCCGGCTGGGAAATGGGCCTGGCCCTGGCGAAGGAGAAGGGCCCGGCCCCGATCATGGAGGAGCGCTTCGCCGTCACCGCCGCCATGCTGCGCCAGCGCCCGGAAATGGCGAAGGACGGCTGGAAGGTCGGCCAGGAGATCCCCGGCAAGGTGCTGCACGCCAAGTACAGCCGCTACATGCAGCGCGTGGCCACGGTGGCCCCGGAGCTGGTGGACGAGCTGGCCGAAGTCGGCAGCCGCTTCACCCACCACAGCTCCATCGCCCCCACCGGCACCATCAGCCTGTCGCTGGCCAACAACGCCTCCAACGGCATCGAGCCCTCGTTCGCGCACCACTACAGCCGCAACGTGATCCGCGAAGGCAAGAAGTCGAAGGAAAAGGTCGACGTCTATTCCTACGAGCTGCTGGCCTACCGCGAGCTGGTCAACGGCAAGGCCATGCCGTTCTCCGAAGACCCGGAGGCGAAGCTGCCGGACTACTTCATCGCCGCCGACGACATCTCCCCCAAGGAGCACGTCGACGTCCAGGCCGCCGCGCAGAAGTGGGTGGACAGCTCCATCTCCAAGACCGCCAACGTGCCCACGGACTACCCGTACGAGCAGTTCAAGGACATCTACCGCTACGCCCACCAGCAGGGCCTGAAGGGGTGCACCACGTTCCGCTTCAACCCGGCCGCCTTCCAGGGCGTGCTGGTGAAGGAAGCCGACCTGGAGAACACCACCTACCGCTTCGAGCTGGAAGACGGCAGCGTGATCGAGGTCAAGGGCAACGAGCAGATCGAGTACGACGGCGAAATGCACACCGCCGCCAACCTGTTCGATGCGTTGAAGGAAGGCTATTACGGCAAGTTCTGAGGTAACCCCTCAGCGCGTGTCAGAGCATGACCCCTCTCCCCGTGTGGGAGAGGGTGCCCCGAAGGGGCGGGAGAGGGGGAGCGAGCGCAGCGAGTTGCTTTGGCTCTTCGCGAACAGCACCCTCTTCCGGCCTCCGGCCACCTTCTCCCACAAGGGGAGAAGGGAGGAACAAAAGCGTTACCCCTCTCCCCTTGCGGGAGAGGGTGCCCCGAAGGGGCGGGAGAGGGGGGAGCGAGCGCAGCGAGTTGCTCTTGCTCTCGGCGCGAACGGCGCCCCCATCCCAACCTTCCCCCGCACGCGGGGGAAGGAGCAGCGCCAAGAAGTTGAACCACCGATTCACCCGCTTCACACGTTCCACCCCGCGCCATCGGGTATAGCATCGGCAGCGTCAACCAACCTCGCCCACTAGGAGGGCAACATGAGCAACGGTAATGGTGTCACGGCGACGCTCTCCGGCGCCGCCGAGAGCGTGAAGGAAACAGTGGCCGGCATCGGCGAAGCGGTGGCTTCCACCGCCAGCGAGACGGTCGCCAAGGCCAAGAAGGCGGCCAAGAAGGCGCGCAAGACGGTGACCGCCGACATCGCCAAGGCGAAGAAGGCCGTGGCCAAGCGCACCGACAAGGCCACCAAGGCGGTGAAGAAGACCGTCGCCAAGGCCAAGAAGAAGCTGGCCGCCGCCAGCAGCGCCGCCAAGGCCGAAGCGGCCAGCCTGCAGAAGAAGGTGACCGGCAAGAAGGCCGCGAAGAAGGCGACCAAGAAGTCGGCCGCCAAGAAAGCTACCAAGAAGGCCGCCACCAGGAAGACCGCCGCCAAGAAGGCGGTGAAGAAGGTCGCCCGCAAGGCCGCCGCCAAGAAGGCGCCGGTCAAGAAGGCCGCCAAGAAGGCAGTGAAGAAGGTCGCCCGCAAGGCGCCCGTGAAGAAAGCGGCGAAGAAAGCCGCGCCGAAGAAGGCGGCCAAGAAAGCCGTCCGCAAGGCAGCCCCGAAGAAAGCGGCGAAAAAAGCCGCCCGTAAGTAAGACCTGAAGCTTCACCCCTCCTCCCCCGGGTCCGGGGGAGGGTTGGGGCGGGGGCCGGCCCGGAAGGCCAGGCGCCGCCCATTCACGACACCACACAGATTACGAACAGGATTCCACCGTCATGGCCGTCAAGATCGACAAGAAAATCAAGGGCTACAGCGTGCTCACCCCGGAAGACAAGGCGCGCGAGGCCGCCGCTGCCATTCCGACGGCGTCGGTGCCGCGCGAGACGGTGGAAAAGGAAGTGCCGCAGGACAACATCATCCAGATGCACGAGCGCATCGAGCGCCCGGAGGTCCTGATCGGCAGCACCTACAAGATCAAGTCGCCGCTGGTGGAGCACGCCATGTACGTGACCATCAACGACATCGTGTTGAATGCCGGCACGGAGCACGAGCTGCGCCGTCCGTTCGAGATCTTCGTCAACAGCAAGTCGATGGAGCATTTCCAGTGGATCGTGGCGCTGACGCGCATCATGAGCGCGGTGTTCCGCAAGGGCGGCGACGTGACGTTCCTGGTGGACGAGATGAAGGCGGTGTTCGATCCGCGCGGCGGCTACTTCAAGGCCGGTGGCGTGTACATGCCGTCGCTGGTGGCCGAACTGGGCGCCATCGTGGAAGAGCACATGAAGTCGATCGGCCTGATCCACGACCCGGAAATGAGCGCGCACCAGCGCGCCATCCTGGCCGAGAAGCGCAAGCAGTACGAAGACCGCGCAAAAAAAAACTCTGACGTAAGCGCATCTCCCCTCCCTTCCCCTGCGACAGCGGGGGAAGGTGCCCGAAGGGCGGATGGGGGCGCTTCTCCCGTCAGCCCCGGCTCCTCCGAAGACATCGCCGTCACCGGCGATGGCGCCAGCTTCCCGCCCTCCGCGACCCTTTGCCACAAGTGCAACACCAAGGCGCTCGTCATCATGGACGGGTGTGCGACGTGTTTGAACTGTGGTTATTCGAAGTGCGGGTGATGTGGGTGCAGTATGTCGCGGACCTCGTGGGTTGAACCAGCCTTCAGTCGTAGTCGCGTTGACAAATCAGCGCGCGTGCTCGTTGATTTGGAGGCGAGCGATGAGGAGTTTGGAGATGCGCTGCGAGTCTTCAGTAACTGGCGTGCAGCTCACGGATATCCTCTGAATACAGCGCAAGTTGTGTTGCGCGCTCGAGCTCGCAGGGTTTGCTCAACTGCTCTCATCTCTCAGCGACATAAACGAGAGATATCAATCATCAGGAAGATTGAGCGAAGCCGTAGCATGCGGCTTACGCAAATGCAGGATATTGCTGGGTGTAGGGCGATAGTCAACACAATGCGGCAGCTTTCCGCCTTGGAGCGAATCTATCGCGACGATGTGCGAGATGATTACGTCAAGTCTCCGCCGGCATCCGGTTATCGCAGTGTGCACGCGGTTTCGCTCTATGAGGGGAAGAAGAAAACTGCATTCGATGGGCTGCTGGTAGAGACGCAACTTAGAACTGCCTTGCAGCACGCTTGGGCGACCGCTGTTGAGACTGTGGACACCTTTACCGGCAGTGATCTGAAGTCAGGTTTCGGTGAAGATGATTGGCGTCGACTGTTCGCGCTCGTGAGTACGTCATTTGCCGTTAGGGAAAGAAGTCCCCCAGTTCCAGATACTCCAGCATCAATTGAATTGGTCAGGCGAGAGCTGCGAGAGCTGGAGTCGGAGCTAGGGTTAACGCAGAGACTGATGGCTTGGCATAGGGCCTCCCAGTTTGTTCGTGCGCCCGAGTTCCGATTCAAGAAGC
Organism: Pseudoxanthomonas sp.; assembly: GCF_035999195.1. Lineage (NCBI taxonomy): Bacteria > Pseudomonadati > Pseudomonadota > Gammaproteobacteria > Lysobacterales > Lysobacteraceae > Pseudoxanthomonas > Pseudoxanthomonas sp. Next base: position 309,516 of record NZ_DASYGY010000004.1, read on the forward strand.
ACCTGCTTATCGAGCTCTGGCCCACAACCGGTGTCGTGAAGCTTCACACGTTTTCGGCGGACCAGTTTGAAAGCGCTGCCCAGAAATATTCTGAGCTGGAGCAGCAGGTAACTACTGAAAATAGGCTGCAAGTTGTGATGGCGTCAGCTGACTCGCTTCAGGCACTCAAACGCGCGTATCCAAACTTGTTTGTGGATCCGACGGCATTTCTGGTTGCATATTCTCAAGCTTTGCTTGAGTAATTCTTGAGATGTTGTGGATAGGATAGTCTCGTTAGCATGTAGGGCGGCTTGGGCGTAGCGATGTTATAGGTATGCAGCGCGTAGGGTGGGTTGAGCGTAGCAATACCCATCAATCGGGACGACAAGGCAAGGGGATGCCATGGAACGTCAGGAGCCCAAGTTCGACAAGGACATGAAGGACGTTGAGTTTCGTCCGCGCACCTATCGGGGCCCATCATTACCTACGCCCTCCCGTGATAATGACGGCCTCTCCTGGAAGATCGGCGTGGCCGTCGGCATCGGTGTACTCGCCGCACTGCTGATCTTCAATGCCTACGAGCGCTATCAGGCGCGCCGTGACGCCGAGCAGGTCCTGCAAGTCCTCAAGCAGGAGACCGCCAAGCTGGAGCGCGAAGCGCGGGCCACGCTCAGCACGGTCACCGTTCCTCCACCTCACCTGGTTGACGTCATCCATCCGGTCCCGCCCGGCTACCGCTGCGCCGGCGGTGCGCTGCTGTATCGCGATGGCAATAGCTGGACGCAGATCACCGCGCGCTCCAACCACATCTACTGCCCGCTTGATGGAGGGTCGGTGGACGACTGTTATCCAGTGACACCTCAAAGTATCGGGTGTCTTCGCTGACCTAATAGTGGTTAGGCCCTGGCCAATCCGCACGAACGACGTTTACGACAAAGAGGTCAAGTATGTCTGAGCAAGTATCGTGGGCTCGTGATGCGTTGGAGCGGAAGGACCTCGCTCAGTTCTTGTCAGTGGCACTGACAAACTTGTCGTCTGCCAGTACAGACGAAGGAAAGGGTGGCCTGACGGTTGCGCTGGATGCGGAGTGGGGTGCTGGCAAGACGTTCTTTGTGAAGGAGTGGATGAAGGATCTTCGGGCTGCCAGCCATCCCGTTGTCTACTTTGATGCTTGGGCCAATGATCTAGGCGAAGAGGCGTCGGTCGCCCTGATGGCAGAGATCCTGGATGGCCTTGATGAGTGGCGGGAAAAGCTTCCCAGAAGCAAGGGTTTGGCGACTTCAGCAGGCGATCTGACGAAGCAGACAGTTAGGAGTTTGCGGGCTGCCCTTCTCCCCGCTGCTGGCGTTATAGCTAAAGGGTTGGTGAAGAAGGCTACGGGAGTTGTCGTCGATGAAGTTATTGATTCGTTCGGCGCAACCGATGAAGAAGATGGCGCCACTTCAGCTGGCGCAGTGGTGGAGGGTGCACTTGATAAGTTGTTTGAGAAGGCAATCGAGGCTCACGGTGCTCGTAAGAAGGCGGTTGCCGAATTTAAGGAGAATCTCACCGGATTAATCAATCTCCTTAGTGAAAGCGCCGGCGCTTCGCTCCCGCTGTTTGTCTTTATCGATGAGCTTGATAGGTGTAGGCCGTCCTATGCGTTGAAGATGCTGGAGGAGGTAAAACATATTTTTGGGATATCAGGTGTTGTCTATGTCATATCAACAAATATAGATCAGCTTCAAAACTCAGTTCGAGCTGTCTACGGCGCCGAGTTCGATGGCCGAGGCTACTTGCGGAGAATGTTCGATAAAGAATACTCGCTACCAGTTCCAACTGTGGATGCAATAGCGATGGTTGTGGAGGATCGCCTCGCCGCGCTGGTGAAAGCGGATGACGTGAAGGGTGTTCCACGGGCTGCCCAAGGTAAGGAGCTGAAGCCCTGGGGGCTCGTTGCGCGAGCGATGATGCCAAGCGATATTCGCAGCCAAAAGCAAACCGTCTCGCTGATATGCGAGGTCTATCCATCTCTTGGTGGGTCTGTTCATCTGCTTTGGCTCTATTACTTGTCCGCGCTGTATCGAACAAATAGAGAAATGCTCGATCAGTTGGTAATGGGTAGCGTGCCTAAGGCCGATCTCAAACGATTTGTTGTAGGTAGTCTTAAGCTTGATGTTGAAATTCCATACATAGCCATGTCCGATCGCTTCGGTCATGACAAGCGGGAAGCGTCGACAACGCTTAGTGAGGCCATCCTTGAGTACATACGTATGAGCGCAATGGATAACGATGCTCTCAGGCAGCACGCCAGATTCGATGGGTACTCATATCCAAGGGTGTTGGCGATCAATGTAGTAGACGGCCAAGTAAGGGGAGATACGCAGCTTGCTAGCTACCCTCCTTTAGTGCGCAGTGCCGGCTATCTGACGACTGGCCCTCACTAGCTTGGTAAGTAGCGTAGCCCGGGTAAGCGCGGCGCACCCGGGACGCCCTACACGTTACTGATCCGATCCCCGGGTGCGACCTCCGGCCTTACCGGGGCTACCATCCAGCTTCGATACGCACGGGGAAGACGATGCTGTTCAAACGCAAGGCAAGCCTCAGCTGGTGGCGCTTCGCGGGAGGAATGGTGTTCGCGCTGCTTCCGTTGGCCTTCATTCTCTTCGTGCTTACACGCGAGGACGACTTCCTCGACTCAGCCCCGGTGTTGTTCCTTGTAGCTGCCGCAGTGGCGTATGCGGCCTTGCGCTGGCATCAGATGAGGAAGCAATTCAACGGTGACGCGGACGCCGCCGCAGCGGCCATCAGACAGAACCCGTTCGGCCTGGCGTTCGGCTCGCCACGCACCTTCATCGTGTGGCTGCTGGTCACCTCGCTGATCGTGATCGCGTCGGTGTTCGCGTGGGCGCTCTGGCACGAACTGCAATGACGCGTGTCACTGACGTCCATCGCCACCCCGCATCCCCATGACTGAAACCCCCAACCCCTACGACGCCCCACGTGCCGCGCTGGTCCAGACGGACCGCGCGCCCATGCGCATGCCGCCGGCGATGATCGCGGCGCTGGTGATCTACGTGGCGATCTACCCGATCGAGGTCATTCCGCTGATCGACACGCCCGTGTGGAGGTTGGAGTTCTTCATGCCCACCATGGCATCGCTCGGCGTTTACACCTTGGGGATGACGTTCGCCCTGTGGCGGCGCTGGCAGTGGGCCAGGCTATGGCTGGTGCTGACCACCGTCGTCTCCGTCTTCCTGCTGGCCCGCATGGTCTGGCGCGGCGCCTCAATGGCGCATTGGTATGCCTACCTGGCCGCTGTGCTGCGCATCGGCGTGACGGTGCTGGTGTTGCTGCCTGCCAGCCGTCGGTGGTTCGCGGCGAAGGGCGGGTAGGGTGGGCTCAAGCCCACCGTCGCGTACCAGTCGCGCACCCTGAGCGGCGGGCCAAGGCCCGCCCTACGTCGGATGAGATTCGGGGCGCCGTTACTCTCACATTGAGCGCCAATCGACGGGGCGCCGCGCACCGTCGCCAGGACTCAGCGCTCCGTCCGCAAGGCTCGGAATGCCAGGCGCGAAGCTCGGAATCCTAAGCGCAAGGCGCACGCGCTCCGTCGTCCGGGCGCGGAACGCCATCGCCCGCGCGCTATGCTTCGTCGATGGCGCGCCGAGCCTCGTCGTTCTCACATTGAGCCCCGTCGATGGGGCCCAAAGCGCGATGTCTCCGAAGCTCCCAGCCCCAGCCGCAAGGCGCGATGCTCCGGATCTCACACGCCGAGCCCCAACCGCAAGGCGCCGCGCTCCGCGCCTCACATTCCGAGCCTCGTCGTTGGCATTCAGAGCTCGATCGCCGTGTCGCCACGCCCTGCATTTGTGAGAGGTAATGCGCGCGATCACGCGCTAGGCTGCGGTCGTCGGCGCCGCGTCGCCGACGTGTCCTTTCCACGTGATCAACGGAGTGACCATGACTCAGAACCTCGTGTCCCTGCGCCTTGCCGCCGACGACCTGAGCGCCATCGAAGCCGCGCTCGACAGCCTGGAACAGCGCCTCACCGGCCTGGTCGGCCTGACCCCCGACGAACGCCGCCAACTGACCAAGATGGGCGACAAGTCCGAAGCCTTCTGCCGCCAGGCCGTCGTTACCCTCGGCAAGCATTCCGAAGTGCTGCCGCGCAACTTCGACCTGGACGAATACCGCGCCGACCTCGCCGCCCTCGACGCGCTGCGCCCCATCCTGGCCCGCCTGCAGCGCCTGTACGAACGCATGGTCGATACCGAGACGGCCCTGGGCAGCGACGTGATGGTCAGCTCGCTGGAAGGCTACGCCCACCTGCAGGTAAGCGGCCGCGGCGACGGCCTGGAAGGCCTGCGCGAAGCCCTGGGCGCACGCTTCATCCGCAAGCGCCGCGCCGAGGCAGAACCGGCGGCGTGATCCTGACGTCATGTGAAAGAAAGGCGAGCTTCGGCTCGCCTTTCAGACAAAGTGCAACGATCTGAGGCTCACCTTCCGTTCTTGCATGCCGTTGATCGTTTGGTGGCACTACCTCTTTGCCAGACTAGAGCCTCGGCTCGAAGGTCCGCCGAGCGACACGCAAAGGAGAAACACATGTCATCTGGTCATTGTCGAACCATCAGACACTCTCATGTGCATGCTGGGGTGCTGAAATCCAAGTCCTTGATCGCGAAGACACGCGCAACGCTTCTCATCTTTACGCTGGCTGCATGCCAGCACGAAATTCCGACTGCGACCCCTTCGCCATCTTCAGGAGGTGCCGCTGTTTCACCCGTATCTGCGTCCAGAGATGTTTCGCCCGATCATTCCAAGGTGATGGAAGAACTTTCCGCCCGCAGCCGAATCCCGACCTCAGAGCTGCGGCAATTGTTGGATGATTGTGAGCGCACACAGCGCAGCATGAACATCTGCGCCTTCCGAAACTTTGTCGCATGGGATCTGGAGCTCGATGCCGCACTCAAGGCTAAACGAGAGTCGGCGTCACTGCAGTGTCGAGCTGATCTTGATCGCGCGCATGCTGCTTGGGAGGCAGAGCGTGATAGAGCATGCTATGAAGAGACAGAAGTAGATGCAGGGGGCTCGATGCGGCCGATGCTTATCAGTGGCTGCAAAACGGACCTAACCAGGGCGAGACTAGTCTTTGTGGGAAAGATGGATGCCTGTCCATGAGGGTGGTGATAATGGTGCCCGTAGTGAGTCAGCGTCGAAATTAGACAGGGAGCAGGTACATGGTCTATGGGAAAGCTAGTGCGGGCGCCCGTCCGCAACTGGGCCTAGCCTTCGGCTTATGTGTGGGCTTGGCAGCTTGCGCTTCCGGTCCAGTTGTCCAAACAAACAAGCCGGACTTCACTGGAACTTGGTCAGCCAAGTGGTGCGACTCGCAGTATCCCCGGGCTGAGTGCGGCAACTTTTCCCGCATCTCGTTCAACGTGGCGAGCGCATTTGTGGCCAGCACTTCGCCGCAACGCCGAGGATGTCCAAGCTTGAGGAGGGCGAGCCGGGCTCGGTGCTCGGCACATCCGTTGGTAACGCAGCCGTCCTGTTGGTCGACAACGCGCGAACCGGAGAAAAGAATATCGCTATCGTGACGCTCACGACCAAGGGTCTGCGATGGCGCATGATCGGGACGGCTGTGCGAGGCGAGTGGCCTGGTGAGAGCATCATTGGCGGGACGTGGATGCTGAGCGAAGACACATCGGAGCATGCACGCTCGGTATTACGTGACTTGGAGGAGCTTTCCTGCCGCTGGCCGGATGAGATCCCGTCTGGCTAGCCACGCGTCAAGGCACGGCGCCGCCAAGGTGTCGTGCCAGGTTCAATACGAACCCGGTACCGCAGATCACCGTAGCGCTCATTCATCTCTGGCAGACTGCCGCCTGTCAGGAAAAAGGTCAGGAGGACCCCATGGCAATCCAAAGATTTGCTGTCAAAGCGTCTGCGATCTCTCTGATCGTTTCCTGCGCTGGATTGGTTGGTTGCGCATTCAACCAACCGATGCAAGCGGCGAAGCCAGACTTTACGGGTGGATGGTCGGTGAAGTGGTGCGACAGAACCAATCCGGCGCTCGAATGTGGCGGCTTCGACGTTGCTCTCGTGCAGGACGGCGAGCGCATCTGTGGCGACTTCGGCGGCGCACTCGTCAACCTGCGGCAGATCGACGAAGGAAGCATTGTCGGCACCGCGGTAGGTGATACCGCCATCCTGGCGGTGGAAAGCTTCCGGAACGGATCCATTGCGCTGGTGCGCGCGACGCTGAAGGGAAGCGACCTGCATTGGAAACAGGTGGATAACGTTCGACGCGGGGAAACAGATATCGCCATCATTGCTGCGGACGAGGTTCTGGTGAGATCGCTTGAGGCTTCATCGCAAACGGATGCGAAGAAGAGGGGGCAGAGTTGTGACGCGGTCCTGGGAAGGAAGGAGAATTGATGATGGACTATCGGGAATTGAGCCAGTCTGAGTACGATCGAAAGCTGCGCCTCGTTGTTATAGGGGCCGAGGGGTTGCATGCACATGCACAGAACATTGGCGATGGCATGGCGACGATCGGTTGGGGATACACCTTCAACCGGGACAACAACGTTGAGATATGGCGACAATCAGGTATTGATTTGACGCAAGACCAATGGCGGACGTTGGCGACCATTGATGCGGCTGAGACCAATGCCGAGAAGACCCGAATTGGTGTGACGTTCACGCGGGTGCTGGATGCGAGGGATTCAGATAGGTTACTGCGGGCCTCGCTCGCAGAATACGAACGCCCCGCGAACGACCTTGAAATGCCGCTGTCGGACGAAAGAGTCGCGGTGGTGTCGTTGGCATACAACCGGGGAGTGGGCAATCTTTCGGGTTCGCAGCAGCGTAACGTTCCCGAGCATTCGGTGATGGATGCCATACGCAACGGCGACCGTGCGGAAGCGTGGTTCCAGATGCGATACAACTGCTGGGGCAGCGACGAGCTTCATGAGCAATATCCGGATGCGGATTCGAAGGAGGCGGGCCTTCGCAAGCGACGGTTCGCGGAGGCAGAAGTGTTCGGCCTGTACGATGATCCCGACAACGTTACGCCCCAGCAGGCCCGTGACGTGTATCGCGCGTTTCAGCTACACCGCGACGAAGTAGATCGCGTCGAGAGGGAGTTTGGCGTTACCGTCGAGGGTGAAGCCGCACGTCGCAACCGGGTTGCCCAGGCGAACAGAGACTATCCGGAACTGGTGAACGAGTACGGTCGTGTATCCACTATAGCTGACGCGCTCGCACCCGCGCGCACTGCGCTGCTACAGGACCTGCGCCGGCAATACCCGGAACTGTCGGATCGACTTACCGACGCCAATTTCAATGCGGGGCGTATCCATCTCGATGCGGGCCGTGACCTGCAGGACGCGGAAGCGGTGGCTCGCGCGCACGCCGGGAACAACCGAACCCAGAATGCGGTACGTCGAGAACAGCGCAACACGAGTGTTGAAGAGGTAGACCAGGATCATGCCGCCACCCTCGACTCCCGCAGGATGCGAGGCAATGCCGAGATCTCAAGCAACGACCTGCTGATCGGCGAAGGCGGCAACGACACACTGCGAGCCCATCGGGGCGATGACATCCTGATCGGTGGGCAGGGCCGGGACCGGCTGGAAGGCGGTGAGGGTCGCGATACCTATGTGATCGATGCCGGCGACACCGTGAGGGACAGCGACGGCGTGGGCGAGGTGCGCTGGGGCGGGGAGGCCCTGACGGGCGGCGCGCGCGCAGCGGACGATCCTGCCAACACCTACCGCAGCGAAGAGGGGCGCTTCATCTACGCGCTGGAGAACAACACTCTCTCGGTGACGGACACGTTGGCCCAGGATCAGGTGGGACGCGAGCCTACGGTGATCGAGCATTTCCAGAATGGACAGTTGGGAATCGTGCTGAGCGAGCCGGGTGGCGGTGCACGAGTGCGGGCTGAGCTGCAACGCGCGGAAGAACATGACCACATGGAGGCACGAGAAGGGGATCGCGGGACGGTCGACACGCTGCCACGCATTCCAGCCACGGCCACGGAAACCCACGATCGCCAAAGCGCCCGTGAACCCGCACGCGGACCTTTCGACGATCCGTACGTCAACAGCGTCTATGCCGCCCTGCTGGCGGGCGACAGCCATGAGCTGGACCGCATCGCCGGCGCGTTCTCCCGGTCTCCCGAGGGGCAGCGCATGGCGGAGCTGGGCGAACAGATGCTGATCCAGCAGCAGCGTGAGGCGCAAACGCCGTTGCAGGATCAACAGGTGCAGGCGCGTGAGGGGCCGGCCATGCGCATGTGATGCGCCCGACGTAAGCGCCGGAACAAGAGGATCAACAAGGAGTCCACGTAGCCCGGGTAAGCGCAGCGCACCCGGGGTGCATTGCACACGTCACGGTCGCGATCCCGGGTGCGGCCTGCGGCCTTACCCGGGCTACGTGAAGCGCTTGGGGTTCACGGGCGATAAACTACGTCCCGGACACTTCCGATCCCCACAAGGAACACCCCATGGCATTCACCACCACCGCCTCCGGCCTGCAGTACGAAGACACCGTCGTCGGCAGCGGCGTCGAGGCCAAGCCCGGCAGCAACGTCACCGTGCATTACACCGGCTGGCTGTACGAGAACGGCGCGCAGGGCGCCAAGTTCGATTCCAGCAAGGACCGCGACGAACCCTTCATCTTTCCCCTCGGCGACGGGATGGTCATCAAGGGCTGGGACGAAGGCGTGCAGGGCATGAAGGTGGGCGGCCAGCGCACCCTCATCATCCCCGCCAACCTCGGCTACGGCGCCCGCGGCGCCGGCGGCGTCATCCCGCCCAACGCCACCCTGAAGTTCGACGTGGAACTGTTGGGGACCTGAGGATCGTAGGGCGGGCCTCGGCCCGCCATCGCACGCGATCCGTACACGTCGAACGGCGGGCCAAGGCCCGCCCTACCGCGATCCCGAAGGTCGCGTTCGCAGCCATGCAAGAGGTCGCGCCATGGAGAAAGGTTTGCGCATCATTCTGTGGTTGGTCTGCGCCATGGCGGCCATTGAGCCAGCCATGGCCGCAAAACGCATACCGCTGACCGATGCGCATTACTCGGGCGCGGTCACTGCCCAGTCGTCTGCCTCTGTCGTCGTGGAGAGCACCACGTTCACGCCTGACGAACAGACCTGGTCGGACCTGGCGATGGCGGGTGGCATGTATATCCCTGTTTTCGGAAAGACCAAAACGGAGTTCTTCTTCAATCCTCCGGATCAGGAAGCGCTGGCGTCGATACTGGCAGCAGAACTTGAGCGGGTCGGCATCTTCGCCCCGACGGGTACCGCCGCCCAAGCGGTCATGCCGATCAGGCTGATCTTCAAGAAGGGCACGTACCGGCATGCCGACAATACCTACACTCTGGACGTCGCGATGGCATGGACGGACGCACATGGCGTGCCCATCGAGAAGAACTACACCCTCAACTCCCATGCGCGCCTGACCCGCTGGCAGAAGCTCAACACCAGCGTGTGGCAAGGCAAGATGTATCTCGTGCGGGAAGCGTTGGACGTCATGATTCCCGACATCCAGCAGTCGCTGAATGGCGAAGCGCCGGAGAAGCAGGTCGTTGGCGCGGCCAGCGCGCCGACGGACCAGGAGTAACGCGACGCGGGAACGACTGCGTCCGCAGCGCGGGCCTAGGCCCGCCATCGCACGCCATCCGTACCATCGAACGGCGGGCCGAGGCCCGCCCTATGCGGCCATGCAGCAGCGCTAGGCTTAGCGCTGGCGCGTCTCCCCACTCGGGCCTTCGGCTGAGCCGAAAATCTTCCTGCAGTTTTCCTTGTTGGCGGGGAATTCGCACCATTTCCGGCAATACTCGAGATTGCCCTTGTAGTCGTCCCAGGCTGCCTTGCAATAGTTGTAGTAGCGCTCTTCATCGACGGTCGCGGCCGTCTGTGCGATGTCCCGAGTGATGAACGTCGCCAGCGCAAGGACCGCCGCTCCAGCCAGTGCGACCAACGACAGCCAGGCCTTGAATCGTGCCGTCGAGCCGCGATTCCGTTGCTTCACCAGGTGATCGTAGGATTCGAATTCCTGGACGCCGGCCGCATTGGTGCGTTCGAATGCCTCGCGATCCATGGCATTGGCGGTCCTGCTTGCGCCCACCATCAGATACACCGCGAAGACCACTAGCGCGACAGCGCCGAGATAACCGAGCATTTCCCCCTCCCGCTACCCGTTGATGGAGGCCGCAGCCCCACCACCTATACGTGGATTCTGCGCCTTGAACGGAAGATTCCACATCCCAATAGGTGGTGCAAGCGATCTGCCGCGGGCGAACCGCCTTTCACCTAGCAACGCAGCAAGGTAAGGCGGGCTCAAGCCGGCCATCGCATGCGATAGGTAACTGTCGAACGGCGGGCCAAGGCCCGCCCTATGGCTTCCCGCGCAACTCGGCCAGCTGCGCCTCAAGCGCCGCGATGCGCCGGTCGCGCTCGTCCAATGCACGCTGCACGTCTTCGGCCTCGAATCTGATCGGGATGTACTTCGGGCAGTTCCAGTCGAAGGCTTCCATGTGGATCGTCATGGTGCGTTCGGTGCGCGCTTCGCCCGGTGACTCCTCGACACTCAGCCGGCCCAGCAGCTTCAACCGTTGCCGGTGGGTGTAGTCCATCAGGATCAGGGCCACGCGGTCGTCGTTGGCCACGTTGCCCACGCTGATGAACTGGCGGTTGCCGGGCAGGTCGGTGAAGGTCAGCGTGGTGGCATCGACCACGCGCAGGAAACCCGGGGTTCCGCCGCGATGCTGCACGTAGGGCCAGCCGGTTTCGGACACGGTGGCCATGTAGAAGCTGCGCTGCGCGTGGATGAAGGCCGCTTCATCGGCGCCGAGTTTGGCGTTGCGCACCTCCTCGCCGGACTCGAACGCGCGTGCGTACTGCGCGCGGCTGCCCTCGCGCGCCTGCACCTCGCGGACCGCAGGGGTGAAGGCGATGGTGGCGAATGCGTGTCTCATGTCGGTCTCCAAGGGGGCCACGACGTAGCCCGGGTAAGCGCATAGGGCGGGCTCAAGCCCACCATCGCATCGTGTCCGCACTCATCGAGCGGCGGGCCAAGGCCCGCCCTACGGCATCGCCAACACCTGCGCCGGTCCGCCGGTGACCTTGCCGCGCGTCTTCGCGGTCTCGCCGAGGTAGGCGAGCGCGAACTGGGCGAACTTGACGCTGTGCTGCGCGCTCTCGCCCATCGTCGCCAGGGTGTCGTACGGCGTGTGGATGTAGCGGAAGCTGCCATTCGGATCGCCGGCCTCGAACATCATCGCCGCCGGATAGCCCGCATGGGTCCACGACGCATGGTCCGAACACGCGTACCCGCAGGCCACGCTGCCGCGGGTCAGGCCGCGCGGCGCCAGGTAGGTGTCGAAGAGGGTGACGAAGAAGGCCTTCAGCTCAGTGTTGGAGTAATCGCTGATCAGCTTCATGTCGGTGACCGCGCCGGACTTGTAGTTGGTCATGTCCACCTGCAGCACGCTCACCACGTTGACGCCGCCGGCGCGGAAGGACTGCGCGATGGCATGCGATCCGCGCAGACCGACTTCCTCCGCCGCATAGCCCATGAACTTCACCGTGCGCCGCGGCTGCCAGCCGTCGGCCAGCGCGATGCGCAGCGTCTCGGTGAGCGTGGCGATGCCGGAGGCGTCGTCGTCGGCGCCCGGCGCGTGCTGCTCGGGGTCGTAGGGATTGCTGCCGTTGATCGAATCCAGGTGCGCGCCCAGCACCACCACCTCGTGCGGCAGGTCGCTGCCGCGGATCGTGAGGATGACGGAGGGCTGCGTGCCGCAGTTCGCGCAGGCGGTGAACAGCTCGGTGGTGACGTCCTCGCGGCCGGCCGCCAGCGACTGCCAATGGTCGCGGATCCACTCCGCCGAGGTCCTGCCGTGCGTGCTGGCGAAGTAGCGGTTGCGGTAGCCCGACAGGTGGCGGATGGTCGCGTACAGCCTCTGCTCCTGCACCTGCGGCAACCAGCGGTTCACCGTGTCGTGGTTGTCGAGCGTGTAGCCGGCAAGCATCGACTTCGCCATCGCCTGTTTGGCCCGGTCGGCCTGCACGAAGGTCTCGGCCTGCGCGCGCGTGGGGAACGCGAAGTAGCCGCCGCAGCGGCGTTCGTTGACGTGCACGTGGTCGCTGATCGCGCCCAGGCGATCGGCGCGCGTCTCGGCGATCACCAGCGGCTGGCCGGTGCTGTCGTGCTCCGCGACGGCCTCCCGCGCCAGCCCACGGATGCCCTGCCACGTATCGCGCGAGGTCACGATGTACACGGAGGCGAAGGGATCAGTGGACGACGGTGCGGTGGAGGCCGCGGGCGGGGCGTGCGGTGTCGCTGACGACGGTGGTGCGACGCGGTCGGCGGTCGGCGCGTTCCAGCGCACCTCGACGGACGGTGTGGCCTGCACACGCGTGCCCGACGCCCGTACCGCCTGCAGCGCGTCCGAGCGCAACAGCAGCAGGCCGATCAGCAGGGACAGCAGCAGCTTCGACAGCAAGAACGGTTTCATGTCGCTTCCCCCGGAGGACGCCTGCGGCCACGGGGGCACGCTACCACTTCGACGGGCTCATGCCTGCCATCGGACACCGCGGCGGATGGGCGGAGCGGTGGGCCAAGGCCCACCCTACGCGGGAGCGCATCTTGCAGCCGTCGCCCGGGGCCGCAGCAAACCCGGGAGGGCGTGGCACCGGACGGGTCCGAGTCCGGGTGCGGCCGTTGGCCTTGTCCGGGCCATGTCTCAATCACTCGCTTCACGCGTCTCGGGATAGGCTGGAACCCTCTCCCACGAGGCAACGTCATGGAACCCACGGTCCATCCCTTCTCCGACCTGTTCGCCCAACTCGGCCTGCCGGACGACCACGCCAGCATCCAGCAGTTCATCGCCACGCATTCGCCGCTGCCCGACGACATGCGGTTGGAGGAAGCGCCGTTCTGGTCGCCGGCGCAGGCACAACTGCTGCGCGAGGAGCGCCTGGACGATGCCGACTGGGCGATGGTGGTGGATAGCCTGAACGTGGCGCTGCACGCCGACCCGATGTGAGCCCGTAGGGCGGGCTCAAGCCCGCCGATTGCGCACCATCGCGGATGGGCAGCGGTGGGCCAAGGCCCACCCTACGCGGAAGCCTGTCCCGTGCACGCCGACCCGCGGTGAGCCCGTAGGGGCTCAAGCCCGCCGATTGCGCACCATCGCGGATGGGGGCGGTGGGCCAAGGCCCACCCTGCGCGGAAGCCTGTCCCGTAGCCCGGGTCCGCGCGGCGAACCCGGGAGACCTGCCACGGAAAGTATCCGACTCACTGGCGGTTGCCGTCGGCCGTCTGTGAGCTGCGTGCTGCACGGGACAAGGCAGGCAGAAATGTAAATGGACGCGCATTGCGTGGTCGGGACAGACTGCGGGTGTCGGGAGCGTGTGGAATACAACACCCTCCATGGGAAATACGCACGGCCGTCCTTGACTCCGGTGGTCCACTCCCGACACCTTCCCTCGCACGCCGGCGTCGCCCGGTCAGACGCCGGCGATCGCCTTCATCCCGATGCGATCACGGGCGGTGGGCCAAGGCCCACCCTACGGGGAGGTCGTGGGATCCACCCAGCCGTTCGCGCGTGCGAGGGCGATGGCGGCGTTCTCGGCGGATTCGCGCGTGGCGTGGCGGGTGCGGGTGACCACGTCGGCGCGGGCGCTGCCGTTGGCGATGCGGAACATGGCGCGGCCCTGCCAGTAGGCGACGCCGAGCGGATCGACTTTCTGCAGCGTCTGCACGGTCAGCTGGCGCCCGTCTTCGGTGATCGTCTTCACGGACATGCCGGCACCTTACCTTCAAACGCGGCGGGCTGTCGTGACGTCTGTCGGCGGTGGGCGACGCCGATCGCGTCGGCGCAAGGGAGGGCGGCGTGCGCCCGCTGGCACATCGTCGCCGTGGTGTCGCATCCGTTCGGCCTGCGCGACGCGTAGCGCAGTGGACTCCCCGCCGACAAACGGAACACCGATGCGCACGCCCCTGATCGCCGCCGCCGCGCTGGCGCTGTCCTTGTCCCTGCCCCTGCAGGCCACCCCGCTGGACGGGAGCTGGGTGGTGGACCTGTCCACTGTGCCGGGCACGCCGTACACCCAGCCCATGCAGCTGACGCTCAACGCCGACGGCACGGTGAAGGGCAGTTTCTACAACAGCGTCATCGAGGCCGGCCGGTGGAAGGAGAGCCGCGGTCGCCTGTGCGCCAGTTTCCGCACCACCGATGGCGTGGGGCCGTACCACACCGCGGTCTGCCTGACCGGCGACACCGCCAGCGGACAGACCTGGGCCGAGCATCGCGCTTTCCTGTTCAACTGGAACGCCACCCGCGCGCCCGCGGCCAGCGGGGCTGGATCCACCCCCGGCCGCTGACCGCGCCGCGTGCGTCGAAATGCGGCACGGCGTGGGGCATCAGCGTTTGGCGTAACCGATCCACGCGAACAGCGGGCGGCCGAACAGCAGGCACAGCAGCGACAGCACGACCACGGCGCCCAGGTGCCACAGCAACACCATCAGCGCGGTCTCGCCGCCGTGGTACAGGCTGACGCCGGCAGCGGACAGCGCGGCGGCGCTCAGTGCCACCAGCATCGCGGTCGGCGCCGGCCGCACCACGCCGGCATGGCGCACCATCACCAGCATCAGCAGGCCCAGCGGCACGCTGGTCATGGTGATGGCCACGGCGCATTCCGAACTGACCGCTTCCATCAGGAACGCATCCGCACCCAGCCGCGCGTAATCGCGCAGGCAGCCCCAGCCCAGCCCGCCCAGCCACAGCAGCAGCGCCGGTACCGGCAGCCACATCCACCGCGGCGAGCGTCCGGGCACGCTGATCTGGAACACCGCATACGCCGCCAGCAGTCCGGTCAGCACGCTGGCGATCCATTCCAGCAGCAGCGGCGCCTGGGCCAGGTCCGCCAGCAGGCCGGTACGCAGGCCGTAGACCGAGGCGATCATCGCGATCAGCACCGCCGCCAGTACCACCCACAGCGCCGTGCGGCGCAGCGGCGAGGAGAGCGGGCGCACCGGTTCGGCGCGCGCGGCAAGCTGGTCGATCAGGCGGCGGGTATCAGTCATGGGGGACGTCCTCTTTGCCCAGTGCGTGCCGGAGCGATTTCAGCGCGCGGTGGCAGGCCACCTTCAGCGCGCTGACGCTCTGCCGGCTTTCCGACGAGGCTTCATTCAACGACAGGTCCTTCAGGTGCACCAGTTCGATGGCCTGCTGCTGGCGCGGCGTCAGGTCGGCCACCGCGCGGCGTACGTGCTGCGCGGCCTGGCCGCGGGCGAGGGCATCGTCGGGGCCGGGGCTGTCCTCGTCGATGCGGTCGAACGGTTCCTCGGCCAGCACTTCGTATTGCACCCGACGCGCGCGCCGGCGCAGCACATCGATGCAGCGGCGCGTGGCGATGGTGGCCAGCCACGGCTTGAACGGGCGCCCGGGTTCGTAGGTGTGGCGCACGCCGTGCACGATGATGAGGATGTCCTGCACGGCGTCCTCCGCATCCTCGCGGTCGCCCAGGTAGCGCCGTGCGATGGCGCGCAGGTACGGCGCGATGGCGCTGAGCAGCGCGTGGTAGGCGGCGTTGTCGCCACCCTGCGCGCGCCCCATCCAGTGGCCCCACGCATCGTCGTCGCCGGCAGGCGTCTGCTGGGCGTCGGCAGGCATCGCATCGGTGCGTTGCGGCTCGACCACGACGGGTGACGGGAAAGCGAGGAGAGTGGCCATCATGCGGCTCGCATCGGGGTCTGCCAAGTCAGCGTGCGGACACGCCACAGCGGCGTGCGATCAGGGCGTCCAGCGACAGCACGCCCGGTCCGCGCGCCATGACGTACAGCAGCGACACCGCCCACAGGCCGTGCGTGGCGAACGCGGCCGGATACACGAACACCTGGATCACCAGCGTCATCGCCAGCAGTGCCAGCGCCGACAGCCGGCTGGCCAGGCCGATCACCAGCAACAGCGGGAACACGTGTTCGGCGACCGCCGCCAAGTACGTGGCGAGCTCGGGCGGCAGCAGCGGCAGCGCGTATTCGCTGCGGAACAGTTCGATGGCGTTCTCCGAGATCCGCGGCCATTCCAACTGCACCGTGCCGCCGAGCGGGTCCAGCACCAGCCCTTCGATCTTGGTCTGCCCGGACAGCCAGAACGTCACCGCCACCGACACGCGCGCCGGCAGCGCGATCAGGCTGTGCGGGACGCGGGCGAAGTGCGCCAGCGTTCCGGCGATGCGGCGTGCGGCGGCGCGTTGGGGTCGTGCGGTCATGGAGGTATCGAGCGTGCTCACATCAGGACTCCGTTGGAGGATCGAAGGCGATGGCCAGGCCATGCGCCAGCAGCAGGGCGAACAGCGCGCCGTCATCGGTGTGCGGTGAGGACGCATGCGCCAGGGCGAAGGCCTCGCCGAGCGCGTGGCCGGCGGCGAGCGCGTCGAGCCAGGCGAGGGCGCCGGCCGGCAGTGCGGTCACCGTGATGTCGAAGGCCGGGCGCGCGACCAGCACGTCTTCGGACACGGTGGTGTCGATGTCGTCCAGTCGTGCGTCGGCCAGATCGGTCAGTCCCTGGTGCGCTTGCCACACGGTCAGTGCGGCATGCGACGCACGTAACCAGGCGCAGGCCGGATGCAGGGTGATGCGCGTACCGGGCAGGCGCGTCGGTGCCTGCAGCAGGGCGTGGTAGGCGGCGTCGGGCAGCGGCACGGCATCGGCGGCGTGGTAAGCGCGGATGCGCAGCGCTTCGATGCGCGCCACGTCGGCCAGGCCGGCGACGACGGCGGCCGGCGCGAAGCCGGCGATGAAATCGGGGAAGTCCAACGCATAGTCGGTCAGCACCGGTGATCGCGGCGGATCCGCCAGCACGCGTTCGCGCGCCATCGCGCTGAAGAATGTTTCGCCCACCAGCGCCTGCGTCACCGGAAACGACGCGGCCAGCGCATCGACCAGGCTGACGACGAAGGTGTTGCGGTGGATCGCCAGGCGGCGCACGGCGCGCTCGCCGGCGACGCTCGCAGGCAAGGTGGCCGCATGCCGCAGCGCGGTCGCGAAGGCGCCGTGCAGGGTGGCCGCGGCGCTCATGCTGCGGCGCGCCGCGTGGCGGCGTCGTCCAAGCACGCCTGCGCCTGCCGCGCCTGTGCGCGCAGGGTGGCGTAGTCGGGCACGTGCGTGTCCCACTCGATCAGCGTGGGCAGCGGCCCGGTGCGCTTCAGCACATGGCGGTACAGCGACCACACCGCGTCGTCGACCGGTGCGCCATGGTCGTCGATCAGCACCGTCTCGCCGACGGCATCGACATCGCGCGCGTGGCCGGCCAAGTGGATCTCGCGCACCGAGTGCAGCGGCAGCGCGGCGAGGTAGGCGAGCGGGTCGTGGCCCTGGTTGTGGCAGGACACATGCACGTTGTTGACGTCCAGCAGCAGCGCGCAGCCGGTGCGCTGCACGATGGCCGACAGCAGGTCGGGCTCGCTGTAGGTGCTGCCGGCGACGGTGAAATAGGTGCTGGGATTTTCCAGCAGCAGTTGCAGGCCAAGCTGTTCCTGCACCTGTTCGATGTGGCGGCAGACGCGGGCCAGGCAGGCGGCGTCGTAGCGCAGCGGCAGCAGGTCGTTGAAGAATCGGCCGTCGTGCGTCGACCACGCCAGGTGTTCGGAGAACACCGCCGGCCGGCAGCGCGCGAGCAGGGCCTGCACGCGCGCCAGGTGGACGGTGTCGAGTGGGCTTTCGCCACCCAGCGACAGGCCGACGCCGTGCACCGACAGCGGCAGGCGTTCGCACAGCGCGGACAGGTGCGCGTGTGGCGTGCCCCCCGCGCCCAGATAGTTTTCCGCATGCACCTCGATGAAACCGGGCGGCTGCGGATCGCCCATCAGCGCATCGAAATGCACCGGCTTGAAACCGATGCCGGCCTGCGTGGGCAGGCCGGCATCGACCGGGAGACGATCGGTGGCACGGGGAAGGGACGTACGGGTCACCGTCGCATCTCCGGCGTCGCGATCAACCGGCCTTGGCGGGCTTGGGCGTGAACGCCGCCAGCTGGCCGAAGCCGGTCGGCGAGGTCTTCGACGGCATCTTGGTGCAGGTACCGGCCGGCACGTACTTCCACGCGTTGGCCTGGTAGTCGGTCTTGGAGGTGCCGGCACAGGTGGTGCCGGGGCCGGCGGCGCAATCGTTCTTGCCGGCCAGGGCCACGCCGTAGCAGCGTTCCTTGGCGGCCTTGTCGGCGGCGGAGGCGGGCGTGGCGCCCATGGCCAGGGCCGAACCGAGGGCGGCGGCGAGGGCGAAGGCGGGAACAGCGGAAGCGAAGGGGCTCGACATCGGGAAGTCTCCTGTAGGTGGACCGGAGGGGCCGGCACCGTGCCGGATGTCCCTCTCGCAGAAGACTTCGCGCGCAGTGCGGAAAAGGTTACGTCCGCCGTCGCGCGGCGATGCCGTCACTCGGCGAGGGCGATGCGGCCGGTGCGCTCGAACGCGGCCAGGGTGGCGCGGATCGACTCGGTATCGGCATGCGCGGGGCCGGAGGTGGCGAGGCTGTGCGCCAGCGCCTTGTCCAGCCAGATGCGTGCCTGCGCGCGGTCGCCGCGTCGCACGGCCAGGTCCGCGCGCAGCACCAGCACCTGTCCGAGCATCCTGCGCTGCGCCGGTGTGCTCTGCCAGTTCGGCAGCGTGGACAGCAGGTCGGACAGGCGCGCCCCGGCGCGGTTCAGATCGCCCTCGCGCAGCGCCAGCTCGGCGTCGAGGTGTTCGTTGAGCAGGCGCCAGCCGAAGTCCGGCGTGTAGGCGCGCAGCAGCACGCGGTTTTCCTCCAGCAGGCGGCGCGCCTGCGCGAGGTCGCCGGGACGGTCGCGTTCCATCAGCGCCTCGGCCAGGGTGACGCGGTGAGAGGCCGGCACCGGCAGGCCGCTGCGCCGGCTCTGCACCAGGGTGGCGTGCAACTGGCCGATGACGTCTTCCACCTGCTGCCGGCGCGCGGCCGGCGTGGCGGCCGGCAGCGTCAGCAGGCGGCGCGCCAGCATCGATTCCATCCGCAGCACGTCGGCGTGGTCCGGCGGGTAGGTCGCGCGCAGGATGGCATCGGCGCGGCGCAGCAGGGCGGTGCCGTCGCTCGTGCTGGCCGGGTCCAGCATCGACGCCAGCGCACGCACGCGCAGCACGTCGGCGTATTCCGGGTGCTGCTCGCCGAAATCGCGGCGGACGATGGCTTCGGCGCGTTCGATCGCGGCGAGGCAGGGCTCGAACTGGCCGCGCACGCAGTCGCCGTGCGCGAGCAGGCGCCAGCTGCGGCCGACCAGCGGATGCTCATCGCCCAGCAGGCGACGGTAGTCGGCCAGCACCTGCGTGGCGGCAGCGTGGCCTTCTTCCATGCGGCCCTGCGTCATCAGCGCGTGGGCGGCCAGCAGGCGCGCCGCGTGCGCCACCAGCGGCGCGTGATCGCGCGACAGGCGGATGGCGGCCTGCAGGTCGGTATCGGCGTCGGCGAAGCGCATCAGCCGGAGTGCCCACTCGCCGCGCAGGGTCCGCAGCTCGGCCTGCGCGGTCGCGTCGCCGCTGCCCTCGGCCAGGGCCAGCGCCTGCTGAAGGGAGCGGTCGGCGTCGGCGTGCTGCATGCGGTGCCACTGGCTGCGCGCCTGTTCGGTCAGCAGCTGCAACCGGGTGGCGACCGCGGTGTCGTCGTCCGCTGCGGCCAACGCCTGCTCCGCCACGCGGCCGGCCTCCACCGGTTTGCCCTGCAGGTTGAGCAGCGCGGCCAGCGTGGCGGCGGTGTTCGCGGGATCGTCGCGCTGCAGCGTGCCGGCTTCGCGCGCCAGCGCCGTGGCCCGCGTGTAGTCGCCGACGGCCATGTAGTTGCGCGCCAGGATCGCCAGGCCGCGCGCCTGCACGTTGGGATGGTCCTGCAGGTCGAGCGCGCGCATGCGCCGTTCGGCGTCGGCCAGCAGCTGCTGCGAGGACATCGGCGTGGCGCTCAGGCCGGACAGGGTGGCGGTGCCGACCGTCTGTTCGAACACCTGCGACAGCGCGCGGGCTTCGGCCGCTTCGTGCGCCAGGTGCCGGGCGTGCCAGACCGCGCCGCCGCCACCGGCCACCAGCAGCGCCACGCAGGTACCGACGATCGTGGTCGCGATGGGGTGGCGCATCACCGCGCGGCCCAGCCGGTACGCCAGTCCACCGGCGCGGGCCTGCACCGGCCGGGTCTGCAGCCAGGCCTGCAGGTCCGCGCGCAGGGCGGCGACCGTGGGATAGCGCGCTTGCGGCTGCGGCGCGGTGGCACGCAGCGCGATGGCGTCCAGATCGCCTGCCAGGCGCCGCGCCAGCACCGCCGCCGAGCGCGCGCCGCGCGCGCGCGCGGCCTGGACCGTGACGGTCGCGGCCAGGTCGGACATCGGCGGCGGTGCCGCATCGCCGTCGGGCGCCGGCCCCTGCACCCACTGCAGCGGCGAGCGGTCGTGCGGCAGCAGGCCGCCGAGCAGCGAGTACATCATCCTGCCCAGCGACCACACATCGGCGGTCACCTGCGGTGCGGTCGCCGTCAGCGCCTCCGGCGCCGTGTAGCCCTGCGACATGGCCAGCCGCGGCACGCTGCCGGGCGCGGTCAGCGATGCGGTCAGGCCGAAGTCCAGCAACTGCACCTGACCGTCGTGCGTGACCATCACGTTGGACGGCTTGATGTCCTGGTGCAGCACCTGCTCGGCATGCGCGTAGACCAGCGCGTCGCAGGCCTGCACCAGCAGCGCCACCCGCTTGCGCAGGTTGGCGCGGCGGCGGTCGCACCAGACGTCGATCGGGTCGCCCTGGATGTAGCGCATGGCGAACCAGGGGTTGCCGCTGCCGTCCACCCCGCCGTCGATCAGCGGGGCGATGCCGGGATGTTCCAGCGCGGCCAGCGTCTCGCGCTCGCGCAGGAAGCTGGCCACCAGCGCCGGCGAGGACAGCTCGCGGCGGATGCACTTGATCGCCACGCGCTGCCGGTACTGGCCGTCGGCGCGCTGCGCTTCGTACACGGTGCCCATGCCGCCGATGCTGACCACGCGGTCGATCCGCCACGGCCCCAAGCGCTGGCCCAACAGCGGGTCGTGGGCATGCGCCGCGGACGCTGCCCGGGTCGCCAGCGTGTCCGGGATCCGGTCCAGCAGGTCCGGTTGCTCACCGCCATCCAGCGCCGCGTCCGACGCCAGCAGCCGGTGCAGCACCCTGTGGGTGTCCGGATCCGACTGCGCCAGCGACGCCAGCGCTTCGGCCCGGACTGCCGGTGCGAGCGTGAGGTAGTCGTCGAACAGCGCCAGGGCGCGGACGGCGGACGTGCTCATGCGCTGGCCCGGCGGTGGCGCCGCGTCCTGGCGACGGCGCGGGCGGTGGACGCAGGACGGGGACGGACGACCGGCATGCAACGACTCCCTCGGCCGACAGACGAACGGATGGCCTCCAGTGAGGGGATCGCTGCGCGGCCGGTCGACAGGACGTGGGCCGATGCCGGACGGCGCGTGCTGGTACCGGTCTCACATTGGTGCTAAACAGGTCCGGTGGGAACGCGGCGTGGCGGCATTCCGCCACCCGCCGCGGGGACCGGCGCGGCGTCCAGGAGGGAACGGCATGGCGATCATCCGCTGCGGTTGGATACTGGCAGGGCTGGCGTGGGTGGCGCCGGCGACGGCGCACGCGCAGGACACGCAGGACGACGCCTGGACGTTCCGGCTCACGCCGTACGTGTGGGGCTCGTCGACCGAGGGCACCTTCGCGCACGCGCGCCTGCCGGTGACCCTGCGGACGTCCAAGAGCTTCCGCGACTCGCTGGAAGAACTCGACGCCGGCGCGATGGGCGCCTTCGAGGCACGCAGGGGCCGCCACGGCCTGCTGCTGGACGGCCAGTTCGCCAAGCTCTCCACCACGGTCCACGTGCCGGTCGCCGGTGCCGCCCTGCCGGTGCGCCTGAAGACGCGCACCACCAGCGGGCTGGTGGCCTGGCGCTACGGTCTGGTGGAACGCGAGCGTTCGCACCTGGACCTGGTGGCCGGCGTGCGCGTGTGGTCCGCGCGCGTGCGCATGGCCTACGCCGTGCCGGTACCGACTCCGCCACCGATTCCGCAGCAGTACGCAGGCGAGCAGTCGCACCGCTGGGTGGATGCGCAGGTCGGCCTGAAGGGGCGCCATGGATTCGGCAACGGCATGTTCGTCGGTGGCTGGGTCCTGGCCGGCGCCGGCGAGTCCGACCTGTCCACCGACCTGATGCTGCTGGCCGGCTACGACCTCAACGAACGCCTCGCGGTGATCGCCGGCTACCGGCGGTTGTCGACCGACTTCGAGACCGGCGGCGGCTTCCGCTTCGACACCACGATGCAGGGCCCGGGCCTGGGCGTGGAATACCGGTTCTGATCGCTTTCGCACAGGAGTGATGCCATGCAGATCGCACGTACCGCGTTGCAGTCCACGGTGTTGATGCTGCTTGCCGCAGGTGTCGGCGCGTCGGCCCGGGCCGCGCAGGCCGACACGGCGCTGAGGGATGCGGCGACGCAGGCGCAGCCGGCGGTGATCGAAACGCTGCGCGCGCTGGTGACGACCGAATCCGGTTCGACCGACCACGAAGGCGTCGACACGCTGATGACGTACCTGGACACGCGGCTGCGCGCGCTGGATGCCCGGGTCGACCGCCTGCCCTCCGCCACCGGCGGCCCGGACCTGGTACGAGGCGTGTTCACCGGCAACGGCGCACTGAAGGTGATGCTGATCGCCCATGCCGACACGGTGTACGACCGCGGCATCCTGGCACGCGAACCCTACCAACAGAAAGGCAACCTGCTGTACGGACCCGGCATCGCCGACGACAAGGGCGGTATCGCCGTGATCCTGCATGCGTTGGCGCTGCTGAAGGCGCGCGGCTGGACCGATTACGCCACCGTCACCGTGCTGTTCAATCCGGACGAGGAAATCGGCTCGCCCGGATCCGGCGAGACCATCGCCACGCTCGCCGCCGACCACGACGTGGTGCTGTCGTTCGAGCCGTCACCGGCCAAGGCGGTGATCGAACACGAAGGCGTGCTGTTGAGCGCGGCCGGCACCTCGCAGGTGCGGATGACGGTGCAGGGCCTGTCCGCGCACGCCGGCGCCGCGCCCGAGCAGGGCCGCAACGCATTGCTGGAACTGGCGCACCAGGTGGTGCAGACGAAGGACGTGGCGGCCGGCGTGCCCGGCGCGCAGCTCAACTGGACCACCGCCAGTGCCGGCACCGCGCGCAACCAGATTCCCGAGCGTGCCGAGGCCGGCGGCGACGTGCGGGTGATGCAGGCCGACAGCAACGAGAAGCTGCTCGCGGCGCTGCAGGCGAAGGTGAAGGAGCGTCCGCTGGTGCCCGACACCACCACGACGGTGACGCTGGAGCCGCTGCGACCGATCTACGTGGCCGGCGACCGCGGCCGCGCGCTGGCCGACCTGGCCCGCGACATCTACGCCGAACTCGACGGCCGGCGGCTGCTGATGCATCCCACCACCAACGGCGGCACCGATGCCGGCTTCGCGGGGCGCTCCGGCAAGGCCGCGGTGCTGGAAGGGCTGGGCCTGGCGGGCTGGGGCTACCACGCGCGCAACGAATACATCGAGATCGATTCCATCCCGCCGCGCCTGTATCTGGCGTCGCGGATGCTGATCGAACTGGGCCGACGCGCGCATGCGGCGACGCCGTGACGCGACGCATACACGGCGCGGCCTAGGCTGGGGCCTTTCCTGACGGAGCGCCCCACATGAACGCCTCGACCCGCGAAGAGGTCATCCTGCAACTCGACCGCGTGGATACCGCGCTTGAAGCCCCCGAGGCCGACAAGGCCGCGATCCTGCAGGAGGCGCTGGACTGGCTGGCCGACCATCCGCCCGAAAAGGCCGCCGATTCGCTGTACTACCGCGAACGCCTGCAGGTGATCCGCGAGCGGCATGGGGCGAAGTGATGTTGGCCGTATCGCGCAACGGCGGCTTGTGACGTGCTTGAACGCGCCATGCAGTGAATCGGGTCCCTTTCGCGGCAGAGTGTGAGCCAGCCAGTACGCCCGCTTGCTGAGCAGGTCGAGTGTTGCGTGATGCGCAACATGGTATGCTGGCAACGTGATCAAATCGTTCCGGCACAAAGGCCTGCGGAAGCTCTTTGAGACCTGGAGCACCTCCGGCGTGCAGGCCAGCCATGCCAAACGGCTTCGCATGCAGCTTGCTGCCCTGGACACGGCGCAGGTCGTCGAGGATATGGACATTCCCGGGTTCCGGCTGCATCCGCTCAAGGGACCCATGCGCGGACGCTGGTCCATTACGGTCAATGGCAATTGGCGACTGACGTTCGGGTTCCAGGATGGGAACGCCTACGTCCTGGACTATGAGGACTATCACTGATGGCCATGTACAACCCGCCGCATCCCGGCGAGTTCATCACCGAGATTTACCTCGAGCCGCATGGCGTCAGCGGGCGCGAGCTTGCGGAAAAACTGGATGTGGCCGCTTCCACGCTCAGCCGCATCCTCAAGGGTACGAGCCGTGTCACTCCCGAGATGGCACTCCGCCTGTCCAAGGCGGTGGGCCGCTCTCCCGAGAGCTGGCTTGCCATGCAGGATGCCCATGATCTGTGGGTGGCCCGGCAACATGTCGACCTGAAGCGCGTGGGCAAGCTCAAGCTCTCCGCTGCCTGACCTTTTCAGTCGAGCCCCCGCCGATGCCGGAGCGGGCATGACCGCCTCGCGCGGTTGCGGGACATGTCGACCTGCCCGCATGGCCGCCCCGCGCAGGCGCCTGCGTGTCACCAGGAGATCCCGCGATACGTGCGGCCGGCCAGGCCGGTCGTTGCACGGGACCCGCCCGCCTGCCCGCAACCGGATGCCCACGATGCGCCTTTCACCGCACCTTCGTCCGTGGCCGCGCTTGGCCCTGCTGCTCCTGCTGGGCGTCGCGGCCGCGGGCTGCACGACGCGGGGACCGGTGCGTGCGGTGCGGGGCGAGCCCGAGGTGAAGCAGGTGCCCAGCCGCATTCCTGCCGATGCGGTCAGCCGTCCGTACTTCCACGACGAAAGCGCGTCCGTCGCGATGGCGGAGGACGCCGTCGACGCATCGGCGATGGCGGGCGATGCCGCACCGCCCCCTCCGCCGACGACGGAAGATCCGGTCGCGGCCACCACGACCGCGCGGGCGTCGGCGTCGGAGACATCCCACTGTCCCTTCGGCGAGCCGGTGCCGCGCCGCGGGCTGGATGTCGGTGGCACCGAACGCGTGGTGCGCGCCGGTTACGCGCTGCTGCACAGCACCGACCTGAAGACGCCGTACTGGGTATGCGAGCGATACACCACGCGTTCGTTGCAGCACAACGTCGAGCGCGACGGCCTGTCGTTCAAGGCCGATCCCGCGCTCCGGGGCGCGCGTGCCGTACCGGCCGACTACGCGGGCTCCTCGCAGCACCGCACGCGCGCCGGCCTGTTTCCCATCGACATCGGCCACATGGCGCCGGCCGAGGCGCATTCCAGCAGTGCGGAGCGCATCGCCGATACCTTCTACCTCTCCAACGCGGTGCCGCAGCATCGCGCGATGAACCGTGGCCAGTGGGCGCGGCTGGAAGCCTGTGCGCGCACCACCGGTCCGGTGCGCGGGTCGAAGTGGGTGATCAGCGGCCCGATGATCTACACCGCGCGCGACGTGCAGTTCATCACCGTCGACACCATCGGCGATGGCGTGGTCATTCCCACCCACACGTGGAAGATCCTCGTCTACCGCGCGCCGGCCGGCGACCTGCGCGCGTGGGCTGCCGTGATGCCCAACGAGGTGCTGCCGGAGAACTCCCAGCTCGGCGATTTCGTCGCCAGCATCGATGCGATCGAGGATGCGACCGGTTTCGACGTCCTGCCGGATCTCGAACCCCGCGAGCAGGCGGCGCTGGAGCGCGTGGCGCATCCCATCCCGTGCCAGTGACGGCGCCGCGCTACGGGGCCAGCCCGAGTTCGCGCGCGGCGGCGGCGGCCTGCGTGCGGTTCTCCACCTGCAGCTTGCCGAGGATGTTGGCCACGTGCCAGCGCACCGTGTTGACCGAAATGAAGAGCGTGGCGCCGATGTGGAGGTTGCTGGCCCCTTCGGCCAGCAGGCGCAGCACCTTGAGTTCGCGCCCGGTCAGGGTGTCGGCCACGCCGTTGACCAGGAACGGGATGCGCGTGCCGGCCGGGAACGGCATGGCGGTATGGACCACGGGTTCTCCGACGGCAGCGCAGATGCGCGCCAGGTAGTCCGCCTCGATCGGCGACAGGACCGACACGCCCCCGCGTTCGCGGGCGAACGCGACGAAGATGCCGCCCGCCGCCGGGCCCTGGTCGAGGATGCTGCGCAGGAAACCCTGCTCGGCGCCCAGCGCGAGGATCCGGCGCGCGGTCGCCAGCGCCGCGTCGTGCCGGTGGATCTGCGCCAGCGCGACGACCAGCAGGGACAGGATCTGGATGCGGCGGGCGCGTCGCGTCGCGTCCCTGGCCAGCGATGCCAGCGCCTGCAGCGGGGCGATGGCCGCATCGGCGTGGCCTTCGGCGATCAGCAGCCGGCATTGGCTGATCGCGCGCAACCCGGCCGGGCGCGACCACACCATCGGCAGCGCGATGCCGTCGTCGATGCCGCTGTGCCGCGCGAACCGCCGCGCGCCGGCGACATCGCCGGCCAGCAGGCGCAGGCGGATGCTCTCGCTGTGGGCCAGCGCGCAGGTGCGCTCGAACGCCGATTCGACGGGGATCGTGACGGCTTGGTCCAGGTGGGCGAGGGCGGCAGCGACCTGGCCGCGCGCGCCGAGGATGCCGGCCATCGCCACGAAGCCGCCGGTGCGGATGTCCACGTAGGCGCATTCGTCGACCAGCGGCAGGTCGTTCTCCAGGATCGCGTAGGCGTCGTCGAGCGCGTTGGTTTCGTAATGCAGCACGGCCATCAGCACGCGCGGCATGGCGGCGTTGAACGAGTGCTCGCCGCTGGCGTGCACGGCGACATCGAGCGCGCGCAGGAACTGCGTGCGCGCATCGGACAGCCGGCCTTGCGCCTGTTCGGCGAGTCCGCTGATGCAATGGCTGTAGCAGATGCCGTAGGAACAGGCGGAGCGGGCATGGAAGTGCCTGGCCGATCCGGCGGATGCCAGCGCGGGCGCGAATTCGCTGCGGGCCAGCGCCACCAGCCCGGCCACGTTGGCCAGGCACCCGGACAGGAAGTGGTACGGCGGCGTGTCCGGAAACCGCACCGACGACAGCGCGTGCGCGCGTCCGATGTCGTCGGCCATCAGCGCCACGATGGCGCGCAGGGTATGGATCTCCGCTTCCAGTACGCGACGCGACGCGTCGTCGCCCTGGCACAGCGTGTCGGCAGCCGCTTCGACGCGTTGCAGCAGCGCTTCGGCCAGCTGCACCTGCGCCATGTGCGCGACCGCCCAGCACTGGTAGAGCGGCAGCCGCGGATTCTGTTCCAGCACCTGCGGCGGGAAGCGCTGGATCCAGCGGGCGACCTGCGGGATGTGTCCCCGCTTGATCATGTCGACCGCGAAGCGCTCCACCAGCATCGCGGCCTGGTCAAAATCGTCCGCGTCCAGCGCCATGTCGACGGCGTCCTCCTGCAGTCCGGCATCGGCGAACCACAGGCTGGCCTTGCGGTACAGCGCCGGCAGCGCGTCCGGATGCCGGCGCCTGAGCTGCGCGCGCAGGAAATCGCGGAACAGGTGGTGATAGCGGTACCAGTGGCGCCGGGCATCGAGCGGCAACAGGAACAGGCCCAGGGTCTCGACCTGTTCGATCATCGCCTGCGCGTCGTCGATGCCGAGCAGCGCGTTGCAGACGTCGGCGTTCAGGCGGTCGAGGATCGAGGAGTGCAGCAGGAAGTGCTCGATCGCCGGTGGCTGCCGGCGCACCACTTCGGTGGCCAGGTAGTCGGCGATGTCGCGGGTATCGCCGGACAGGCCCAGGATCGCGCGGCGTGCGTCGCCGCGGTCCTTCAGGAACAGGGTCGCCAGGTGCAGGCCGGCGCCCCAGCCTTCGGTGTGCCGCAGCAGCAGGTCGAGTTCGCGTGGCGCCAGCCGCAGGCCACGGACCTGCGCCAGGAACGCATCGGCCTCGTGGCGGTTGAAGGTCAGGGCGTGCGTGCCGAGTTCGAGCAGCGCGTTGCGCCCGCGGTAGCGCGCGACCGGCAGCGCCGGCGCCACCCGGCTGGCGATCACCACGTGCAGGCGCGCGGGCGACCGCTCGATCAACTGGTGCACCAGGTCGTTGAGCGCAGGCGTTTCGGCCAGGTGGTAGTCGTCGAGGAACAGCACGCGGTCATCGTCCAGGCGATCCAGGTCGTTGGCGATCCTGATGGTGATCTCGTCGCTGTCGAGCGCGGACACGCGGCCCTCCACGAAGCTGGCCGTGGCCGCCGAGATCACCGGCCGCACGCGGTTGAAGCCGGCGATCAGGTGGCGCAGGAAGACGAAGAGATCCTGGTCGTCGCGGTCCAGCGACAGCCATACCGCCCGCCCGCCCAGCTGCTGGTGCCAGTGCCTGATCAGCGTGGTCTTGCCGAAGCCGGCCGCAGCGACGATCAGCACCACCTTCGGCAGGGCATCGAGCGGCGGCATCGCCAGCCGTGGCCGCTCGATGGCCGAGGCGGGCCCGCGCGGCGCGCGCAGTTTGGTCGACAGGACGTGCGGGTCAGCGGACGACATGGTGTCCTCCAGTCGCAACGTGCAGCCGGTGCCGGCATGGCATCTGTGGCGTGGCATGGTCCTGGCGCCACGACGTATCCCCGTGGATACGTTCCGTCTCCATGCCGCGTGCGGTTGCGTGCGCGACGGCGGCGGAGCGGTACGAAGGGCGGCAGCCGCAGCGGCGCCGACGACGGGACCACTGTACGCCTTGTCTCCCTGCCGTCTGTCTGGTGTGAGTTCACTTTTCCAGGGGCGGCAGGATCGGATCGCGGCCCACGAATGTGCCGTCTTTCCGGACGGTGACCTTCCGCCAAATGCGTCCCAGATTGGCACCACCCAAGTTCCGCTGGTCGAACGTGAGGAGGACATCATGCAACGCCGCGACTCTCCGCCCCTCCGGTCGAGATCCGATCGGCCCGTTGCGCCCGGATACGACGACGCTTGCACGGGCGATCTGCCGATGGTGGATGCATCGCCCGCCGCGCACGCGTGCATGGCCGCCTGCATCGGGCACCAGGAGGGTCCGCCGACGGCCGGCGATGCCAGCCTGCTGGACCACGTGGCCGTGGCGGTGGTCGGGCTTGGGTACGTGGGCCTGCGGTTGGCGGTGGCGATGGCGGAGAGATTCCCCACCGTCGGCTTCGACGTGGATGAAACGCGGCTGTCGACACTGCGCAACGGCATCGACTGTACCGGCGAGGTGGCGCCGGAGGTGTTGGCGCGCAGCAGGCTGTCGCTGCACGCCGAGACGACGGCGTTGGCCGAAAGCAACTTCTTCATCGTGGCGGTGCCGACGCCGCTCACGCCGGCCGGCAAGCCGGATCTGGCGATACTGGAGCAGGCCTGCGCGACGATCGGGGCGGTGATGCCGCGGGGTGCGACGGTGGTGATCGAGTCCACCGTGTATCCGGGTACCACCGAGAAGATCTGCGGACCGGCGCTGGAAAACGCCAGCGGGCTGCGGTGCGGCGTGGACTTCCAGCTCGCCTACAGCCCGGAGCGGCTCAATCCGGGCGACGTGCGCCGCGGGTTCGCCTCCATCGTCAAGCTGGTCGCGGCGCAGGACCGGCGCACGCTGGACCTGGTAGCCGCGGTGTACGGCGCGGTGGTCGGCGCCGGCGTGCACCCGGTCGATTCCATCAAGGTGGCCGAGGCGGCCAAGCTGCTGGAGAACACCCAGCGCGACGTCAACATCGCGCTGATCAACGAGATGGCGCAAATCTGCGGCCTGCTCGGCATCCGCGTCGCCGACGTGCTGCGCGCAGCGGCCAGCAAATGGAACTTCCTGCCGTTCTCGCCCGGCATGGTGGGGGGCCACTGCGTGGGCATCGATCCCTACTACCTGGCCGCCGCGGCGCAGGAGAGGGGGTACCACCCCCGGCTGATCGCCGCTGCACGCCAGGTCAACGAAGGCATGCCGGCGTACATCGCCAGCCGCATCGTGCTGGCGATGGCCGCGCAGGAGATCCGCATCCGCGGCGCGCGCGTCGGCCTGCTGGGCATCACCTTCAAGGAAGGCGTGCCGGACATCCGCAACTCCAAGACGGTGGAACTGGCGCAGGCGCTTGCCATCTATGGCATCCAGGCGCACATCGCCGACCCGCGCGCCGACGTCTACGAAAGCCGCGCGGCGTTCGGAATCGAACTGGAAGACGAGACCGACTGGGGCGACCTGGACGTGCTGGTGCTGGCGGTGCCGCACGCCGAATTCATGACGCGCATCTACGACCAGGCCGAACAGTCGCTGCGACCGCACGGCATGTTCGTGGATCTGAAGGGGATGGTGGATCCGGCGTTGCTGCCGGAGGACCTGTTCTACATGGCGCTCTAGGGGAGACGCACGCCGGTGGACGCAGGGTGGGTCCGCCGGCGTTCGTCGCTGGCGTCGCGGCTCAGGGCGTCACGCCATCAGGCGCATCCAGCATCAGTTCAAGCGCCGTGCGGAGGTCGCATGCGCTCTCGTCGCCGTTGTCGGGCCGCTGGCGCAGGGCGTCGCGGAGCATGCGCAGCGCTGCCGTGTCGAGGTCGCCATGCAGCACCAATGCAAGCACCGCGCCGCTACGCAGGTGCGGCAGCAGGCCGGTGACGAAGGCGATGCCATGGCGCGAAGCCAGCGCCCGCAGCGCGCGTCGCTGCAACCACAGGTCGATGGCGCTGAACGGCGAGGTGGTGTCGGGCGAGGACAGGGCCAGCAGGGTCAGGCGCTCGTCGTCCGGTGCGTACAGCACCAGCGTGTCCAGTGCCCGCGATACGTACGGCAGGCGTTCGTGCAGCATCGCGTCGTCCCAGCGCGCACCGGGGCGGTCGGGCAGGTGCAGCCAGCCGCCCAGGTAGGCATCCAGTTCCGTCAGGGCATCCTGCAGGGCCGCCGGCCCGGCGGCCATCGTCGGCAGGTCCGTGCGGGCGCGCCAGGCCTGCACGCGGTCACGCATCGGCGCGGGCAGCAGGTCGTGCGGCAGTTCGCCCTGTCCCCCATGCGCCGCGTCCGTCCAGGTGCGGCACATCACCACGAGGGGAGCTATGGGATCGTTCTGCGCCGCTTCCAGCCAGGCCGGCTGGCGCCAATGGCGCATCTCCTGCAGGTGGATCGTCGACAGCAGCGGGTCAGGAGACGGCGTCGCCTCCGCCTGCAGCGCGCGCACGCGCTCGGCGAGCGCCGCGCGCTCGGTGCAGTGGCCGCACATCAGGCAAGGTTCCTTGATTCCATCCCCCTGCCTGTTCGTGGTCGCCACGGCATGCAGGACGCGGCTGCGTCCACTGTCAGTCGATCATCATCCCGCCGGTCCGATCCAGGCTCTCCACCCCGCAGCGGGCTCGCCTGGCCAGACCGTCGCCAGGACCAGGTGCGTTCGCCGTACTCGCGCTGGCACGCTGCAGCAGGCGGCTTCCGACATGTGCGCGCATGGGTCTGGGACAACGTGTTCCGCCGGCCGCTGGCCGCCGGCCGCCGGTCGATCGTGAAGGGTGGGTGCGGGCGCGAAGGATGCGGAGGGTCGGGAGGGCGTTCGCAGTCAGGGTTCCGGCCGTGAACTGGCGATCCCCGATGGCGTCGTCCTTGTCCCGATCTGTCGGGCTCAGGCGCCGCCTGCCTTGCAGAGGCTGCGGCCTTTCCCCGAGGCGGGGCTGCCCCCCGCGCCCCGACATCCGGCGCGGGCCAGTCAACCATGGCGCTTGCCGCGTGATCCTGCTCCTTCTCCCATATCCTGAACGTTAGTGAAGATGGGAGGGGGTGCCCATGTCCTGCCAGCGGCTTCCCTTCCGAAGAAGTTCGTTCAAGGTCGAACAGCAGTGTCTGTCGTTCTGCTGCCTGGCGCCTGGCGCACGAGGGCGACGCCGGGCGAGCGGGCGGAGGGCAGGCGCAGCGCCAACGACGTGATGAACGGTCCGGCCTGACGGAACTCCGCGCCAGCGCGGGTTCGCAGCCCCCAATTTGCGCGCGATTGAGGATGGTTGAGGCAATGAACAACACGATAGTCAAGGCAATGGTCGGACTCATCTTGATTGGGGGCGGGGTGGTGCAGGCCCAGGCACAGGTGTGCCCCGCCGACACCTATCGCACCTTCTCGGCGCTGTCCGGACAGTCGGGCTTGAGCCAGAACCTGATCAACAACAGCAATACCTACGTCGGTGCGTCGCGGCTTCGGGTCAGTAATACGGCAACGGGCGGCGCCAGCTTCGACAACAACACCATCGACGCCCAGCACTACCCAGGCACGAGCACAATTCCCAGCGAGCCGGGTATCCGCATCGGGCAGAACAACACGAGCCCCAGTTCGGTACTGGTGACGGACATGGAGTTCCGGGACCCGGCCGATCTGACCGTGTGGCGGCCGGTCAGCAATCTCTCGCTCCGGCTGCACGACATCGATGCCGGCGACAACGTCACGGTCAATGCCTACGACCAGAACGGCAACCTGATCACGCTGACGTCGGCCAACTATTCGTTCGATAGCAGCAACGGCGCACCGTACGTGTCCTACGCCGGAGGCAACCGCTTCACCGCGCCCTCTGGCGATTCGCCGAACAACCAGCGACGCGGCACCGTCAATCTGACGTTCAATGGCCTGCAGATACGGCGTATCGAGTTCCGTTACTACGACACCACCAGCAGCGGGACCTACACCATTGCCGAACTCAGGGGGTGCAGCGTGCCGATCACCCTCTCCAAGGTCACGCAGCCGATCGCTGGCGGCCCGTTCGGCTTCGCGCTGACCAATACGACGCAGACCACCGCCACGGTGACCACCACCAGCGCTGGTAGCCCGACCCAGGTGGATGGTGATGCCTTGGCAGGCGTGCAGCCGTTCACGGTCGCCGCACCCGGCGGCCAGGTCACCATCACCGAGAACGCGTTGCCGAATGGCTGGAGCCTGGTCGATGCGACCTGCACCAACGCCAGCGGCGCCACCGTAGGCACCCGCAACAATGCGACCTATACGCTGCCGCCCGCGAGTACGGTCGCCGGCGAAGCGCTGTGGTGCACCTTCACCAATTCGCGCACGACGCTGCGCCTGCAGAAAGCACTCCCGGCCGGGCGCGCGCAGGCGACCGACCAGTTCACGCTCTCCATCGCCGGCACCGGCGCGCCGGCGGCCGTGACCACCACCGGCAGCGACACCACGGCGGCAGGCGTGGTGACCCATGCGACGGCCACTGCGAACAGCGCCTATACCCTGTCCGAAACCGCCGCCGGCGGTGCCGTACTTGCCAACTACGCCACGACCTACGCCTGTACCAATACGCGTCCAGGAGGGCAGACGCCATCCGGAACCGGCACATCCTTCGCCATCGTGCCGGCGGCGGGTGACGATCTGACCTGCACATTCATCAACACGAAGCGGCCCCGCGTGACCGTGCGCAAGATCAGCGTGAACGGCACGGACAGCTTCTCCTTCAGCGGCACCAATGGTGTCGCCAGCCAGACGCTGGTCACTGCAACGTCGGGGGTGCCCGTGGCCGGCGCTCCGCAGGTGTTGAGCGCCGCCAGCACCGTCACCACGATCACCGAGGGCGCACCGCCGGCCAACTACCGGTTGACCGACATCGCCTGCACGGGTCTTCCCCCGGGCGGCAACGCTGCGGTGAATCTGGCGGCCCGCCAGGTGGTCCTGGATGCTGCGGCAACCACAGCGGGTGCCGACGTGGTCTGCACGTTCACCAATACCCTGTTCCGTGCGGACGTGCGGGTATCCAAAACGGCGACTCCGACCTCTGCGCAGAGCGGTGCTACGGTCACCTACACCATCACGGTGAACAACGATGGTCCCGTGGCGGCCGATGGCACGCTCCTGACGGATGTACCGGGAGCCGGGCTGGACTGCATCGCTCCGTCGTCGACGTTCACCTGCACGGCCACCGGCGGTGCTGCGTGCCCGGCTGTCACGGTTCCTGTCACCACGCTGCTCGGTACCGGCATGCTGATTCCCAGCTTGCCGGTGGGCGGCCAGGTAACGGCCACGCTGCTGTGCAGGGCTACCGCGACGGGCTTCCCCTGAGGCGTCGTCCCGTCAGTCCGCTCTGTCCGGCACGCCAGGCGGTCTTGGGCGGCAGCACGAGCGCCGCTGGGTCCGCTATCTGTTCGACATCGCCGTTTGTCAGCGCACCCAGCTGCCGGGTTCGCCGGGCGCCACCGCGAACGATGGCGCCGACTTTCCGGTAGTGCCCGTCATGTTCGCGTCATCGGGTCATTGGGCGACAGCCCGTCCGTAAGGTGACCGCACCAGGGAGACGCCAGGGCGTGGAACTCGCTCGGCAGTGGCGTGCTTCGTCGACGACGCATTGATGTGGGCTGAGGGTGCTGCACGCATCGCCCACGTTGCACTCGCCCTTCGGCGCGCTGTCGCATTCGTTTGCGACCGACACCGCCCCATAACTGTGCATCGTGTTGAGGTTCGGCACATCCGCCGAGAAGACGCGCCGGAACGCGTCCGGCGCCGCCCCGTCGGGCCGATCCGAGGGGTAGTCCGTATCCGCAGGCAGCGACCACACGATGGCGCAGGTTCTCGCCGTGCCCGCATGCGGGACACATTCTGCGGGACACCCAACCGCGCTGCTTGCCGCCACGGTGGCGAGCGCTTGGGATCCGCGCGGCGTTCGGCATCTCCTCAATGCAGGAGGTGCTTTTCGGAGAGCTGGCCTGTGAGCAAGCGCATGAAGGCATCGCGATGGATTATCGGGGTTGCGGCCACAGCGGCCTGCTGTGCCGCCTCCGTCGCGCAAGCGCAGACGTGCGCGGTGGGCGGCAAGAATGCATGGGCGGCCTATGCCAGCCAGGGGCCCAGCCAGACGGTCACCAGCGACAATTTCGTCTTCGTGGGCACGGCTCGCCTGATACTCACTCAGCAGGCGGTCGGTGCGTCGATCAGCGCGGATCAGATAGACGACGAACATGTTCCAGGCGACATCGGTGTCAGGATCGCGCACAGCGGCAGCGCGAGTTCACCCAGCAATTACATCGAATCCACCTATGCGTTCCGCAGCCCCTCCAACCCATTCACCCCATTTTGGGTGGATGGCCTGAGCTTCCGCCTGCATGACGTGGACGCAGGCGACAACATCATCGTCAATGCTTACGACCAGAACGGTACCCTGATCGCAATCACCAGTTCGATGTACAGCTTCGCCCCGTCCCCGGTCGTCAGCTACGCGGGCGGCAACCGGTTCACCGCTCCGACCGGCGACATCGGCGATCTGCGCGGCACCGTGTACCTGAATTTCGCCGGTTATCGCGTGTCTCAGGTCGTATTGCGGTACTACGACACCAGCGGCTCGGGCAGCTACACGGCGGCCGGCTGGACGGTCTGCAATCCCTCGCTGACCGTCTTCAAGACCACGGTCGGCCAGGCGGGTGGACCGTTCGGCTTCACCCTGACCAACACCACCCGGAATACCGGCAGCATCGTGTCGACCTCTGCCGCAGGTACGCCCGAACAGGTGGACGGCTCGGTGTCGGCGGGAATCCAGCCCTTCGCCATCGTGACGGCGAATTCGCCCGTCAGTCTCAGCGAAAATACGCCGCTGCCCGTGGGCTGGACCTACACGAGTACCAGTTGCCGCAATGCGGCCGGGAGTGTGGTGGGGTCGGCAACCGCTACGGGGGTGAGTATCCCGGGTACCGCCACGCGTGACGGCGCTGCCATCACGTGTACCTTCATCAATACGGCGGCACCGCGGCTCACGCTGTCCAAGACATGGGTGAACGCCGCTCCCGGTGATGCGGTGACCGTAGCGGTGAGCGGTACGCCGGCTCCCATCGTGAGCGCACCGCTGACATCGGTCGCCGATGCTCCCAATGAGACCGATGCTGCGACCGCCTCCTACGTCGTGGCTGCGGGCAATACCTACACCATCAGTGAGGTCTTCGATGTGGGTGCGGCGGACGCATACGGCAAGGCCTTGGTCTGCACGGGAAACACCGGCGCCGATGCCGCAATCACTTATTCACCGGGCGCGGCCAGCGGCACGGTGACGATCGGGCAGGCCGCGACCAACATCAACTGCACCTTCACCAACACGCGGCAGGCCGTGATCAGGCTGCGGAAGACACTTCCGCAGGGGCGTCGCAATGCGTCGGATCAGTTCATCCTGTCGATGAGCGGTCCAGGCGCGCCGGGAGCCGTCACCACCGCCGGTACCGGCAGTAACGCCGCAGGGACGCTTGTCCACACCACCGCCACGGTCGGCGCGACCTACACGCTGACCGAAGCAGGAGCCGGCAGTACCGTGCTGTCCCACTACAGCCCGCGCTGGACCTGCACCAA
Source organism: Pseudoxanthomonas sp. (assembly GCF_035999195.1). Classification (NCBI taxonomy): domain Bacteria; kingdom Pseudomonadati; phylum Pseudomonadota; class Gammaproteobacteria; order Lysobacterales; family Lysobacteraceae; genus Pseudoxanthomonas; species Pseudoxanthomonas sp. Next base: position 345,902 of record NZ_DASYGY010000004.1, read on the forward strand.
CGCGCGCGCAGGAGGACAGACGCCCAGTGGCACCGGCAGCGGCTTCTCCATCACCCCCGCCAGCGGCGACGACCTGACCTGTACCTTCATCAACGACCGGGCTCCCGTCATCCTGCTGGACAAGTACCTGCCGTACGGACGCTTGGCGGCCGGCGACCAGTTCACGCTCAGCGCATCGGGTCCGGGGGCGCCCGGATCGGTGACCACTACCGGCACCAGCACCACCCCGGTGCAGTCACTGACCATCGAGGCGACGGCGGGTGCCGCCTACACGCTGGCGGAGACGGCGGCTGGCACGGCCACGCTGGCGGGCTACCGCTCGAGCTATGCGTGCACCAACGTGTTCGCCGGCGGGCAGGAACCCAGCGGCTTCGGCAGCAGCTTCACCCTGGTGCCGGTGGCGGGCGATGACCTGCACTGCACCTTCGCCAACGAGCCGCGTCCCCGGCTGACGCTGCGTGCGCTCAGCCAGGGAGGAACGGGCAGCTTCACCTTCAGCGGCGGCAACGGGTTCGACGCCGAAACGCTGGTCACCAACACGGCTGGCGTCGCGGTCAGTGGCGCGACGCAGTTCCTCGATGAGTTCAACGTGTCCACCACCATCACGGCGGGTGGCACGCCGGCGGGGTTCGTGCTTTCGGACATCGCCTGCGCGGGACTGCCATCGGGTGGCACCGCTACGCCCAGTCTTCCGGCGCGTACGCTGGTGTTGGATGCCGGCGCCATGGCGCCTGGCGCGAACGTCGTGTGCACCTTCACCTACCGGCGGCTGGCCGCTGATGTGACGCTGTCGAAGACGGCCTCAGCCGGGACCGTCGTGTCTGGTGGCGACGTGACCTTCAGCCTGGTGTTGCGGAACAACGGGCCGGACGCGGCGGACAATGCCGTGCTGCATGACGACTGGACCACCCAGCCGGGGCTGGATTGCGGCGCTGGACCGGCTACCTGTGCAGTGTCGGGCACGGCCGGCACCCAGTGTCCGGCCCCTGCCAGCGTCACGCCTGCCGCACTGCGGACGGGCCTGACCATTCCCGCGTTGCCCAGCGGAGGCGTGGTGACGCTGGCGCTGACCTGCCAGGTCACCGCCACGGGCACGCCCTGAGCGGTCTACACGCTGCATGCCGTCGCGGCACCGTACATCGGGTCCGCAGCCGGTCGCCCGCGTCGCGGTGCGGTCCATGGGAACGACGTCCCGTTGGTGCTGCGTGCCTGTACGACGGGTTGCGCGCAACGACAGCCGCTGGCGCATCCTGTTGGCAAGACACCATGCCCGATCAATCAAGCGTCGGATGGGACGAGTTGAGGAAGATGTTACGTGTCGCTCCGCCATTACCGGTACAGGCGTCCGGCGCTGGACCATCCCCATATCCGTCGGTGCCCGACACCATGCGAGCGTGACGATCAGGCCTGGTACTGCTTCTCTTCGATGAAGCGCGAACCGGCCAGCCGGTTGATGGCGTTCTTCACCGTGATGCGCTCGCCGTTGCGCTGGGCGACCGCGCGGGCGAGGGTGACGAATTCGTCGTCGAAGGTCTGCGCCGCCTCCTTCGCGCGCAGCGCATCCTGCACGTCCCACATGCGCTCGTTGATCGCGCGCAGGTCCTGCTTCATCGCGACCAGTTCCGTCTGCGCGGCCGCCAGCGGTTCCCACAGCGCGCGCAGGCCGTCGAGTTCGACCTGCACGTGCGCGCGCTTGCCGGCGTCAGCGATACGCTCGGCCTTGATCTCGAGGATGGTCAGCTTGTCGGCCAGTTCGCCGATGGAAACGGGGATCAGGATGGTGTTCATGCCGGCATTCTAGACCCGCTCGATACCGGTGAGGGTGAGGACATGGCGTGCGTGTGTGGCGCGGCAACGTCCGAATGCTGGGGAATGACACTGCCTACGCGCCGCTGGCACTCGATAGCGATACCTGCGCCGTTGCGATCGGGAGGCCGACGCATGGCACCGTCCGATCCCGGTGTACGGGGCGCGGCGCGCCATGGCCGGATGATCCGCGCTCAGCAAGCCGCCTATCTCCCTTCCGAGCCGCGGCGGCCGCGCACAGTTGATGGCATCTGCAGCGAGCATGACAATACCGGGCTTCGCTACCCGGCGCGCCGGAGCAGACCTCTCGCCATGCGTCCCGCCCCTGTGTGCCGCCCCTTCCCGCGCCGGAATGCGCCATTCCACGGCAGAAGAGCGCACCCGTTGACGGAGCGAGCATGACCCCCGCCCTCGCACGCGCCCTGGCGCTGTTCGACGACATGGTTTCGCTGGCGCCGGATGCGCGCGCGCAGGCCATGGCGTTGCTGGCGCAGGAAGCCCCGGCCGTGCACGCCGCCCTCGTGCGGCTGCTGGCGACCGACGATGAACTGACGAGCGGCGAGGTCTTGGAGTATGCGTTCGACGGGTTGACGCATGTGTTGTTCGACGGCGGGGGACCGGGCGGCAGCGGGGTCCCGCAACTCGGCCGGCGCCTGGGACCTTGGCGGCTCGATGCCTTGATCGATGTCGGGGGCATGGGTGCGGTCTACGAAGCCTGGCGCGACGACGGCCACTACCGGCAGCGCGTGGCTGTGAAATGCATGCGCCAGGAACTCTCGTCGCCCCGCTTGGTGGAAAGCTTCCTGCGCGAGCGGGAGACGCTGGCCGCGTTGGAGCATCCTGGGATCGCCGCGTTGATCGACGGCGGTATCGATGCAGGAGGGCGTCCCTGGTTCGCAATGCGCTACGTCGACGGCGTGCCGATCGACCAGTGGTGCGAGCGCGAATACGCTAGCGTGGAGCAGCGCGTGGACCTGCTGGTGCAGGCCTGCGATGCCTTGGCCTATGCCCACGCGCGCATGGTCCTGCACCAGGACATCAAGCCGGCCAATCTGCTGGTGTCGCCGGATGCCCGCGTCCATCTGCTGGACTTCGGCCTGACGGCCTCGCTGGCGACCGACACGCTGGCGCCGCGCGTGGCGATCTCCGAGGGCTACGCGCCCCCGGAGGCCTTGAGCGGCGAGCGACCGACAGTGGCCTCGGACGTGTGGTCGCTGGGTATGGTGATGTACCGGCTGCTGTGCGACCGGCTGCCGACCGTGGCATCGTCCCGGTGGTGGTCGGATGTGGACCTCGCGCCCCCCACCGAACCCATGTCACGCATGGCGGCACAGATGCCCACGCATGTCGCGGCGACGCGGGGTGGCCGCGACGGACAAGCGCTGGCGCGCCGTCTGGCCGGCGACCTGGACGCGATCGCCTTGCGCTGCATCGCGCTCGATCCCTCGGAGCGCTACGCCTCCATGACGGACCTGCGCAGCGACTTGGAGGCCTGGCGGCTCAAGCGTCCGGTACAAGCGCGGCAGGGTGGTATCGCCTATCGCGTCCGGCGCTTCGTCGCACGGCATCGCATCGCAACGGCGCTTGCCAGCGTGATCCTGCTGGCGCTGGTCGTCTCCGGGAGTCTCGCCCTCTGGCAGGCCGAGCGCAACGCACGCGAGGCCGCGGCCACGCTCGCGCTGTCCGAGGTATTCGAGCAGACGCTGGGCACGGCCACCCTGTCGGGACTGGGCGACACCACCCTGTCTTCGCGGGACCTGCTGCAGGACACCGAGCGGCGCGTACGGGCCATCGCCGGGGACCGGTCCCCAGCCGTGCTGTCGCGCGGGCTGGGGATCCTGGCCCGCAACTACATCGTGCTGGGCGACTACCCACGCGCCACCGCGCTGGCGCGGGAAGCGGCGGCGCTGGGAAAGGGCGACGCGATCGCCGGGGTACAGCACCAGGCCACGCTGGCATCGCTGCTGAACCTGCAGAGCAGGCATACCGAAGCGCATCGCGTGGCGGCGCAGGCATTGATGTCGCTTCCCGACGACGAAGTGCCGGTCCGACTGCAACTGATGACGGAAATCGCCCGCAGCGAGTGGGACGAACTGGAGCGCACGCAGGCCTGGAGGACGCTCGACCGGGCGATGCTGCTCGCGCAGCGGTCAGGCGACCGGGTGGCGCTTGCGGAACTCCACCGGCAGCGTGGCGCATGGCATGCGCGCTTGCGCCACTTCCGCCAGGCCGAACACGATCTGAAGCAGTCCATCGCGCTTGCCGGCGTCGCCGCCCCGCTGGTCGCCAACGAAGCGCGCCACGTTCTGGCAGGCATGCTGCTGCTGGAAGAACGGGCCGTCGAAGCAGTAGAGGTGGCGGAGACCCAACTGATGGAAGCGCGCAAGCGGCTCGGCGGGTCGCACCCCCTGGTGGGTCGAGCGGGGTGGCGCCTGGCGAATGCGCAGTGCGTCAACGCGCAACTGGAAGCCTGCGCCGTGTCCATCGCGCGCGCGGAGGCAATCGTGCGCGATGCCCTCGGCGAATCCCATCCGGATTATGCGGACGTGCTGCGCGTGCGTTCACTGCTTGGGTCGTTGCGGCAGACCGACCCTGGCGCGAACATTGCACTGTTGCGGCGCGCGGAGGCGATCATGCGCGCGGCGTATCCGCGCGGGAACGAGAACGTCCAGAAGATGCAGAGCGATCTGGGCAGGCGTCTGGTGCTGACGCGCACCGCGGACCCGCGGGAGCGTGCCCGTAATCTCGATGAGGCCATCGCCTTGCTGGAAGAGCCGCTGGCGCGCCCGAGCGTTACCGGCGTACCGCTCCGGCCCTCGCACCGATCGGCGCTGGTGCAGGCGCTGATGATGCGCGACGCACCGGGCGATCGGGCGCGCGCGCGCCGCGTACTCACTGAGAACCGGCGAGCGATGGCGCCGTATCCGCAGGGCTACAGCTACCGCTTCAGCGACCGGATACGCGACGCGCAACTGCGGTTCCGCGAAGGCGATGCCGCGGGGGCGGACGCGTTGCTGGTCGCCCTGTTGCCCGAGCTGGAGCGGTACCAAGCGGTCACCTACAACCGCTTCTTTCTGCGCGATGCGTGGCTCGCGCGCGCCGAGATCGCGGCCGGTCGCGGAGATGCGGCGCAGGCTCGCGCGTGCCTGGAACAGGCGCTGCGGCATATGAAAACGGCGTTCGGCGAGCGGCATCCAGCGACGCAGCGCCTGGGCAGAGAGATCGCCGCGTTCGACCGCACCGGAAAGCTGCCCGCCTCGTCCTGAGCGCGTGGCGCGTCTAGTGGGTGCCGGCGAGCCCACGTGACGACTGCCCGCCAGCGCCCGCGACGTGATGACGAGATGCATCGGCTCAGGCTGAGTTGTTTCCTGCAGGAGCGAGCTCATGATCCCGGCCGCCTGCAACGATGTCATCCTGCGACTCGATCACTTGGACACCGCGTTACAAGGGCCGGTCGGCGAAAGAGCGGCATCCTGCGCGATACGCTGGACTGGCTGGCCGACGATCCTTCCGGGATCGTCGCCCGTGCGCTGTATCACCGCGAGCGCCATCAAGTGGGGCAATCCGTCTGCATGCCGCAGGGCCCTCGCGCGTGACGCGGCGCGTCATTCGGCTCTGCGCGTGCGTGGCATGATGCTGCGCCCTGTTCCGCACCTCAGGAGGTCGCGTGCGCATCCTTTCCTCCGTCTCGTCGATCATGCTGCTGTGCGCCGCGCTCGCCTCTCCCGCGCAGGCGGCACAGACTGTCCCGATGGCACGCTCCCACGTCCGCATCGTGCAGCAGGACGGTGCGTACGTGATGCTCGTCGATGGGCAGCCGTTCCGGGTGAAGGGCGCCGGCATGAGCGGCGAGCGGCAGGAAGCGCTGGCCACCCGCGGCGGCAATTCCTTCCGCACGTGGCGCACCGGCATGGACGCGACCAGGGTGCGCGCGATGCTCGACCGCGCGCAGCGCAACGGGCTGAAGGTGGCGATGGGCATCGAGGTGGGCAACGAGCGCCACGGCTTCGATTACGACGATGCGGCGGCGGTGACGGCCCAGCTCGCACGCATCCGCGCCGAGGTGAACCTCTACAAGGACCATCCCGCCGTGCTGATGTGGGTGGTCGGCAACGAACTGAACCTGCACTACTGCAACCCGAAGGTGTGGAATGCCGTGGGCGGCATCGCCGACATGATCCATGCCGAAGACCCGAACCATCCGGTGATGACCACGCTGGCGGGTTTCGACAGGAAGCTCATCGACCTGCTGAAGGCGCGGGCGCCGTCGCTGGATCTGATCGGCATCCAGCTGTACGGCGACCTCGGCGCGTTGCCGGAGAAACTGGCGGACAGCGGATGGACGGGCCCGTATGTCGTTACCGAATGGGGCCCGACCGGGCACTGGGAAAGTCCGCTGACCGCATGGAAGGCGCCGATCGAGGACGATGCCTCGCGCAAGGCGGCGCTGTTGCAGCAGCGCTACGAACAGGTGATCGCGGCGGACACGAAACAGGGGCTGGGTTCGTACGTGTTCCTGTGGGGCGACAAGCAGGAGCGCACGCCCACGTGGTACGGCCTGTTCCTGCCCAGCGGCGAGAGCACGCCGTCGGTGGATGCCATGCAGTACGTCTGGACCGGCGCTTGGCCGGCGAACCGTGCGCCGTCGGTCCAGCCGCTGCGGCTGGACGGTCGCGTGGCGATCGACAGTATCGTGCTGGCGCCCGGCGTGTCGTATGCGGCGCAGGTGGAGGCCCGCGATCCCGAGGGCTATCCGCTGCGCTATCGCTGGACCGTACTGCACGAAAGCACGGCGACCAGCATCGGCGGCGACCGCGAGGATGTGCCGCCCGAGGTCCCGCTGGCGATGCAGGACGACGGCAACGGCCGCATGACCTTCACCGCGCCGACGAGGCCGGGCGACTACCGGCTGTTCGTCGAAGTCCACGACGGCCACGGTCACGCGGCCTACGCCAACCTGCCGTTCCGGGTGGCGCCACGCTGACCCCGCTGCGTTCCACCCGCAGCGTCGACGCTGCTGTTGCGGCGCAGCATAATGGCGCATGGATGTCCCCCCGCCCCCTGCTGTCCTCCCTCCCGCCACCGAAGCCCTGTCCGCACGCCAGGTCGGCCTGATCCTGTTCGCGCTGACGCTGGGCGGTTTCGCCATCGGCACCAGCGAGTTCGCCAGCATGGGGCTGATGCCCAACATGGTGGCGTCGCTCGGCGTGACCGAGCCGCAGGTCGGACACCTGATCAGCGCGTATGCGCTGGGGGTCGTGGTCGGCGCGCCGCTGCTGGCCATCCTCGGCGCGGGATGGAAGCGCAAGACGCTGCTGCTCGCGCTGATGGGCTTTTATGCGCTGGGCAACCTGGCCAGCGCGCTGGGGCCGACCTACGAAAGCCTGCTGGTGTTCCGCTTCATCGCCGGTCTGCCGCATGGCGCATACTTCGGCGTGGCCGCGCTGACGGCCGTGGCGATCAGCCCGCCGAACAGGCGCGGCCGCGCGATCAGTCTGGTGATGCTGGGCCTGACACTTGCCATCCTGATCGGCAATCCGCTGGCGACTTGGCTGGGCCAGCTGATCGACTGGCGCTGGGTGTTCGCGGTGGTGGCGATGGTCGCGCTGGGCACGGCGCTGCTGCTGGCGGTCTGGCTGCCGGCGGGCATCGACGGTCCCAAGCCCCGGCCCCTGGCCGAACTACGCGCGTTCAACCGCCTGCCGGTATGGCAGGCGCTGGCGATCGGCGCGATCGGCTTCGCCGGCATGTTCTCGGTCTTCAGTTATCTCGCGCCGACGATGCTGGAGGTGACGCGCGTGTCGCCGGCGTGGATCCCGCTGGGCCTGGCCGGCTTCGGCGTGGGTGGCGTGATCGGCAATTTCGTCGGCGGCTGGCTGTCCGACCGCTACCAGCTGCGCGGCGCGTGGATGGTCCTGGCCTGGGCGACGGCGGCACTGCTGCTGTTCCCGCTGCTGGCGAACAGCCTGCCGACGATCCTGCTGGCCACCGTGATGATCGGCCTGATGGGCGCGCTGGGGCCCATCCTGCAATCGCACCTGATGGACGTGGCCGGCGATGCGCAGACGCTCGCCGCCGCTTCGCACCATGCCGCGTTCAACACCGCCAACGCGCTCGGTCCGTGGCTGGGCGGCATGGCGATCACCGCCGGCTACGGCTGGACGTCGACCGGCTATGTCGGCGCCGCGATGGCCGTGGCCGGGCTGCTGCTCTATGCCTGGGCACGGCGGAGCCTGCCCTCGGATCCGCCACTGCGCGTTGTCGCCTGCGATGGCGCGCCCTGACTCACGCTCTGAGGTTTTCGCCTACTCCGGTGAGGACGCCACCGGCGGCGAACCCGAGCGCCAGCGTCGCGTGGTGCGCTGGAAGAACTGGCTGTTGGGGATCTGCAGCACGGTGTCCCCGCGCAGGGCGTCTTCTTCCAGCAGCGTGGTGTAGAGCAGGTTGATGTCGATCACGCGACCGCGCAGGCCCGGCTTGTCGCCGTTCTCCAGCACTTCGATGTGGTCGTGCACGCGGAACGGTCGCGTGGTCAGGATCAGTACGCTGCAGAAGATGTTGGACAGCACGCTCCAGGCCGCGAAGAACGCGACAGCGGCCACCGCGGTGAAGCCCGTGAGCGCCGTCCACAGCACGCTGCCCGACACGCCCAGCCGGCCCAGCGCCAGCATCCCTGCGGACATGTAGACCAGCACGCCCAGCAGCCGGCGCGCGCTGACCGCCACCTGCGCCGGCAGGTGGTAGCTGTCGCAGATGCGGCGCACGACGATGCGCAGCACGCGCAACAACAACCACGCACCCAGCAGGATCGCCAGCGCCTGCGCAATCGGGATGGCGACCGCGGCGCCTTCCTGCAGCCAGCCGTTGAACGCGGGCCAGGACATCAGGAACGCGCTCCGTCGGTGGCGTGGGGCGTTCGGGCGGGGTGGGGGAAGCGTAACGTCATGCGGAAAGGGTGACCGCACGGGCGCGCAGGGTCAATGTCATGGAGCTACGTCGCGACGCGATACATCGCGCGTGGGCAATCGCGTCGGCGTGCTCCTCGCGGCTGTGCCGCCGTTGTCGGGACGGCGTCCCCGCACGCACCGACAGCGCACCATTGCGGGCAAGAGCGTGCCGCGATCACCGATCGCCACGGTTCCGGCCGGTTTGCGTATCGAAGGGTCGGGGTAGGTCGCCCGCTCGTCGTGCGAAGGCGGCGCCGATGCGTCGTCAGCTGTCCTGGCGCCGGAACACGCCGACGTTGGTGTAGCTGCGACCATCGCTCAGGTGGCCGCGCATGCGGATGACCAGCGTATCCGCGTCGACCAGTTCGCGCTCCGACCACTGCACCTCCTGGCCGTCGTGCCAGGTGGTCGAGTGCAGTTGCGTCGGCGATACGGATTCGAAACTCAACGCATCGGCGTGCGGCGTGCCGTGGTAGGGGTAGGGCACGCCATCGGCGCGGCCGTCGAAGGCCGCCTGATGGCGCTTGCCGTTCTTGCCGAACCACTCGGACGCGATCGACAGCGCGCCATCGTCGGCGCAGGCCAGCCGGTAGTACCCGCGCCGGGGGGCATGCCCGAGCTGGTAATCGCATTGCTCCGGCAACAGCTGCCAGAGCCCGGCGAAAGCGGCGGCGGCGTGGGTGGTCATCTGCACTCCGTGTGCTCGGGCAATGGGTCGGGCACCCATGCTAGCGAGACCACCGGGTACAGCGGTTGCTAACGCCGTCGCACTTCCGCATGCCGGTTTCACATTCGACGCCGGACAGTGATCGAGTGCCTTCCTGAATGTGATACGTGATGCGATGGCCGCTGCAGGGCGCGCTACCGATGGATCAGGAACGTTCTGCGCATCCGCCCGCGCGAAGACGAGGAGCGCTTGGGTTCCGGACCGCAGCACGGGGACCGTCTGCGGCTTCCTTCCATCAGCGGCGGGTCGGGTCCGCTGAGGCCGCCGTCGGCGGCGTCACGTCATCGCCGGCATGTGCCGGTGAGGCCACCCCAAGCCAGGGCGGCACATCGAGTTCGTGGTCCAGCGCGTCGGTCACCAGCAGCTGGACCAGGGCGTCGTGGACGGCCGGATCGGCGGTCTGCAGGGTGGCCAGGGCGCGGGCCTGGTCCTCGTCCTGCATCTCGGAGTAGGTGTCGAACAGGAACATCGCGAGGGCCCGGGCTTCCCTCATTCCCGCACGACCCCGGCGCCGCGCGGAGGCAGGGGATACGGGAGGCGGGCGTCATGTCCGGGCACATCAGGAGATTTCGATGCCCGATGCCGTTTCCGGACGCGTGGGCGCGCGGCCTGGGCGCCGGACTCAGGAAGGGTCGGGCAATTCGCCGTCACCGAGGTGACTGAACAGGAAGGCACGGGCCTTGCGCCAGTCCCGGCGCACGGTGCGTTCGGTCACCTTGAGCACGCCGGCGATCTCGAGTTCGCTCAGGCCGCCGAAGTAGCGCATCTCCACCACCTGCGCCAGGCGCGCATCCAGGTTGGCCAGGTCGTTCAGGGCCTGGTCCAGGATCAGCAACTGTTCCAGCCGCGAGCTCTGCGCGGGTTCGGTGGTCTCGTCCAGCGGCAGCAGGTCCATGCCTTCGCCGCGCTTTTCCGCGAGGGCACGCCTGACCTCATCGAGCAGGACGAAGCGCATGGCGCGCGCGACCAGCGCCACCAGGTGGGCACGGTTCTCCACGCTGAAATCGGCGCTGGCCAGCTTCAGCCAGGTCTCGCTGATCAGCGACGTGGGTGAACGGACATGTCCGCGCCGCTGCTGGCGGATCTGCGAGCGGGCGATCTGGTGCAGATCCCGGTACAGCAGCGCATAGATGCGGTTCCAGGCGCCGGGCTGCCCTTTCTCGACTTCGCCGAGCAACTGGGTGACCGAATCCGGATCCGGCGGCGGAATCGCGGCGACATCGAGCGAGCCAGGCAATTCACTGGCCCCCGGCGCCGTTTCGTCGCTGTCTCGCTGGTCCCTCATGTCCGGACTGTGCTCGCTATCACGATCTCGTCCCTTACATATATGACCCGTCAGCGACCGTCATGCAAGCCGTAATAACGGCTTCATCACGCCGTCGCGGGCCACAGGGAAGCGCACGGGGCGAAGCGAAGGACGGCAAGCGTGTATCGGAAGAGCGGAGCCCACAAGAGGACGTCATGCGGAGTTTGAAGAAGGTCGAGGGTGCGATGGCATCGGTGCGGAGATCGATGACAACGGGAGACACCATGGTGGTCCAGCGGAGGTCGGCGCATGGTGCATGAAGACGCAGCCGATCCCGCGCGCGACAAGGAGCACGCGGCTTCCGACCCCGTGTCCATGGGCGGCTCGCCCACCCAATGGAACCTGCCGCAGGGTATCGGTCCGCGCGCCATGCGCCAGTGGCCGATCATGGAACGGCTCACGGCCGACGAGTGGAAGCGGTTGATGCATGCGCTGCCCGGCCGCGTGGGCGCCAGGGCGCGGCACGGCGGCAACGCGCGCCGATTCATCGAGGCCGTGCTGTGGGTCGCGCAGACCGGCGCCTACTGGTCGGACCTGCCGAGCGATTTCGGTTCGTGGCATGGCATCTACGTGCGCTTCATCCGCTGGGCGCAGGACGGCAACTGGACGCAGGTGCTGGCGCACTTCGACAAGGACGATCAGCGTGCGATCGACCTGCATGCGCTGATCGAGCGCTACCTGCACCGCAACAACACCAAGCATCTCAGTCGGGCCATGCGCGCCTCGTGAGCGATGTCCTGTGCGGTGCCTGTCAGTACGAAAGGGTAGAAGCTTCTCGACAGAATTCGCGAGGAAGAGCGACGCGGGCGCCCCCCGTCGCATATTCCCCGCTCCTGGCTATCCGCCGACGTTCCCCCGTCGGCGGCTAGGTGGGCCGCTCCAACCCCATTGGAGCGCACCCATGGCCGTCCATGCCCGACACATGGCCGGCTTCGCGCTATGGCGCCAGAGGGGGAGGTGCAATGCCTCCCCCTCGTTTTTGCGGGCAACCTCCCCGAATCCGGCGCATGGATTCCGGTCGCTTAACACGCGGTGATCTATCTTCGGGACTCCTCTCTTCCCACGAGGACATCCACATGACGACCCATGTCTTCCTGGCGCAGGACGCCGACGGCCGACGTTGCCGCATCACGCTGGATCGCGGCGACGATGCGGAGTCTCCCCATCGCGATGCGCACCGGGCGCCCGTCTACCTGCTGGAAGACGGCAGCCACGTGCGACGCCTCGACAACGACACCTTCCAGATCCTCGCCACCGGCGCCTACGTCACCCGCGTCGTCGAGTAATCGTCGCGCGGGTCGGATGACGTGATGATCGGCGGGGGCGTCAGTACACCACCGCGGCATGCAAGGGTGCACCGTGGTCCCAGGCGGCGCGCGCGCCCAGGAAGCCGAGTTCCACCAGCACGCCCGTGCCGACGACGATCGCGCCCTGCCGCTCGACCAGGTGCACCGCGGCCTTCAGCGTGCCGCCGGTGGCCAGCACATCGTCGACCACGATGACGCGCGCGCCGGCCCGCATCGCGTCGACGTGGATCTCCAGCCGGTCGCGGCCGTATTCCAGGCCGTAGTCCAGCGACAGGGTGGCGCCGGGCAGCTTGCCGGGTTTGCGCACCGGCACGAAACCCACGTCCAGCTCGCGCGCCAGCGCCGCGCCGAGGATGAATCCGCGCGCCTCCACGCCCACCACCGCGTCGATGGACGCCTGTCGCCAGGGATGCGCCATCGCCCTGATCGCCTGGGCAAAGGCGGACGCATCGGCCAGCACCGGGGTGATGTCCTTGAACAGGATGCCGGGCTTCGGAAAGTCGGAGATATCGCGCAGCCGCGCGGTCCAGGTCGTCATCGGCAGCTCGCTGGGTGAGGACCGTCGATGCTACTCCAGGCCGTCCGCCCGACGCGCGGGGTGGGATGCAGTCTCCCGGGAGGGGCGGCTAATCAGCGCGCCGGCCAGCGGCTATGCTCGCGCCACCTTCTTCCGGATTTCCCCATGAGCGCATCCCTGTCGATGTACCAGGCGTCGGTCCCCGTGTTCCTGCGCGCACTGCGCAACCTGCGCCACGTGCTGGAGAAAGGAGAAGCGCACGCCCGCGGGCAGGGCGAAGAGCCGGCCATCCTGCTGCAGGCGCGCCTGCACGAGGACATGCTGCCGCTGGTGCGGCAGGTGCAGATCGCCACCGACATGGCGAAGTTCGGCGCCGCCCGCTTGGCCGGGGTGGAATCGCCGCGCTTCGAGGACGGGGAAACCACGTTCGGCGAACTGTATGCGCGCCTGGATGCGGTCGCCGACTACCTGGGCACGTTCGACGAGGCGTCGCTGCAGGGCAGCGAGACGCGTGCGGTCACCGTGTCCACGCGCACGCGCGGCGACCTGCACTTCGACGGCCGTGGTTACCTGCTGGGGTTCGTGGTGCCCAACCTGTTCTTCCACGTCACCATCGCCTACGCCATCCTGCGGCATCACGGCGTGGCGCTCGGCAAGGCGGACTATCTGGGTCCGGCCGCCTGACGACCGGCGGCCGGCCCGTTCACTCCACCGCGCATTCGCGCGCGCGCGCCAGCAGCAGGGCCTGTTCGCGGGCGTTGCGGGTCAGTGCCGCCGCGCGCTCGAACTCCGCACGCGCTTCCTCGCGGCGCTCCAGCTTGAACAGCAGATCGCCGCGTACGCTGGGCAGCAGGTGGTACTGCTTCATCGCCGGTTCCTCGAGCAGGCGGTCGACCAGGGGCAGGGCACTGGCCGGGCCCGTGGCCATCGAGACCGCGACCGCGCGGTTGAGCTCCACCACCGGCGACGGCGCGATCCGGGCCAGTGCCGCATACAGCGTGGCGATGCGGGTCCAGTCCGTGGCGTCGGCCGTGGTGGCCCGCGCATGGCAGGCAGCGATGGCCGCCTGCAAGGCATAAGGGCCGAACGCGCCGCCCAGCCGTTCGGCGCGCGACAGCGCCTCCAGCCCGCGCTGGATCAGCAGGCGATCCCAACGGCTGCGGTCCTGCTCCAGCAACAGCACCGGCGCACCGTCCTTGCCCAGGCGCGCGTGCAGGCGCGAGGCCTGGATTTCCATCAGCGCGATCAGGCCATGCACTTCCGGCTCGCTTGGCGCCAGTGCGGCTAGCATGCGTCCGAGGCGAAGCGCTTCTTCGCACAGCGCCGGGCGCGTCCAGTCATCGCCGCTGGTGGCCGAATAGCCTTCGTTGAACACCAGATACACCACGCCCAGCACGGACGCCAGCCGTTCCTGCAGTTCGTCACCGCGCGGCACTTCGAACGCCACGTCGGCCTCTGCCAGGGTGCGCTTGGCGCGCACAATGCGCTGGGCCACGGTCGGTTCGGAGGTCAGGAACGCGCGCGCGATCTCGTCCGTCGCCAGGCCGCACAGCAGGCGCAGCGTCAACGCCACCCGCGCGTCCATCGACAGCACCGGATGGCACGACACGAACACCAGCCGCAGCAGGTCGTCGTCGATGTCGTGGTCCAATGCGTCCTCGTCGCGCGCGCGCCGGTCCTCGTGCACTTCCTCCAGTTCCCGCGCGAGTTCCTCGTGCTTGCGGTCGAGCAGCTGCACGCGACGCAAGCGGTCGATCGCGCGGCGCTTGGCGGTGGTCATCAGCCACGCTCCCGGATTGTCCGGCACGCCGTCACGGGGCCAGGTTTCCAGGGCGGCGACCAGCGCGTCCTGCGCCAGTTCCTCGGCCAGGTCCAAGTCGCGCAGCATGCGCGCCAGGCCGGCGATCACGCGCGCCGATTCGATGCGCCAGACGGCGTCGATCGCGCGATGGGTGGGTGAGGTCGACATGCCGAGCATCAGACCACGGCACTGCGGCCGGTGAAAGCCGCAGCGCAGCGGGCGGGGGCGTCAGCGTACGCACGATCTACCCGCGCGGGCATCACGCATCCTTTTCGCAGTTGATCATCCACGGCACGCCGAACCTGTCGACGAGCATGCCGAAGCGCACCGCCCAGAAGGTCTGCGTCAGCGGCATGGTCACCTGGCCGCCGTCGGACAGCGCACCGAAAATCCGTTCCGCATCCGCGATGCTGTCCACCGACAGCGACACCGAGCAGCCCTTCACTCCCTCGTAGGGCTGAGCCGGATGGTTGTCCGAGCCCATCAGCACCGTCTGCCCGAACATCACGTGCGTGTGCATGATCTTCTGCTTGTACTCGGGAGGGAAATCGCCGCAGCCTTCGGCGCCGTCGAAGCGCATCATCGGGCCCAGTTCGCCGCCGGTGGCCTGCGCATAGAAGGTGAAGGCGGCTTCGCAGTCGCCGTCGAGGATCAGGTAGGGATTGACGTTCATGGTGTGCTCCTTGGGGTGGTAGGGGCCGTTTCCGGCCGCTGTCTCGACTGCGACGAATCGGTGGACGTGGAATCGACACGGGTCGGCCGCGACGTCTGTCGACCGGCGCGACCTTCAACGGACGCCCTGCGGGTCCGGGAGCGCAGGTCTCGCCCGCTTCGGCAGGCGCTCCCGGGCGTGGTGGTACGACCATGCGACCAGTTCCTTCAGGTAGGTCGACGGCATCGCCGACACGTCCACCACGGTGATCCAGCGGTGGTGACCGAGCCAGCGTGCCGGCTTGATGCCGGGCTGGTCGGTCAGTTCGAGGAAACGTTCCGGCGCCACCTTGACGCTGAAACGCCAGCGCTCCGGTTCGCTGGTCTTGAAATAGGCGAAGCGCTTGCCGCCCACGTCGTACACCAGGATGTTGGCGGGCGCGCCATGCCTTGTCTCCGCGCTGCCCGGCAGGGAACGGCAATGGCGTTTGAGCGCGGCGACATCCATGCAGTGATGCTAGCGCCATCACCGCACCCACGGTGGGTCTGCAGGCGATGTCGAGGGCATGGGCTGTCCGCATGGGAAGACGGCGGTCGGTCCATCGCACCGCTGGGGCGGAGGAAGGTGCGACACGCCTGCGTGAGTGCTTGGTATGGATGGGCGCAGGCGCCGCGCCCGATGCGGCACGTCTGGAAGGTGCGATGATCCCTCCACGGCGACCGGACACAGGGAGAAGCACGGCATGAATCGGATGGCACGTTTGCTGTTGGCGGCCGCCTTGCTTCCGGACGTGGGCGCGGCGCAGTCGGCCCCTGATATGGGGACGTTCCACTTCGCCGACGGAGGTACAGGCGCATTCCACGAGCTCCTGCGGGGCGATGCGGAAACTGTGGAAACGATCGTGTTCACCTATGGCGGATCGGGCTGCTCCGACCTGGGGCATTACTGGTTGCCGCGCGTGGCGAGCGGCATGGGTATCGACGCCCGCTACTTGGCGCTCAACAAGCGCTACGTCGACAAGGGCGCCATGGGCGATGGCGGCGGCGCGACCTGTTCGCCCGACTTCAATACGCACAATACGCCGCGCCAATGGATGGCGGACTACATGGAGTTCATCTCCAAGACCCTGGATGCGCATCCGCGGCGCTGGAAGAACATCGTCCTGGTCGGTGCGTCCGAAGGTGGGGCGCTAGCGGCGCGCGTGGCGCGCGCGCGCTCCGACATCACGCATCTGGTGGTCGTGGGTGATGGTGGGTGGAGCATGCGCGACAACCTGGCGTCGATCCTGGGCGCGGATGAGGTGGAAGCTGCCTGGAAAGAGATCGCACGCCATCCCGCCAGCACGAAAAGGATGTGGCTCGGGCATCCGTATCGCTATTGGTTCGATACCCTCGATCACACCCCGCTCGGCGACTACCTCGCGCTGGAGATGCCTGTGCTGATCGCCTTCGGTGAGCGCGACCGTAGTGTGCCCGTAGCATCGGGGCACGAAGTGCTCCGTGCCGCGCAGGCCGCCGGAAAGAAAAACATCGGTCTGGTGGTGTACCCGGGTGCGGACCACAGCCTTCGAGCCGAAGAGCAGGACTTCCTGGATGAGTTTCTGCGCGGAGCGGCACACGGCATCAGACACGGGGCCATCGAGCGGTCGCAACCCTGAATCCTCTCCTCGCGATGCGGGAAAGGACGCACAAAGGATCGCCCGGACCATAAGCAGCTGCTTTTCCCAGACAAAGATCTCGTAAGACGCAGTCGATCCGCTGTCGTTTTCCGCAGCGAACAGGCAACGCCGTCAGCCGCGCAACAAGTCCGCCAGCGCATCCTCCAGCCCCGGGAAGCGGAACGCGAATCCCTCCGCCAGGGCATGCGCGGGCAGCACGCGCTGGCCGGTCAGCAGCAGCTGCGCCATTTCGCCGAAGCCGGCTCTCAGCGCGAATGCGGGCGTCGGCAGCACGGCGGGACGGTGCAGGGCCTTGCCCAGCGTGCGGGCGAAGTCGCGGTTGGTTACCGGTGCGGGGGCGGTGCCGTTGTAGGCGCCACCGGCACGGTCGCTTTCCAGCAGCCAGGCGATCATGCGGACCAGGTCGTCTCGGTGGATCCAGCTCATCCACTGGCGGCCGTCGCCCATCGGCCCGCCGGCGCCCAGCCGGAACGGCGGCAGCATCTTCGCCAGCGCGCCGCCGTCGGGATGCAGCACGATGCCGATACGCACGCGGCAGGTGCGCACGTCCAAGGCTTCGGCCCGCATCGCCTCGGTTTCCCAGTCGCGGCACAGCTGGGCGGCAAAGTCGTCGCCGGGGGCCGCGGATTCGTCCAGCGCTTCATCGTCGCGCGGCCCGTAGTAGCCGATCGCCGAGCCCGACACCAGTACGCGCGGGCGCACCGCTTGCCGGGCCATCCAGGCGACCAGGGCCTGCGTGGTGCCCAACCGGGAATCGCGGAAGGCCGCCTTGCGCACCGCGTTCCATCGGCCTGCCATCAACGGCTCGCCGGCCAGGTTCACCACAGCTTCCACATCGCGCGCGTCGTCGAGCGCGGCGAGCAGGCGCACCGGCGAGGGCACGCGTGCGCGGCCCTGGTCGGGGTCGCGGGTCAACACGCTCAGCGTGTGGCCGCCGCGCAAGAGGTGATCGCAGAGGGCGTGGCCGATGAAGCCGGTGCCGCCGGTGAGCAGGACATGCATGGGCGCAATTCGTGGAAGGACGATGTCCAGCATACGCAGCGAGGTGTGTTGCGGATGTGGAACGGACCGTGGGTGGCGATCGACGGTCGGCAGCGAGCGCGGCCACTACACTAGCGCCATGGCGCCACTTCCCCTGCTCCTGCTGCCCGGCCTGCTGTGCGACGAGCGTCTGTGGCGCGATCCCGCCCATGCGCTGGCCGATGTCGCGTCCATCCACCACGCCGACCTGACCCGCGACGACAGCGTCGCCGGCATGGCCGCGCGCGTGCTGGCGACGGCGCCGCCGGTGTTCGCACTGGCGGCGCTGTCGATGGGCGGCTACGTCGCGTTCGAGATCCTGCGTCAGGCGCCCCAGCGGGTGGCACGGCTGGCCCTGCTGGACACCAGCGCGAGACGCGACCCACCCAAGCGCCGACTGGTGCGGCAGGCAGGACTGATGCTGGCCGAAGCCGGCCGCTTTGTCGGCGTCACCCGCAAGCTGCTGCCGCAGCTGGTGCACGAGAGCCGCGTGGACAGCGCGGTGGGCGACGAGGTGATGGCGATGGCGCAGCGCGTGGGCCTGCCGGCCTTCGTGCGCCAGCAGCGCGCCATCATCGACCGTCCGGACTCGGAGCCGCTGCTGCCCTTCATCGCCGTCCCCACGTTGCTGGGGGTCGGCGAGGACGACCGCATGACGCTGCCCGAGGAAACGCACCTGATGCGCGAACGGATCCCCGGCGCACGGCTGCACGTGTTCGCACGCTGCGGCCACCTGCCGCCGATGGAAGTGCCGCAGGAAACTGCCGCCGTGCTGCGCGGGTGGCTGACGGCGCCGTGACGCACCCTTCTCTTTCTTTCGAACCCACGGAGTACACATGGAACTGGCGATGATCGGACTCGGGCGCATGGGCGCCAACATGGCCGAACGGCTGGTACGCGGCGGCCATGCCGTGCGCGGTTACGATCCCGGCGAGGCGGCGCGCCAGCAGGCTGAAGCACGCGGCATCGTGCCCCACGCCAGCCTGCAGAACGCCGTGTCGGCGCTGCCTGCGCCGCGCGTGGTCTGGCTGATGGTGCCGGCCGGTCGGATCGTCGACGACACGCTGGCGCAGCTGCGTCCGCTGCTCACCGCCGGCGACATCGTCATCGACGGCGGCAATTCCAACTACAAGGACAGCCAGCGACGCGCCATCGCGCTGGGCGATGCCGGCATCCACTACCTCGACTGCGGCACCAGCGGCGGCGTGTGGGGGCTGGCCGAAGGCTACAGCCTGATGATCGGCGGCGATGCGGCGGCGGTGGACCTGCTGCGGCCCGTCTTCGCCACGCTGGCGCCCACGCCGGACACCGGCTGGGGGCGCGTGGGCCCGAGCGGTGCGGGCCACTTCGCCAAGATGATCCACAACGGCATCGAGTACGGAATGATGCAGGCCTACGCCGAAGGCTTCGCCATCCTGCAGAAGAAGACGGCCATGGACTTCGACCTGGGCGCGCTGGCGGAGATCTGGCGGCATGGCAGCGTGGTGCGCTCGTGGTTGCTGGACCTGACCGCCGATGCGCTGAAGAAGAATCCGACGATGGCCGGCATTGCGCCGTACGTGTCCGATTCGGGCGAAGGCCGTTGGACGGTGGCCGAGGCGATCGACCTGGACGTGTCCGCGCCGGTCATCACCCTGTCGCTGCTGGAGCGCCTGCGCTCGCGCGAGCACGATGCCTACACCGACAAGCTGCTGTCGGCGATGCGCAACGAGTTCGGCGGCCATGCGGTGAAGCAGGCGGACTGATCACCCGGTCTTATCGCTGTCATCGCTAGGGTGGCGGCCTACACGAGAGGAAATCCCCATGAAGATCCTGATGGTGCTGACATCGCACGACCGCCTCGGCGACACCGGCCAGAAGACCGGTTTCTGGCTGGAAGAATTCGCCGCGCCTTACTACGTGTTCAAGGACGCGGGCGCCGAGCTCGTGCTGGCTTCGCCGAAGGGCGGGCAGCCGCCGCTGGACCCGAAGAGCGATGCGCCCGATGCGCAGACCGCCGCCACCGTGCGCTTCAACGCGGACGCCGATGCGCTGGCCGCCCTGGCCGCGACGCAGCGGCTGAAGGACGTGGTGGACGACGAATTCGACGCGGTGTTCTATCCCGGCGGGCACGGCCCGTTGTGGGACCTGGCCGAGGATGCCGACTCCATCCGGCTGATCGAGCAGACCTTCTCCGCCGGCAAGCCGGTGGCGGCGGTCTGCCACGGCCCGGCGGTGTTCCGCCACACGCGCAGTTCGCTCGGCGAGCCGCTGGTGAAGGACAAGCGCGTCACCGCGTTCTCCGACGAGGAAGAGGAGGCCGTGGGCCTGACCGGCGTGGTGCCCTTCTCGCTGGAGCAAGCGTTGAAGAAGAACGGTGCGCACTATGAGCGGGGCGCGCTGTGGCAGTCGTACGTGGTGGTCGATGGCGCGCTGGTGACCGGTCAGAACCCGGCCTCGTCCGAAGCGGCCGCCGCGGAGGTGCTGCGGCTGCTGCGCTGATCCGTTCACGGTACCTTACCCCCCACAGGCTAGGGTGCATCACTGAACGCGCGGGAGTGGACCATGGCGCAAGCGCCCCAGCACCTCTACACGCGGCAGGCCGACATCGCCCGCATGGAGGCCTTGATCCAGCAGTTGCCGGACGAAGCGACGGTGGAGATCCAGCTCGCCGAGGGCGGCTCGATCACCGGCACCGTGCCTGCGCGGCCGACCGTGCAGGTGTTCCAGGATGCCACGGGCCAGGAAGGCTTCAACGCGGTGGTGCGCATCGACGACCGCAAGCGGCCGAACGTCGTGCATTATCTCTGGCTGGATCGCATCGCCACGGTCACCGTGCTGGGCTCGACCTGATGCCGCATCTTCCTTCCGCCGACATCGCCTGCCCGTACTGCGGCGAGACCATCACGCTGGTGGTGGACGACTCGGCGGGCGACCAGCGCTACATCGAGGACTGCCACGTCTGCTGCCGGCCGATCGAAGTGCGCGTGAGCGTGGACGACGACGGCACGGTGGACGTGGCGGCGTGGGGTCAGGACGACGCCTGAGTCGTGCTGACGACTGTAACGGCCGTATCGCGGCCGGCGCCGCTATGCTCCTCCCCGTCCACCAACCGACCCTGGGGAGGGAAGAAGATGACGACAACGGCTGCCAAAGGTTCGCTGGTCTACTGGATCATCGCGGTGTTCGCGCTGGTCTGGAACCTGATCGGCGTGGCGTTCTGGTACCTGCAGGTCAGTATGTCCGCCGAACGGCTTGCCGCGCTGCCCGAGGCGCAACGCGCGGTCTACGAAAGCACGCCGGGCTGGATCAACATCGTGTTCGCGGTCGCGGTGTTCGCCGGCGTGCTGGGCAGCGTGGGACTGCTGGCGAAGAAACGCTGGGCAACCCCGCTGTTGCTGGTGTCGCTGCTGGCGCTGCTGTTGCAGATCATCGGCGCCTTCGCGCTAACGCCCGCCTGGGCCGCCTATGGTCCGGCCGGCCTGGTGATGCCGGCCGTGCTGGTGCTGATCGCACTGTTCCTGTGGCAGTACGCGAGCAAGGCGAAGGCGCGCGGCTGGTTGGCGTGAGATTCGCTTGAGCGAAAGAAACTCGTAGGGTAGGCCTCGGCCCACCCTGATCGTGACGCAGGTTGTCCGGTGAAGTTCCGGCATGGCGACGGTGGGCCAAGGCCCACCCTGCGTCACCGGTCCGATTCACGCCTCGACATCTTCCACATCCACCCCGATGAAGCCGCCCGACTGGCGGCGCCACAATGCGGCGTACAGCCCGTCCTGTCGCAGCAGTTCGTCGTGGCTGCCGCTTTCGATCACGCGGCCGCCATCCATCACGATCAGGCGGTCGAGCACCGCAATGGTCGAAAGCCGGTGGGCGATGGCGATCACCGTCTTGCCTTCCATCAACGCGTACAGCTGCTCCTGGATGGCGGCTTCGACTTCCGAATCCAGGGCCGAGGTGGCTTCGTCCAGCACCAGGATCGGCGCATCCTTCAGCAGCACGCGGGCGATGGCCACGCGCTGGCGCTGGCCGCCGGACAGCTTGACGCCGCGCTCGCCCACCTGGGTGTCGTAACCGCTGCGGCCCTTGGCATCGGTGAGCCCCTGGATGAATTCATCGGCGTGCGCGCGCCGCGAGGCCTCCAGCAGCTCGGCTTCGGTCGCATCCGGCCGGCCGTAGCGGATGTTGTCGCGGATCGACCGGTGCAGCAGCGAGGTGTCCTGGGTGACCATGCCGATGTTCCGGCGCAGCGATTCCTGGGTGACCTGCGCCACGTCCTGGCCATCGATCAGGATGCGCCCGCCTTCCACGTCGTAGAAGCGCAGCAGCAGGTTGACCAGCGTCGACTTGCCGGCGCCCGAGCGGCCGACGATGCCGACCTTCTCGCCCGGCTTGATCACCAGCGACAGGTCGTCGATCACCCTGGCCTCGCGCCCGTAGTGGAACCGGACGTGGTCGAAGCGGATCTCGCCCTGCGTGACCACCAGGTCCTTCGCGTCCTTCGCGTCGGCGATGGCCAGGGGCTGCGCCAGCGTGCCCATGCCGTCCTCGACCGTGCCGATGTTCTCGAACAGGCCGGCCACTTCCCACAGGATCCAGTCCGACATCGAGCGGATGCGCATCACCAGCGCGATGGCCACGGCGATCGCACCCATCGAGATCGACGCCTGCAGCCACGCCCAGATCGCCACGCCGGCCACGCTGGCCAGCAGGAAGGCGTTGAGCGTATGCAGGGCGACGGTCAGCTGGGTGACCAGGCGCATCTGCGCGTGCACGGTGACCATGAACTCGTCCATCGCGCCGCGCGCGTAGTCCTGCTCGCGCATGGTGTGGGCGAACAGCTTGATGGTCTGGATGTTGGTGTAGCTGTCCACGATGCGGCCGGTCATCTGCGCGCGCGCGTCCGACTGCGCCATCGATACCTGCTGCAGGCGCGGCACGAAATGGAACACCAGCACCAGGTAGCTGGCCAGCCAGACGACCAGCGGCAGCACCAGCCACACGTCGGCCTGCGCTACCAGCACCACGGTGCCGACGAAGTAGACGACGACGTAGACGAACACGTCCATCAGCTTCATCACCGTCTCGCGGATCGACAGCGCGGTCTGCATGACCTTCTGCGAGATCCGGCCGGCGAACTCGTCCTGGAAGAAGCCCACGCTCTGCCGCAGCAGGTAGCGGTGCGACAGCCAGCGGGCGATCATCGGGTAGTTGCCGAAGATGGTCTGGTGGATGACCAGCGACTGCACCAGCACCAGCAGCGGGTAGGCCACCAGCACCAGCACGCCCATCCACAGCAGCTTCTGCCCGTGCACCTGCAGGAAACTGTCGCGCCCGGTGCTGCCCATCCAGTCGACCAGCTGGCCCATGTAGTCGAAGAAGGTGATCTCCAGCGCGGAGATCACGCCGGTCAGCACCGACATCAGCACCAGCCATGGCAGCAGCGGGCGCGAGTAGTGCAGGAGGAACGGCAACAGCTTCCTCGGCGGCGTGGTCGGCTCGCCCTTCGGATACGGATTGATGCGGGTTTCGAAGAATCGGAACATCGGGTCGGTCCATCGTGGGCGCGCAACCGCGCGCCGGAAAACACGTGCCGGCTCAGCCGGCGGGATAGGGCCATGCCGCCCGCGCCTGCCTCAGCGCGTGCCCGTACCAGGCGAGCTGGTCCAGCATGCGGTGCGCGGCGCGCTCGCTGGCGTCGCCTTCGCGCGGCCTGCCGGCGGCGTCGAACCGGTCCCATGCCTGCGCGAAGTACACGCCATCGCGCACCGGGACCGCATGCAGGCCGGAAAACACCTGCCGCAACTGTTCCGCCGCGCGGACGCCGCCGCTGTGGCCCCCATAGGCGACGAACGCGACCGGTTTGGCCTGCCAGTGGGCCTGGACCGAATCGATCACGAATTTGAGCGCCGCCGGATAGCCATGATTGTACTCCGGCACCACCACCACGAAGGCGTCGGCGCGCCAGACGCGTTGTTGCAGATTCACCAGGTCGGCGCTCGGTGCGCCGCCGTGGCGGTGCGGAAGATCGAGCAGGGCAGGATCGATGGCGTCGACGGTGTAGTCGCGCCGCAGGGCCAGCTGCGCACGCAGCCAGTCCGCGACCGTGTCGCAGAAGCGGCCTTCGCGCGTGCTGCCGTACAACAGGGCCAGGTGGAGAGGGTCGGACATGGACGATGCGCTTGCCAGAACGGGGAAACGCAGGGTAGAACCTCAACCATTCTTGAGGTCAACGCGCCATGCCCGGAAAACAGCAGTCCCCACCGCATCCTCCCATCGAAACGGAACTCACCGTCGGCCAGGTCGCCGCGCGCGCGGGCGTCGCCGTCTCCACGCTGCACTTCTACGAAGCCAAGGGCCTGATCCACAGCTGGCGCAACGCCGGCAATCAGCGCCGCTATGCGCGCGACGTGCTGCGCCGCGTGGCCGTCATCAAGGTGGCCCAGCGCACCGGCATTCCGCTGGCGGAAATCCAGTCCGCGCTGTCGTCGCTGCCGGAGAACCGCACGCCGACCGCCGCCGACTGGAAGAAGCTATCCGCACGCTGGCATGCCGCGCTCGATGCGCGCATCGCCAGCCTCACGCGCTTGCGTGACCAGCTCGACGGATGCATCGGCTGCGGTTGCCTGTCGATGAAGGCCTGCCCGCTGCGCAACCCCTGGGATGAGCTGGGCGAGGAAGGTCCGGGGGCGCGACTGCTCGATGCGGAACGCTGAGGCGGTCGCCGTCCTCCGGCGGCAAGGCTAGAATCACGGCATCGCGCCCACCGGCGCCTGCAGGGAAGCGCATGCATGGGCGGCATCAGCCTCTGGCACTGGATCATCCTGTTCCTGTTCTTCGTCCTGCCGGTCCTCGCCATCGGCCGGCTCGCATGGTTCCTGGTCCGCCGCTCGCGCGCTGCCGCACCGCCGGCACCCAGCGTGGAGGCCCGCCTGCAGCGCCTGGATGCGCTGCTGGCCCAGGGCGCCATCACCACCGCCGAGCATGCGCGCCAGCGCGCCGAGATCGTGCGCAGCCTCTGATCCCATCGTGTTCCCTCGTTTCCATTCGCCCTCAAGGAGCTTCACATGAAGAAGTGGATGTTGTGCCTGCTGTTCGTCCTCGCCTCGCCGGTCTTCAATGCGGCCGCCGCCCCCGCCAGCGAGGCGTCGATCCGCGAACTGCTGGAGGTGACCCGTGCGCGCGCCATGCTCGAGCAGGTCTACGGGCAGATGGAATCGATGTATGCCGGTTCGATGCGGCAGGCCTTCGGCGACGAGATGGCGCCGGAGCAGGAGGCCCGCATGCAGCGCTTCAGCACCCGCATGACCGCCCTGATGAAGCAGGAGCTGGGCTGGGACGTGATGGCGCCGATGTACGTCGACATCTACGGCAAGTCGTTCAGCGAGGACGAGATCCAGGGCATGCTGGCGTTCTACCGCACGCCGGCGGGCCAGGCGGTCGTGGACAAGATGCCGCTGGTGATGCAGAACACCATGGAGGCGGTGCAGGCGCGGATGGGTGCGATGATGCCCGCCATGCAGAAGATGATCGCCGAGGAACTGGAGCAGGCGCAGGCTGCCGGAGAGTGAGCGCACGCACGTGCCCGACCTCGCGCTGTTCGACTTCGACGGCACCCTGACCACGCGCGAGACCTTTCCGGATTTCATGCGCTACGCCGTGCCGCGCTGGCGTCTGCTGGCGGGCGGCGCGTTGCTGGCGCCGGTGGTGTTCGGCTACCGGCGTGGCTGGGTGGCGGGCAATCCGACGCGGGCCAGCATCGTGCAGGTGGGCTTGCGTGGCATGCCGGTCCGACGCCTGCGGACGCTGGGTGAAGCGTTCGCGCGCGAGGTGCTGCCGGGCCTGCTGCGGCCCCAGGCGATGGAGACGCTGGCATGGCATCGGGGACGCGGCGACCGCATCGTGGTGGTGTCCGGCGGACTGGATGTCTATCTGGCACCGTGGTGCGCCGCGCAGGGCCTGGAGCTGGCGTGTTCGGTGCTGGCCGAACGCGGCGGACGCATCACCGGGTATGCGGGCGCGCAATGCGTGGGCGAAGAGAAAGTACGTCGCGTCCGCGCGTTGTGCGATCCCGCTGCCTATGCCGCCATCCATGCCTATGGCGACACGCACGAAGACATGGCCATGCTGGCGATGGCCCAGCACCGCACGTATCGCGGGCGATCGGTGTCGTGAGTCGCTGTGCGCTGTTGTAGGAGCGACGTCAGTCGCGACCGCACGCGTACCGGCAACGTGGAAAGCCGGTGGTTCTCCTCCCGGGTGCGCTGCGGCGCGTTCCTGTTCCTGCAGGGGGCGCTGCCATCGGGGCGCGGTCGCGACTGACGTCGCTCCTACAGGGTCGCCGGTCAACCCACCGCAATCTCCCGGCGCTCCGCACTGCTCTGCAGCCCGAGTTCGATCAGCCGCATCACGTCGAGCATCTGCTGCGGCGTGACGGGTGGCGTCGCCCCGTGCAGGATCGCGTCGCGGATGCCGGCGTAGTACCGGCGGTAGTCGCCGGCTTCGGCCCGGGCGATTTCGGTGACCAGCTGCCCATCGCGCTCCAGCACCACTTCGCCCGCGCGCGGATCCATGCCCCAGCCCGGCGCACCCGGCACGACGCCGGCGCGCAGCTGGTCTTCCTGCGCATCCAGTCCGTGCTTTAGATAGCTGCCCCGCGTGCCGTGCACGGCGAAGCGCAGGCCGTTGCCCGCGACCAGCGTGGACGCATGCAGGACGGCGCGGTGGTGCGGGTAACGCAACGTCACGTCGAAATAGTCCGCCGCCCGCGCACCGTCGCGCAGGCGCGCGATGTCGGCGCTGATCGCCAACGGTGCGCCGAAGAGCTGCAGTGCCTGGTCGAGCAGGTGCGGGCCGAGGTCGTACCACAGCCCGCCGCCGGGCGCGTCGCGCTCGCGCCAGCGGTCCTGCACGCGTGGGCGGAAGCGGTCGAAGTGCGAATGGAATTCCGCGATACGGCCCAGCGTTCCTTCTTCGATCAACCGGCGGACGGTCAGGAAATCCGCATCCCAGCGCCGGTTCTGGAACACGCTGACCAGACGTTCCGCCCGTGAGGCGGCCGCCACCACGTCGCGCGCTTCCTGCAGCGTCAGCGTGAACGGTTTGTCCACCACCACGTGCTTGCCCCGCTCCAGCGCGGCGAGCGCCAGCGGCGCATGCGTGTCGTTCGGTGATGCGATGACGACCAGATCCACCGCCGGATCGGCGAACGCCGTGCGGGCGTCGCTCACCACCGTCAGCTCCGGCCAGTCGGCCTGGACCTTTGCGGCATCGCGCGATACCACGGTGTGCAGCGTCAATCCCGGCGTGGCCTGGATCAACGGTGCGTGGAAGACCTTGCCGACGAATCCGTAGCCGACGAGCGCGACGTTGAGCGGGTTTTCCATGTGCGGCACCTCAGTGCGAAGACGCGCATGGTAAAGGAAGCGCCGCGTTGACTCCCTGTGCACATGCGTGAATGCCGCGCGACGCCGTGCTGAACGCCGGTGTCCGCTCCCCACGCTTTTCACGCCTGTTGTACGCAGCGACGCCGACACTCGACCCACACCAACGAGGAGCACGATCATGAAGAACGTACATACCCGCTCGCTGCTGGCCGCTGCCCTGTCGACGGCGTTGCTGTTCTCCGCCTCGCACGTGATGGCCGCCAACCCGCCGAACGAGCCGGAAGAGAACGCGCAGAACGATTCCAGCCAGCCGGTGACCGACACCTGGATCACCACCAAGGTCAAGGCCGATCTGCTGGCCACCGAGAACG
This sequence comes from Pseudoxanthomonas sp., assembly GCF_035999195.1. Lineage (NCBI taxonomy): Bacteria > Pseudomonadati > Pseudomonadota > Gammaproteobacteria > Lysobacterales > Lysobacteraceae > Pseudoxanthomonas > Pseudoxanthomonas sp. Next base: position 373,396 of record NZ_DASYGY010000004.1, read on the forward strand.
TGTCCGGTCTGGACATCAAGGTGGAGACCGTCGACGGCGTGGTGACGCTGTCGGGTGCGGTGGACAGCCAGGCGCAGAAGGACAAGGCGATCATGGTCGCCAAGCAGATCAAGGGCGTGAAAAGCGTCGAGGCGAGCGGCCTGGTGAAGACCACCAAGTAAGCCATCGCCGAACGTGTGGCACGGAGCGGATGCATCCCAGCGCAGGATGCATCCGCTTCTTTTTCATAGGCGTAGGCGTGCCACGTGCCGCCACCGTAACGGAGTGAAACGATGACACGTCCATCCCTCGCGATCCGCATGACACTGGCTGCCGTCTTGGGCGCGGGAGCGCTCGCGGCCCACGCGGCCGAACCCGTCACCTCCGTTCCCGAGCTGGATCTGTCCCGTTATGCGGGCCAGTGGCACGAGATCGCGCACCTGCCGATGTTCTTCCAGCGCCAGTGCGTGGGCGACATCACGGCGCGTTACAGCCTCGATGGCCCTGGCAAGATCGGCGTGCTCAATGCCTGCCGCACGAAAGACGGCGGGATGGACCAGTCCGAGGGCGTCGCCCGGCCGGTCGAAGGCCACCCGGGCCGACTGGAGGTGCGCTTCGCTCCGGACTGGCTGTCGTGGGCGCCTTTGGTGTGGGCCGACTACTGGGTGATCGCGCTGGATCCCGACTACCAGTGGGCGATGGTCGGCGAACCCGGCCGCGACTACCTGTGGATCCTGTCGCGCGAACCGACGATGGACCGCGCGTTGTTCGAGGAACTGAAAGCGAAGGCCGAGTCGATGGGCTACGACCTGAAGCCGCTGGTGATGGCGGCGCCGCTGCGGTAGCGGTGGTCGCTGGCAGGACGAACAGGTGCGGGAATACCCGGTGTGGGAACGGGCAACAGGTGTGGGAGCGACGTGAGTCGCGATCAGGACAGATCGGCGCCGTTGCTGCATGGTGGGGAAGCCCATCGCGACTTACGTCGCTCCCACATTTACAGCCGGTGCGTGTAGCGGAACTGCAGGAAATTCTCGCCGGGATTCGGCCGTTTGATGCGGGCGTTGGAGAAGTGCTGCAGGCGCAGCGACCATTCGTGTTGGTCGTCGTGGCCGAAACGCTTGCCCACGGCGATGTGGTCGCCGAAGTTGAAGGTGGTGCTGAATTCCTTCTTGCGGGTGTCGTACTTGGGGAAGATCACGTTGAGGCCGATGCCGCCCTCGACGAACCAACCCTCGCTCCAGCCGTTGGGTCGCCAGCGCAGGGCCGGGGTCACGCCCAGCTGGGTGCTGTTTTCGCTGTCGCTGTGCCAGCGGCCGGCCTCGCCCTGCCATTGGCCGCTGACATGACCGTAGCGGTACTGCTTCTCCCAGCGCCAGTCGCGGCTGGCACCGACGGTCAGCGACTGCGCGTCTTCGGCCACGCCGCCCTGCACGTACCACGCGGTGCGCGGCTCGGCGGCGATGGCTGGCGTGCAGGCGATGGCCAGCAGTGCGCCCAGCAGCCATCGGGGCACAGCGCGGGAAGACAGGGAGGAGGAAGAGAGGGTGGGGGGAAGGGGATGTCCAGCGGGCACGGATGACACTCGATCAGGGGTTGGGCTGCGCCCGTGGGCGCAGCATGCAAGGGATGGTCGGCAAGGCGGTGTGACGAAGCGGGCTCAGGGCAGCGCTGCCAGCGCGGGGGCCACGTCCTGTTCGCCCCAACCGCCGAGCGACTTGTAGATCGCCACGACACCGACATTGACACCGGCCTCGGCCTGCGCCAGCGCATCGTCCGCCGCGAGCTGCGTGCGTTGCGCGTCGAGCAGGGTGAGGAAGTCCGAAGAGCCGGCACGATACCGGAGTTCGGCCAGTTCTGCCGCGCGGCGGGCGGCAACGGATTGTTCCAGCCTGAGTTTCAGCTGGGCCTGCTGCTTGGCATAGGACAGCAGTGCGTTCTCGGTTTCCTCCAGCGCGCCCAGCACGGCCTGTTCGTACTGGGCGGCCACGCCGTCGGCCTGCGCTTCGCTCGCACGCAGGCGCGCGCGGACGCTGCCCATGTCGAACGCCGCCCAGCTGATCGAGGGCGTGACCTGCCAGGCGCGGTTGTCGCCGTTGACCAGGTTGCCCCAGCCGCCGGACAGGAAGCCGATGAAACCGCGCAGGCTGACCCGCGGGAACAGGTCCGCCGTCGCCACGCCCACGCGCGCGGTGGCGGCGGCCAGGCGACGCTCGGCCGCGCGCACGTCCGGCCGCTGGCGCAGCAGTTCGGTCGTGTCGCCGATCGGCAGGGCCTTGGCGAAGGCCGGGGCCTCGCGCGGGGCGAGCAGCGTGTCCAGTTCGCCCGGACGCTGGCCGACCAGCACCGCCAGCCGGTGGCGCGACTGGCCTTCGACCACCTCCAGCAGCGGCACCTCGGCCTCCACGGCGCGCACGCGGGCCAGGCTGCTCTGCACCTCCAGCTGGCTGCCGGCGCCCAGGTCGAAGCGCGACTCGGTCAGGCGCTGCGTCTCGCCCAGCGTCTGCAGGATGCGTCGTGCCACGTCCAGCCGCTTCTGCGTGCCGCGCAGTTCGAAGTAATTGCGCGCCACTTCCGCCGCCACCGTGACCTGCACGGCCTGCAGGTCGTTGCGCTGCGCCTGCAGGTCCGCGTGCGCGGCTTCGGCGCTGCGGCGGACGCGACCGAACAGGTCCAGCTCCCAGGCGGCATCGAAGCCGGCCGAATAGCTGTCCGTCTCCACGCGGCCCTGGCCTTCCACCGGCTGCTTGGTGCGCGTGCCTTCCACGCCCATGGTGACGTGCGGCGCCAGGTCCAGCCGGCGTTCGGAGAACACCGCGCGGGCCTCGTTGACGCGCGACACCGCGATGCGCACGTCGTGGTTGGCGAGCAGCGCCTCGCGCACCAGCTGGTCGAGCACCGGGTCGTCGAACTGGCTCCACCACGTGGCGACCGGATGGTCGGCCACGTAGTCGAGGGTGCCGGCCTGCTGCAGCGTGACCGGCGCGGTCGGTGGCGCCGCGTAGTCGGGCCCCACGGTCACGCAGCCGGCCAGCAGCGCGGTCGCGATGCCGACGGCGAGCGAGCGGATCACCATGGCAGCACCTGGTCGAAGTAGTAGTAGCCGCCGGTGGGGCCGTCGTTGCCGATCAGCGCCAGCTGCACGCTGGTGCGCGCGCCCTCCGGCACGGACAGCTCGCCGTTCTGCTGGTCGCCGGACTTGTTCATGTCGGTCTGCACGTAGCCAGGATGGATCGTGTTGACCTTGATGCCGGTGTCCTTCAGCTCGTGCGCCAGGTGGATGGTCCACGCGTTGACCGCGCTCTTGGACACGTTGTACGCCGGCACGCCCTTGAACCCGTAGATGAAGGATTCCGGGTTCTGGTGCTCGGACAGCGAACCCAGCAGGCTGGACACGTTGACGATGCGGCCCGCGCTGGACTTGCGCAGCAGCGGCAGGAAGGCCTGGGTGGTTTCGATCAGGCCGAACAGGTTGGTGTCGAACGTCGTGCGCCAGGTGTCCAGCGACTGGCCGGACACGCCCTTGGCCATGTCGTCGACCAGGATGCCGGCGTTGTTGACCAGGATGTCGAGACGGCCGTGGCGCTGTTCCACCTCCTTGACGGCGGCGGCGATGCTGGCCGAATCGGTGACGTCGAGCGCGATGGCTTCGACCGGGAGGCCCTGCGACTGCAGGTCCAGCGCGGCCTCGACGGCCTTCTCGCGGTTGCGGCCGGCCAGCAGGGTGTGCACGCCGGCTTCGGCCAGCTGGCGCACGGTCTCGCGGCCGATGCCGCGGGTGGCACCGGTGACGAGGGCGATCTTGGAAGAAACGTTCATGGCATGACCTCGTGGAAGCTAGGGGGTGGATCAGTGATGGGCCGTCGCCGTGTCGGCGGCGGGAGCGTGGGACGCCAGCGGCTTGTTGGCCAGCTTGCGCAGGGCCACGTAGAACACCGGCGTCAGGAACAGGCCGAACAGGGTGACGCCCAGCATGCCGGCGAAGACGGTGATGCCGGTGACCGAGCGCACCTCGGCGCCGGCACCGCTGGACAGCACCAGCGGCACGGTGCCGGCGATGAACGCCACCGACGTCATGATGATCGGACGCAGGCGCAGGCGACAGGATTCCAGTGCTGATTCGACGATGCCCTTGCCCTGCAGCTCCAGTTCGCGGGCGAACTCGACGATCAGGATGGCGTTCTTGCACGCCAGGCCCATCAGCACCACCAGGCCGACCTGCACGAACACGTTGTTGTCGCCGCCCACCAGCCACACGCCGGCCAGCGCCGACAGCAGCGTCATCGGCACGATCAGGATCACCGCCAGCGGCAGCGTCCAGCTTTCGTACAGCGCGGCGAGCACCAGGAAGGCCAGCATCACCGCCAGCGGGAACACCACCAGCGCGGCCTTGCCCTGGGTGGCCTGCTGGTAGCTCAGGTCGCTCCAGTCGATGCCCATGCCGGGCGGCAGCACCTGCTGCGCCAGTTCGGTGACCTTGGCCATCGCCTCGCCCGAAGACAGCACGCGCGGGTCGGCCTCGCCCAGCAGGTCGGCGGCCGGATAGCCGTTGAAGCGGATCACCGGGTCGGGACCGTAGGTCTGCCTGATGTTCACCATGCTGCCCACCGGCACCATCTCGCCGTCGGCGTTGCGGGTGCGCAGGTTGGCGATGTCCTCGACGTTGTCGCGGAACGGACCGTCGGCCTGCGCGATGACCTGCCAGGTGCGGCCGAACATGTTGAAGTCGTTGACGTAGGCCGAGCCCAGGTAGGTCTGCAGCGTGTCGAACAGCTCGGTCAGCGGCACGCCCTGCGCCTTCGCCTTCACCCGGTCGACCTCGGCATCGAGCTGCGGCACGTTGGCCTGGTAGCTGCTGATCGGGAAGCCAAGCCCCGGCGTCTGCGACGCGGCGCCCTGGAACGCCTGCACGGCGTTCTGCAGTTCGCCGTAGCCCAGGCGCGTGCGGTCCTCGACGAACAGCGACCAGCCGGAGCCGTTGCCTAGGCCCTGGATCGGCGGCGGCATGAAGGCGAAGGTGAAGCCCTCCTGGATGCCGGCGAACTTCTGGTTCAGTTCGGCGGTGATCTCTTCCGCACTGCGTGAGCGCTCGTTGAACGGCTTCAGGGTGAAGAACACCACGCCGTTGTTGGGCGTGTTGGTGAACTGCAGCGGGTTCAGGCCGGGGAACGCGACTTCGTGCTCCACGCCATCGACCTGCATCGCGATGGCGGCCATCTTCTTCAGCGTGGCGTCGGTGCGCTCGATCGAGGCGCCTTCCGGCATCTTCACGCCGGCGATCAGGTACTGCTTGTCCTGCACCGGGATGAAGCCGGCCGGCACCGCGCGGAACATCAGGCCCGCACCGACCAGCAGCACGGCATACACCACGAACACTGCGCCGCGACGGCCCAGCGCGCGGCCCACCGCGCCTTCATAGCGCTCGGAATTGCGCTTGAAGAAGCGGTTGAACGGACGGAACAGCCAGCCGAACAGGCGGTCGATCACGCGCGACAGGCGATCCTTCGGGGCATCGTGCGGCTGCAGCAGCTTGGCCGCCAGCGCGGGCGACAGGGTCAGCGAGTTGATCGCCGAGATCACCGTGGAGATGGCGATGGTGACCGCGAACTGCTTGTAGAACTGACCGGTGACGCCGGTCAGGAAGGCCATCGGCACGAACACCGCGCACAGCACCAGCGCGATGGCGATGATCGGGCCGGACACTTCCTTCATCGCCAGGTGCGCCGCTTCGAGCGGGGTCGCGCCGTGTTCGATGTGGCGCTCGACGTTCTCCACCACCACGATGGCGTCGTCCACCACGATGCCGATGGCCAGCACCAGGCCGAACAGGGTCAGGGTGTTGATCGAGTAGCCCAGCAGGTACAGCACCGCGAACGTACCGACCACCGACACCGGCACCGCCAGCAACGGGATGATCGAGGCACGCCAGGTCTGCAGGAACAGGATCACCACCAGCACCACCAGCAGGGTGGCTTCCAGCAGCGTGGAGATCACCGACTTGATCGAGTCGCGCACGAACACCGTGGTGTCGTAGATCGACTGGATCTCGACGCCCGGCGGCAGGGTCGGACGGATGTCGTCCATCTTCGCCACCACCGCATCGCGGATCTCCAGCGCGTTGGCGCCGGGGGCCTGGAAGATGCCGATGGCCGAGGCGTTCTTGCCGTCCAGGCGCGCGCGCAGCGTGTAGTCGCCAGCCGCCAGCTCGATGCGGGCCACGTCGGCCAGGCGCACGATCTCGCCGTTCGCGCCGCTCTTCAGCACGATGTTGCCGAATTCCTCGACCGTCTCCAGGCGGCCCTTGGCATTGATCGGCAGCAGGAAGTCGCTGCCGTTCGGCATCGGCTCGGCGCCGAGCTGGCCGGCCGAGACCTGTACGTTCTGCTCGCGCACGGCGCGCAGCACATCGCCGGCGGTCATGCCGCGCGCGGCCACCTTGTCCGGGTCCAGCCACAGGCGCATGGCGTAATCGCCGCCGCCGAACTGCTGGGCGTCGCCGACGCCGGGGATGCGCGCCAGTTCGTCCTTCACGTGCAGGCGCATGTAGTTGCGCAGGTAGAGCGAATCGTACTTGCCGTCGCTGGAGGTCAGGTGGACCACCATCAGGAAGACCGGCGACTGCTTCTGCGTGGTCACGCCCTGGCGGCGCACGTCCTCGGGCAGGCGCGCCTGCGCCTGCGCGACGCGGTTCTGCACGCGCACCGCGGCCTCGTCGGGATCGGTGCCCGGCTTGAAGGTCACGGTCAGCGAGAGCACGCCGTCGGAACCGGCGACGGACTTGACGTACATCATGTCCTCGACGCCGTTGATGGCCTCTTCCAGCGGGGTGGCGACGGTTTCGGCGATCACCTTGGGGTTGGCGCCGGGGTAGACGGTGCGCACGACCACCGACGGCGGCACCACTTCGGGGTATTCGCCGATCGGCAGCAGCGGGATCGAGATCAGGCCGGCGGCGAAGATCACGATCGACAGCACTGCCGCGAAGATCGGCCGGTCGATGAAGAAACGGGAGAAGTCCATGGGTGGATTTCCTGGAGGGAAGATGCAAAGGGCTCGCCACCGTCCGCGTGGACCGTGGTGGGAATCGATATCTGGCGCTGGATGGCGCGGGATCCAGCGATCCATCGGATCGCGCGCATCCCCCAGCCGTCTTTCCCGCGAAGGCGGGAACCCAGCGACTTTCCTCGCTCATGCGAAAGTCGCTGGACCCCCGCCTTCGCGGGGGCGACGCTGGTTACTTCATGGCGACCGTCGCGGCAGGCGCATCCGCCGCGCGCATCGCCACCGTCTTGGCCTGCACCGGCATGCCGGGGAAGAAGACCTTCTGCACGCCGCTGACGATGACCTTGTCGCCGGCGGCCAGGCCCTGTTCGACGATGCGCAGGCCATCGGCCATGCGGCCGACCTTCACGTCGCGACGCTGCGCCTTGCCTTCCTTGTCGACCACGTAGACGTACTTGCGGTCCTGGTCGGTCAGCACCGCCTTGTCGTCGACCAGCGCGGCCTTGAACTCGCCGCTGCCGAGCAGGCGCACGCGGGCGTACAGCCCGGGGGTGAACGTGCGGTCGGCGTTGTCGAGCACGGCACGCGCGCGGATGGTGCCGGTGCTGCGGTCGACCTGGTTGTCGAGGAAGTCCACCGTGCCCGCATGCGGGAAGTCGGTTTCGTCGGCCAGCGCCACCTGCACCGGCAGCTTGCCGTCGCGCTCGCTCGGACGCTCGCCCTTGCGCGCCATTTCGGCATAGCGCAGGAAGGCGCGCTCGTCGGCGTCGAAGTGCACGTGCACCTTGTCCAGCGACACCACGGTGGTCAGCACGCTGGCGGCATCGCCGGCGCTGACCAGGTTGCCGGCGGTGACCAGCGCGCGACCGGCACGGCCGTCGATGGGCGCGCGCACCTGGGTCCACTCCAGGTTGAGGCGGGCGCTTTCCAGCGCGGCCTGCGCGGCGGCGACGTTCGCCTGCGCCTGGTCGGCATTGGCGCGGCGCTGTTCGTACTCTTCGGTGGACAGGGCCTGCATCTCCGCCAGGCGCTTGGCGCGCGCGGCCTCGCTGCGCCCCAGTTCGGCCTGCGTGCGGGCCCGTGCCAGCTCGGCCTGCGCGCGCGCCAGTTCGGCGCGATAGCTGCGTGCGTCGATGGTGAAGAGTACGTCGCCCTTCTTCACTTCCTGCCCTTCGGTGTAGACCACGCGGTCGATGTAGCCGGAGACGCGCGGACGCAGGTCGACGTGCTCGATGGCTTCGACCCGGCCGCTGAATTCGTCCCACTGGCTGATCGACTTGACCGGCACGGCGGCAACGGACACTTCCGGCGCCGGCGGCGCACCGTGTTCGGCGGCCTGGCCGCTGCAGCCCGCCAGCACGGCGATGGCGAGGGCGCTGAGCGCGCCGAGCGCCAGCAGGCGCCGCGGACGCGGAGAAGAGGAGGGATGCATGTTCATGGTGGGTGGTCTCTTGGGGGAGAGGAGGAAACGGGCGGGAAGGGTGCGACCTGAAGTCGGGTTGAGGTCAAGCGGCGAAGCGATAGCGGTGCAAGGACGGCGATGTGCGCGACGGCGTGACGGTCAGGCGGAGGTACGGCCATTGCGTCTGGCGCCCGCCACGGCCCACAGCGCTTCCTCGAAGTCGCGCGCCAGGGTGTTCTCCGGCGGCTTGGCGTCGTGCGCGGACCAGGTGACGATCGACTGCGCCGCGCGACCGCCGCGCGACAGCAGCGACACCGCGCTGCGTCCGACGGCCAGTGCGTTCGGCCATTCCGCGCAGGCGTTGACCGCGTTCTCCGGCGTGCATACCGGCTTGTCGACCGACAGCAGCTGCACGCGCACGCCCAGCATCTGCGCTTCCTCGTGCAGCACCTGCGTCAGCATGCGCATGGCGGCGCCGGTGACCGAGGCGTGGCCGTAGCCCGACCAGCCGCGTTCGGCATACGGGCCGCCGATCAGCACGTAGTTCGCGGCGGTCTGGCTTTCGGACAGCAGCGGCAGCAGATGGCGCGCGGCGGCAAGGTGCGGGATGAGGTCGGCTTCCAGCTTCTCCAGCAGGAACGACGCCGGGCGGTCGAGCAGGCGGCCGGCCTGCAGCGGTGTGCCGATGCTGGCGAACACGGCACGCAGCGGCCGCCCGCGCTCGCGGACTTCCTCGGCCAGGCGCGCGGCGTCGCGGTCGTCGTGGATGCACGGCGAGTACAGCAGCTCCAGGCCGGGCTCGTCCTCGAAGTGTTCGGCCAGTGCACTCATGCGCGGACCGTCGCGGCCGACCGCCAGCACCGGGCAGCCGGCCTCGAGCAGTGCACCGACCACGCCGAAGCCGACGTTGCCGCTCGCGCCCAGCACCAGGGCGCCGGGGGTCAACGCGTCCGTCTTCATGCTCACGGCGTCCTCCGCTCCGGCAGCGACGCGATGCGCGCGCTGACGCCGGCCGACTTCACCCGCAGCCGCAACGCGCCGCCGTCGGCCAGGTGGCGCGGCAGGGTGAATTCGCGGAAGCCGGTGCGCGCAACGACGAACGGCAGGCGCGCGACGGACCGCCCCGTCGCGGGGGAGGAGAGCGACGGGGCGGCCGGCCGGCGGAAGCGTTCGGCCAGCGAGCGGGCGACGGCGTGCAGCCAGCGCAGGGCGGCGGTGGGAAGTCGAGCGGGCATGGGCAGCAGTCTGGCGACCGGCGCGGTGCGCGCGATATCCGGATCCTGTTGGCCGATTGCCTGATCCTGCGTGGCGTCGGCAGCCGGTGCCACGTAATGGCGGCAGCTGGCCAGGCGCAGCGCCGGCGCCGGGCGATCGGCCTGGCCGTTCGTCGGACGGCATGCGGCGAGTGTCCCGCTCATGGGATGAATCCTCCCGTCGACGGGATAATCCCATTGACCGACAGCAGTCGACCGATGCGGCGGCCACCGCCCATCACGCCACCACGCTGCGAGCGCGGCGCGGCCACATGACGGGAGATGTCATGTAACAGAAGGCTTTTCTCGCGCCGGAAAGCCCGGGGATAGGGCGATTCGGCGGGGTCTTCGTGGTGTTCCAGCGACTGGAAGAGGCGGGCGAACAGCATGGGGGCGGTACCCGGTGGGAGACGAGGGGTGTCACGTTACGCCCCCAATGAGGACTTGATTAGTCCTGATTTAGGGGAATAATCATCCCGTCAGCGGGCCAATTCGCCCTTCCCCTACCGGAGTCCCCACGATGAGCCACGATCTCAACGACACCCTGATCTTCGTCAAGGTGGTGGAGCAGGGCAGCTTCATCGCCGCCGCCAACGTGCTTCGCCTGCCCAAGACCACCGTCAGCCGCAAGGTGCAGGAACTGGAAACCCGGCTGGGCGCGCAGCTGCTGCACCGGACCACGCGCAAGCTCGGCCTCACTGAAGCCGGCAACGTCTATTACGAACACTGCCAGCGCATCGCGCGCGAGCTGAGCGAAGCGGCCAGCGCGGTCAGCCAGCTGCATGCCGGCCCGCGCGGCTGGCTGCGCTTCACCGCGCCGTATTCGATCGGCATCGACAAGATCTCGCCGCTGCTCGGCGAGTTCCACGCGCAGTACCCCGAGATCCGGGTGGAGATGCTGCTGGCCAACGACACGCTCGACCTGATCTCCGGCGAGATCGACGTGGCGCTGCGCATCGGCAGCCTGCCGGATTCCAACCTGGTCGCCCGCCGGCTCACCACGCTGCGCACGCAGGTCTACGCCAGCCCGAAGTACCTGGCGCGTTACGGCGAGCCGCTGCATCCGGACGACCTGCAGCACCATCGCGTGCTGGCCATGCCGAAGAACCGGCGCGGCAACGCCTGGGCCATGGCGTTGAGCGATGCCAGTGGCGAACACGACTATCCGATCAATCCCATCCTGGTCGCCAACGACCCGGCCGCACTGAAGGGCGCGCTGCTGTGCGGCGAGGGCCTGATGCTCGGTGCCGACGTCATGGTCAAGCCCTACCTGGAGCAGGGACACCTGCAACGCGTGCTCGCCGGCTGGACCGGACCGGAGTACGAGTTCAACGCGGTGTTTCCGCGCGGTCATGTGCAGTCGCCGAAGGTGCGCGCGTTCGTCGACTTCCTGGTCGAGCGGATGACGTTCGACGTCGACTACATGATGGAGCACTGCCCGGTGTACCTGAAACAACAGGCCGAGGCACGTGCGGCGGCAGAGGCGACGCCGGAAGTCGAAGCGGCCGCCGCCGTCGGGAGGAAAGTGTTGGCGGATGTGTTGAGTTGATGCCACGGAAATGACGGCCGACAAGAAAGCCGTCATCCCGGCGAACGCCGGGACCCAGCGTCTTTCGCGCGCACCCACTCATCCGCACGCGTCACTGGGTCCCGGCCTGCGCCGGGATGACGATCGTCCCTAACGATTCCCGAACGCAAGCCGTCGCGCAGCTGGCTAGGATGGGCCCGCATCGCCGGAGTTGGGTTGTCGCCATGGAATGGCTGCCTCGCCGCTTATCCACCTGACCAGGAATCCGCACGATGAAGAACTCGATCGCCGCCTTCGCGGTGCTGTGGCTGGTGGCCTGCACGCCCGCCACGCCCGACCCTGCTTCTCCATCGGCAGGCGAGGCGCCGGCGGAGGCGACGCCCGGTGCGACCGCTGCTTCCGCACCGGTGTCGTCCGCGGCCGGGGTCGCCGATGACCCGCGCGCGGTGAACCAGGCCATCGACGAGGTGTTGGGCGACCATGCGCGCTACGAGACCGTGATCCGCCAGCTGCAGCAGGCGGTGACGGCAAGCGATGCGGCGGCCGTGGCGGCGTTGGTCGACTATCCGTTCGCCACCGTGCGCGACGGACAACCGATGAAGATCGCCGACGCCGAGGCCTTCGTCCGCGACTACGACCGCATCATGACGCCGGCCATCGCCGAGGCGATCAAGCGGCAGAAGTACTCGCAGCTGATGGTCAACTACAAAGGCGTGATGTTCGGCAACGGCGAAGCCTGGGTGAACGGCATCTGCAAGGACGACGCCTGCAAGGACGTCGACGTGCGCGTGGTGGCGCTGCAGCCGACATCATGATCCGCACCGCACCACTGTAGGAGCGACGTGAGTAGCGACCGCACAGCCTCGCTGTCTTGAAGCAATGGACAGGCAGATGGGCCGGAAGCCAAACGATTCCTCGTTCAAATCCTGACCATGCTCGCGTACGCAGTCAGATTGCGGTCGCGACTGACGTCGCTCCTACAACAAGCGAAAAAAGGGCGGCCAGTGGCCGCCCTTTTTTAGGTCATGCCGCCACGGCTACTCCACCCGGACGTCCACACGGCGCGCCTCGTCGGCATCGCCACTGCCGGTGGTCTGCGCCGGCTTGTCCAGGGTGATGCGCTCGACCGCCACGCCGTTCACCACCAGCCACTGCTGGATCGCTTCGGCGCGCTGCTTCGCCAGGGCCTCGTTGGCCGCGGCATCGCCGCTGGCGTCGTGGAAGCCGGAGACGCGGACCTGCGCGGCGGCATCGGCGGCCAGCGTGCCCAGCACGCCGGACAGGCGCGCGCTGGTATCGGCCGGCACCACCGCCGAGCCGCTGTCGAACAGGATGCGCGCGCGGCGCCCCTCGACCAGCTCGCCCGTGGACATCGGAGCGGCATGTGCCGCCACGTCGTGCGATGCGGCGCCACCCAGCCAGCCGTTGACCGGCAATACCGGCACCAGCAACAGGGCGACGATGTTGATGATCTTGATGAGCGGATTGATGGCCGGGCCTGCCGTGTCCTTGTAGGGATCGCCGACGGTGTCGCCGGTGACCGCGGCCTTGTGGGCTTCGCTGCCCTTGCCGCCGTGGTGGCCGTCCTCGATGTACTTCTTGGCGTTGTCCCACGCGCCGCCGCCCGTGGTCATCGAGATGGCGACGAACAGGCCCGTCACGATGGTGCCGATCAGCAGGCCGCCCAATGCCTGCGGACCCAGCAGCAGGCCGACGATGATCGGCACGATCACCGGCAGCAGCGACGGCACGATCATTTCCTTGATCGCCGACTTGGTCAGCATGTCGACCGCGCGGCTGTAATCCGGCTTGGCGGTGCCGGCCATGATGCCGGGAATCTCGCGGAACTGCCGGCGCACTTCCTCCACCACGCTGCCTGCGGCGCGGCCGACGGCCTCCATCGCCATCGCGCCGAACAGGTACGGAATCAGGCCGCCGATCAGCAGGCCGACGATCACCAGATGATTCGACAGGTCGAAGGTGAAGAGCGTGCCGGGATGCGCGGTCTGCAGGTTGTGCGTGTAGTCGGCGAACAGCACCAGCGCGGCCAGCGCGGCGGAGCCGATCGCATAGCCCTTGGTCACCGCCTTGGTGGTGTTGCCGACGGCGTCCAGCGGATCGGTGATGTTGCGGATTTCCGGCGGCAGTTCCGCCATCTCCGCGATGCCGCCGGCGTTGTCGGTGATCGGGCCGTACGCATCCAGCGCCACGATCATGCCGGCCATCGACAGCATCGCCGTCGCGGCGATGGCGATGCCGTACAGGCCACCCAGCGCGTAGGCGCCGAGGATCGCGATGCACACCGCGACCACCGGCCAGGCCGTCGAACGCATCGACACGCCCAGGCCGGCGATGATGTTGGTGCCGTGGCCTGTGGTCGATGCCGCGGCGACATGCTTGACCGGTGCGTACTGCGTGCCCGTGTAGTACTCGGTGATCCACACGATCACGCCGGTCAGCACCAGGCCGACCAGCGCGCAGAAGTACAGGTTCAGCGCACCGTAGGACGAATCCGCCATCAGCTGCGTGGTGATCGGATAGAACGCGATGGCCGCCAGCACCGCCGACACGATCACGCCCTTGTACAGCGCGCCCATGATCGAACCGCCGCCCTTCACCCTGACGAACATCGCGCCGATGATCGAGGCGATGATCGACACGCCGCCCAGCACCAGCGGGTAGAGCACCGCATGTTCGCCGGCCTGCGCGGCCATCAGGCTGCCCAGCAGCATGGTCGCGATGATGGTGACCGCATAGGTCTCGAACAGGTCGGCCGCCATGCCCGCGCAGTCACCGACGTTGTCGCCCACGTTGTCGGCGATCACTGCGGGGTTGCGCGGATCGTCCTCGGGAATGCCCGCTTCCACCTTGCCCACCAGGTCCGCGCCGACGTCGGCGCCCTTGGTGAAGATGCCGCCGCCCAGCCGGGCGAAGATCGAGATCAGCGACGAGCCGAATGCCAGCCCGACCAGCGCGTGCAGCGCGTCGGCTTCCGTGTAGCCCATGTGCAGGTGGAGCACGGCGAAATAACCGGCCACGCCCAGCAGGCCCAGGCCGACCACTAACATGCCGGTGATGGCGCCGCCCTTGAAGGCCACGTCCATCGCCGCGCTCATGCCCTTGTTCGCCGCCTCGGCGGTGCGCACGTTGGCACGCACCGAGACATTCATGCCGATGTAGCCGGCGGCGCCCGACAGCACCGCGCCGATCAGGAAGCCGATGGCGCTGGCCCAGGACACGAAGAGGCCGATCAGCACCAGCAGCACGATGCCGGCGACGCCGATGGTGGTGTACTGGCGGTTGAGGTAGGCGCTGGCGCCTTCCTGCACGGCCGCCGCGATGTCCTGCATGCGGGCGTTGCCCGCGGGCTGTTTCATGATCCAGCGCGCCGCCACCACGCCGTAGATGATCGCCACGCCGGCGCAGATCAGCGCCAGCGTCAAACCGTGTTGTTCCAGCATGACCCCTCCCAAGGTTGATGGATGTCGTCCAGCAGAACGCATGAACACGCAACCCAATCCCGGTGGAGCCTGTTGAACGATTGAGCGCACTCGACCGCTGCGATGGACTGCAGCACGAAACCCTTGTTCAGACATCCCTGGAGCTGGCCCGAGTATGACCCGATGCGCTGCGGGCCGCCAGCGGTGACGGACCGGTTCAGGCATTCCATACCAGCCTTGCGGCCCCGATCGCGTTTCCGTATCCGTTTCAAGGAGTTGCCATGCGTCCGACCGTCGCACGTCCGTTGCTCGCCGCCTGCCTGGCCATCGCAGCGCCCGCGTGGGCGTCCGATCCGAAGCCCGAGATCGAACGTTCCGCCGCCACGCCACAGGCGGTGGGGACCGTGCATACGCTGCGGCAGATCCCCGAGGCCTGCGCACGGCTGGAAGGCGCCTTCACCGGTGATGCTGCACAGCCCTATCGCTACGCGTCGGTGCGCACCAGCCCGCAGTGCCAGCCGCGTGCGCGCTTCATGGACTTCGACCAGGCGAAGCCCTCGGTCGCGGCGGGCTGGAAGCTCAACGACGTGATCCGCGTACCGAACGCGGCCTGTCCCTCGCAGCAGGCGGTCGTGCGCGTCTGGCGCAAGCCCGGTAGCGCCGCGCCGCCGCCGCTCGATGGCCAGGGCCAATCGCGCATCTATCTGCAGGACGCGAAACAGCAGGCCGGTACCGCCGCGCAGGCGCCATCGCTGACGCTGTTCGCGGCGAAGCTGGATGTGGAAGGCACCGCCTGTAAATGAAAACGGCGGCGGCCCCGCAAGGAAGCCGCCGCCGCGATGCATCGTGGCCCGGCGTTACTGCTTCGCGGGCTTGAGATCGTCCGCCATGGCGTTGAACACGGACTCGTCGGACGGCGAAAGATTCGGTCGGCCCGCCATGAAGCCCATGGTGATCGAGCCCTGCACGTAGTAGGTCTCACCGGCTTCCACTTCCAGCGTCAGCACGTCCTTGGCCTCGGAGTGCACCGTGTACTGGTGCGTGCCCGGCGCGACGGAGGCGACGAAGTACGTGCCGCTGCCGAGCTTGCCCAGTTCGGTCTCGCCTTCGCGGACCTTGTACTTGATGGCGGCGCCGGTGAACTTCTTCTCGCGGAAGAACACGACCTGTCCCATCCCCTCCGCAGGCGCGCCGACCAGGCGGTTGGCGGTTTCCGTCGTCGGCGGTGCGTCGGGGGCTGCCGTCGCCGGTTCCGCTGCGGTGGATTCCGCAGGCGCGGGCGTGGCGGCCGGATCCTGCGCCTGGACGGCGGCGATCGGCAGCAGCAGGGCGAGACAGAGCAGTGAACGGTTCAACGGGTGGCGCATGCGGCTTACTCCTGAGGGTCGGGTGGTGGGGTAGCGGAGGCCTTGTCCGGTGTCGGGGTTTCCGTCGCGCCCGGAGCGGGCGCGATGGGGTCCGGTGTGGACGACGGCGTATCGAGGGAGAAGGATCCGGCCAGCTTGGCGGTCGCTGCCGTCAGTGGCGGAATTTCGATTTCCTTGCCGTGGATGAAATGCGCGAAGGGGCCGATGGCGAACGCGACACCCAGCGCCACACCACTGGTGTCCTTGCCGGCTCCGGCCAGCTTGAAGCCGCGCAGTTTCACCTCGCGGTCGCCCACCTGCAGGCGTCGCGCGGCCAGGATCAGTTCGCCGGGTTTCCCGCCGCCGCGCGAGGGTTCCGCGTGGACGACCTCGCCCACGCCTTCGAGGCCGGCCGCCAGGATGGCCACGCCGTCGACCGTCACCGGTTCCTTCAGGCGGAGACGGAACATGTCGCCGCGCTTGATGCGTGCCGAACTGATGGGGTCGAGGATCTCGAGCACCAGCGGCGTCCCGTCCGGCAGTACGCAGCAGGTCGCCGGCGGAGCCGGTCCGTCAGCGACGACGGGCGGCGGTGGTGCCGCATCCGCTGCCGGTGCTTCCTGTGCAGCGCTCGGCCAGGCGCACAGCATGACCAGCAGGCCCGTGCCCACGCACTTCCATGGTGTCCGCATACTCCCCCCTTGCCGCTCACGCTAGCGCAAGGTCCGCTCGCCGCCAAGCGGGGGAATCGGCCAATCTTTCGCGGCGCCGTGCCGCAGCGGTCGCCTCACGCTGCTGCGGATGGCGTGCCCTGGTGGTATGCCAGCTGCCAGCCCATCGCGGTGCGTCGCCAGAGCGAGGCACGCAAGGCTGCACGAAAGGGCGTGCCATCGCAGCCGAGTTCGTACGAACGGAAATGCAGCAGGGCCACGTCCGGGCCCATCACGTCGATGCGATGGTCGCAGGCGACCACATCCGGCACCTGAGTGCGTGTCGCCAGGAAGTCGATCACCACCTGCCGCGTGTAGCGCACGCCCGATCGGCCGACTTCGTGGAAGTCGGGATGCAGCAGTCGCTCCAGTCGTTCGCGCGTGCAGGGTACGCCGGGATGGTGGAGTTCGCGTTCCAGGGCGGTGAGTTCGGCCAGCAGGGTGTCCATGGGTCAAGCCTGATGACCTTTACAACCATGCAACCGCACCGGCTCACGTCCGGGCGGAGGCCGTCTGACTGGCCGCATTGTCCTTCTGCGCGAGGTGCTGGCCGAAGCGGTAGCCGGCGCCCGCGACGGCCAGGACGAGGGCAACGGCCAACATGCCGATGAGCACTTTGCGGAACATGCGCGCCTCCCATGACATGGTGACGGCGGGCACGCTAGCACCGCGACGCAGGCGGCGACGGTGGCTGAAGTCATCCCGCCCGCATCACCCTTCCCACGCCGGCAGTTTCTTCTTCACCGCCACGTTCTTCAGCGCGACGTATTTCGGCAGGCCGTCGTTGCCGTAGGGCGGATAGGCTTCGCCGCGGATCAGCGGCTGCAGGTAGGTACGGGCCTTGTCGGTGATGCCGTAGCCGTCCTTGCGGATGAAGCCCGGCGGGAATTTCTTTTCGTGGTTGGCCACCTTCGACAGCGGCGCGGCCTCGATCTTCCAGCGGAACGGCGCGTCGGAGGTGCGCACGATCACCGGCATCACCGCGTTCTGTCCCTTCAGCGCGAACTGCACCGCCGCCTTGCCGACCGCCTGCGCCTGTTCCCAGTCGGTCCTCGACGCGATATGCCGCGCCGAGCGCTGCAGGTAGTCGGGCAGGGTCCAGTGCACTTTCAGGCCAAGCTGGTCCTTCACGCGGCCGGCGAGATAGGACGCGACGCCGCCGAGCTGGGTGTGGCCGAACGAATCCTTGCCGCCGCCGGCATCGGCGACGAAACGGCCGTCCGCGTACTGGATGCCCTCGCTGGCGACCACCACGCACCAGCCCACGCGCTCCACTGTCTTCTTCACCTGGGCGAGGAAGTCGGTTTCGTCGTACGGGCGCTCGGGGAACAGGATCAGGTGCGGCGCGTCGTCGCGCGTCTGCCCGGCCAGGCCGGCGGCGGCGGCCAGCCAGCCGGCGTGCCGGCCCATGGCTTCGTAGACGAACACCTTGGTCGAGGTCTCCGCCATCGCCGCCACGTCCAGTGCGGCCTCGCGCACGGACACCGCCGTGTACTTGGCGGCCGAACCGAAACCGGGGCAGGTGTCGGTCACGGCCAGGTCGTTGTCGACCGTCTTCGGCACGCCGATGCAGGTCAGCGGATAGTCGAAGGCCTGCGCCAGCTGCGAGACCTTCCAGGCCGTATCGGCCGAATCGTTGCCGCCGTTGTAGAGGAAGTAGCGCACGTCGTGCGCCTTCAGCACCGCCAGCAGCCGCTCGTACTTCGCGCGGTCAGCGTCCAGCGACTTCAGCTTGACGCGGCAGCTGCCGAAGGCGCCGCCCGGCGTGTGGGCGAGGGCGCGGATGGCGGCGGCGGACTCCTTGCTGGTATCGATCAGCTCCTCGCGCAGCGCGCCGAGGATGCCGTTGCGAGCGGCCAAGACCTTGATTTTCCGGGCCCGCGCCTCGGTGATGACCGCCGAGGCGGAGGCGTTGATGACGGCGGTGACGCCGCCGGACTGCGCATAAAGTAGGGTGCCAGACACCATGTCGGGTTCGTTCCGGAGGGTGGGGATGCGGTAAGCTTCACACAGATGACGCGGTGCAGCGCGGCGCCCGGCGCCCGGCGCGGTCCACCGCCCGCAGGATTCCAGTTTCGGGAGTGACAGCATGCGATTGGTTCTACTGGGCCCACCCGGGTCGGGCAAGGGCACCCAGGCGGCGCGCCTGAAGGACTACCTGCAGGTACCGCACATCTCCACCGGCGACCTGCTGCGCGCCGAAGTGGCCGCCGGCAGCCCGCTGGGCCTGCAGGCCAAGGAAGTGATGGCGCGCGGCGAGCTGGTGAGCGACGACATTCTGCTCGGCATGCTGGAAGCCCGCTTCTCCCGCGACGATACGAAGGCCGGCTTCATCCTCGACGGCTACCCCCGCAACCTGGTGCAGGCCGCCGCGCTGGGCCAGCTGCTGGCCAAGCTGGGGCAGAAGTTCGATTTCGCCGTACAGCTGGACGTGCCCACCGATCTGCTGGTCGAGCGCATCGCCGGCCGTGCCCAGGCCGAAGGCCGCGCCGACGACAATCCGGAATCGGTGCGCAAGCGCCTGCAGGTCTACACCGACCAGACCGCGCCGGTTATCGATTTCTACCGCCAGCAGGGCGAACTGACCGTCGTCGACGGCGTCGGTTCGCTGGATGAGGTGTTCACCCGCATCACCGAGGCGCTGGCGCCGGCCAAGGAAGTGGGCTGAGGTCCACACCGCACGACGCGTGATCCGGAAGCCCCGCGCATGCGGGGCTTCTGCGTTTTGCGGGGGTGTGACTGCGCGCATCGCGGTCACGGGGCGACGGCTGCTATGGTCCGGGTCCCGAGAAACCGTCCGGAGTCGCCGATGACGCGCATCGCCTGCCTGCTGCTTGCCTGCCTGCTGGTTGCGCCGGTCGCGCAGGCCAAGGACTTCCTGCGCACGCAGGGCACGCGGATCGTCGATGCCAGCGGCAAACCGGTGATCCTGCGCGGCATGGGCCTGGGTGGATGGATGCTGCAGGAAGGCTACATGCTCGACATCGATGGCGTGGGCACGCAGCGCAGCATCCATGCGCGCATCGCCGAGCTGATCGGGCCGGAGAAGGCGGATGCGTTCTACCAGGCCTGGCGCGACCACCACACCACCAAGGCCGACATCGATGCGATGGCGCGCTGGGGTTTCAACTCCGTGCGCCTGCCGATGCACTATGCACTGTATACGCTGCCGGTGGAGCAGGAACCGGTCGCTGGTCGCCAGACCTGGGTGGAGGAAGGCTTCCGCCGCACGGACGCGTTGCTGGCGTGGGCCAAGGCCAACGACCTCTACGTGATCCTCGACCTGCATGCCGCACCGGGCGGGCAGGGCAACGACCACAACATCGCCGATCGCGATCCCGCGACACCGTCGCTGTGGGACGACCCGCGCCACCAGGACAAGATGGTGGCGCTGTGGAAGACGCTGGCGCAGCGGTACAAGGACGAGCCCTACATCGCCGCCTACGACATCATCAACGAGCCGAACTGGGGTTTCGCCGACAAGGCGGACACCAACGGCTGCAAGGAGACGGGCAATGCGCCGCTGAAGGACCTGCTGGTGCGCACCACGCGCGCGATCCGCGAGGTCGACACGCGCCACATCATCGTCATCGAGGGCAACTGCTGGGGCAACAACTACCGCGGCGTGCTCGACGACGGGCCGTGGGACGACAACCTGGTCATCAGCTTCCACAAGTACTGGAACGTCACCACCCGCGAGAGCATCGCCGATGCGCTGGCGTTGCGCGACAAGCATCGCATGCCACTTTGGCTGGGCGAGACCGGCGAGAACTCCAACGACTGGTTCGCGCGTACCGTGGCGCTGGTGGAAGGCGAGGGCATCGGCTGGGCGTGGTGGCCGCTGAAGAAGATCCGCTACAACAACCCGCTGCAGATCGTGCCCAACGAGGGTTACCGGCAGGTGCTGGCGTACTGGAAGGGCGAGGGACCGAAGCCGTCCGCGGAAGCAGCAGAAGCCGCGCTGATGCGCTTCGCCACCGAGGACGTGCGCTACGAAAACAACGTGCAGCATCCGGACGTGATCGATGCGCTGTTCCGCGCACCGCACTCGGACCGGTCGGTGCCGTTCAAGCCGCATGTGATCGGCGAGGCGGGCGGCGCCATCGCGGCGGTCGACTTCGACATGGGACGTAACGGCGTGGCCTACCACGACCTGACGCCTGCCAACCACCACATCTCCGACGGCGGCGAGCGCGTGGTATGGAATCCCGCCATGGCCTACCGCAACGACGGCGTCGACCTGGGCACGGACGCCGAAGGTCGCTTGCACGTCGCCGGCCTGCAGCGCGACGAATGGCTCAAGTACACCTTCGATGCCGGCGCCGGCGGCACCTATCGCCTCGTTCTGGAGGGTCGCGGCGAGGGTCGCGTCTCGCTGGTGCTCAACGGCGTGCCGGTAAAGGCGGTGGACCGGACACGCGGATTCCACGGCCTGGTGCTGGCCCCGGGCCGCAACACGCTGATCGTCAGGGGCGAGGACGCCCCGGTCGACCTGGCGACGCTGCGCTTCTCGCGCTGAACCGGCGCCGCCTCGCGCGTGCCGAACCCCGCCCGCTCGGCTAAAGTCTGCGCAGTTTCCACGGAAGTCCCGTCTTGAAGATCCACATCCTCGGCATCGCCGGCACCTTCATGGGCGGCGTGGCCGCGCTGGCGCGCGAACTCGGCCACACCGTCGAAGGCAGCGACCAGGCCATCTACCCGCCCATGTCGACCCAGCTTGAGACGCTC
This sequence comes from Pseudoxanthomonas sp., assembly GCF_035999195.1. Classification (NCBI taxonomy): domain Bacteria; kingdom Pseudomonadati; phylum Pseudomonadota; class Gammaproteobacteria; order Lysobacterales; family Lysobacteraceae; genus Pseudoxanthomonas; species Pseudoxanthomonas sp. The sequence continues at coordinate 394,781 of NZ_DASYGY010000004.1, forward strand.
GGCATCGCGCTGGCGCAGGGCTACCAGCCGCAGAACATCGCGCCGGACTGCGACGAGATCGTCATCGGCAACGCGCTGTCGCGTGGCAACCCGGCGGTCGAGGCGGTGCTGGACCAGGGGCGCCGCTATATCTCCGGCGCGCAGTGGCTGTCCGAGCGCGTGTTGCCCGGCCGCGACACGCTGGCCGTCGCCGGCACGCACGGCAAGACCACCACCACGACCATCCTCACCTACCTGCTGGACGCGGCGGGCCGCTCGCCCGGTTTCCTGATCGGGGGCGTGGCCGAGGATTTCGGCGCGTCCGCGCGCATCGGCGGCGGACGCGAGTTCGTCGTCGAGGCGGACGAGTACGACACCGCCTTCTTCGACAAGCGCAGCAAGTTCGTCCATTACCGCCCGCTGGTCGCCATCCTCAACAACCTGGAATACGACCACGCCGACATCTTCCCCGACGTGGCCGCGATCCAGCGCCAGTTCCACCACCTGGTGCGCACCGTGCCGCGCCGCGGACGCCTGATCGTCAACGGCGAGGACGCGCGCCTGGCCGAGGTGCTGGCGATGGGCTGCTGGACGCCGGTCGAGCGCTTCGGCTTCGACGCCTCGCTGGAGTGGAGCGCGCGCCTGATCCGCGAGGACGGCAGTGCGTTCGCGGTACGGCACAACGGCACGGAGATCGGCGAAGTGCACTGGCCGATGCTCGGTCGCCACAACGTGCTCAACGGTCTGGCGGCGCTGGCCGCGTGCCATGCGGTGGGCGTCGATATCGCCACGGTGCTGCCGTCGCTGGCCGCGTTCCGCAGCGTCAAGCGGCGGCTGGAAGTGATCGGCCAGCACGACGGCATCACCGTCTACGACGACTTCGCCCACCATCCCACCGCGATCCACACCACGCTCGAAGGCCTGCGCGCGCGCGTCGGCGCGGCGCGCATCCTGGTGGCGATGGAGCCGCGCAGCAATTCGATGCGCTCCGGTGCCCACGCCGAGGCGCTGGCGCCGTCGCTCGACATCGCGGACGCGGTGGTCTTCCTCCATCGTCCGGAGCTGGCCTGGGATGCCGGCAGGATCGTCGCTGCCATCCGCGGCGATGCGCGCACCGTGCCGGATGTCGATGCCCTGGTCGCTGCATTGAAGGCGCAGGCGCGGCCGGGCGACCACGTGGTGTTCATGTCGAACGGCGGTTTCGATGGCGCGCCGCGGCGGTTCCTGATGGCGCTGTCGGCGACTCGCGCCTGACCGCGCGCTCGCGCGGGACGGTGCGGCGGCGCAGCATCGATGACACTGCAGAGGTGGGCGTCGTACGGTCAAGACGGAATGCAGGGCGCGTCGCGGCGCGGCTTTCCGGACGAAGCGTGATCTGACAATCGCGTGGCCGCTCCTGCGGCGGGTGACGTGGGCCGCGGGCGTCCGTGGAGAGACCTAGAGTGATCGGGCACGGGGGACACCGTGCTTCCAACCACACTAGGAGGTATTCCATGCAGCAGATTGCCCGCGCCATCGGGGTGGCGCTCGGTATGTTCGGTTATGCCGGCGGCGCCTGTGCGGCGACTTATGTCGTGACCGCCAACTCGAACAGTTTCGACCATCAGCTCTCGCGCAAGGTGGAGGCGGCCGGTGGTCGCATCGTGGCGACGCTACCGCAGATCGGCGTGGCCATCGTCGAGTCGGACAACCCGGCCTTCGCGACCGTTGCCGGCCGCATTCCGGCCGTACGCTCGGCCGTGCCGGACGTGGCGATCGCGTTCGACCTGCCCGTGGCGGCCGACCAGGTCACCGCCGACTACGCCAACCCGCCCGCCTCCGGCGACAACGACAGCTTCTTCGACTTCCAGTGGGGCCACGCGGCCATCGATGCCGCCGGTGCATGGAATGCCGGCTATCGCGGGCGTGGCGCCACGGTCGCGGTGCTCGACTCCGGCGTGTACTGCGCGCATGTCGACATCGCGCCCAATCTCAACGCCGCCAAGTCCGCCTCCTTCATCGCCGGGCAGACCCACTGCAACACCAGCGGCAGCACCCACGGTACGCACGTGATGGGCACCATCGGTGCGGCGGACAACGGCATCGGCACGATAGGCGTGGCGCCGGAGGCGGAGCTGATCGCGGTGAAGGTGCTGGATCCGGCGACCGGCAGCGGGTCCTTTTCCGCCATCATCCAGGGCATCGTGCATGCGGCCGATGTCGGCGCCGACGTCATCAACATGAGCCTGGGCGTCAATGGCGGCCTGCAGGTCGGCGGCAACGAGGTGGCCGAACTGGTCAACGCCGCCGCGCGCGCCGTGCGCTATGCCAACAGGCAGAACGCCACCGTGGTGGCCTCCGCCGGCAACGATGGCCGCGATCTGGACAAGGACAGCGGCCGCGTCTGCGACACCGACGGCACGTGCACGACGGTGAACCTGCGTTCGTTCCCGGGCCAGCTGCCCGGCGTCATCACGGTCAGCGCGCTCGGTCCGATCGCGTGGCAGAAGGACACCGCCGGTGCCGACTTCGACATCCGCGCCAGCTACAGCAACTACGGTCAGTCGGCGATCCATTTCGGCGCGCCGGGTGGCAACTACGACTATCCGGGAACCGAGAACTGCACGTTCAAGGGCATCGCCCGCCCGTGCTGGGTCTGGGACATGGTGTTCAGCACCACCTCCGGCACCACCGGCTACGGCTGGTCCGCCGGCACCAGCATGGCGGCGCCGCATGTCGCCGGCGTGGCGGCGCTCATCATCGGCAAGCATGGCGGCGAACTGTCGCCTGCGGCGGTGGAGCGCATGCTGCGCGCGTCGGCGGACGACCTGGGGAAGCCGGGCAACGACGAGACCTTCGGCGCCGGGCGCGTCAATGCGCGTCGTGCGGTAGCCCAGTAAGCCGCTGGCGTTCGCTTCCGCAGACCGACGGCCACGTCCGACATGGCGTGGCCGTCGTCGTCGGCTTCCCGCTCCCGAAAGCCGGTCGGTACACTGCGCGCATGACCTCGGCCGAATCGCTTCCGCTGTTTCCCCTGCACAAGGTGCTGCTGCCCGGTGCCGCGATGGACCTGCGCATCTTCGAGCGGCGCTATCTCGATCTGGTGCGCGATTGCGGGCGGTCGGGTACCGGTTTCGGTGTCTGCCTGATCCTCGAGGGCAGCGAAGCCGGCGCGCCCGCCACGCCGGCGGCCTATGGGGTCGAGGCGAAGATCGAGAACTTCGACCTGGGCGAGGACGGTCTGCTGTCGCTGCGCGTGCGCGGGCATCGCCGTTTCCACGTGGTGCGTACGCGCGTGCGCGACAACGGACTGGTCATGGCCGACGTGGAATGGCTGCATTCGGACGAGGATCTCGAGATCCTGCCGGAGCATGCGCTGCTGGGCACGTTGCTGCAGACGATGATGGAGAAGGTGGGCACCGACATCAGCAAGCTGCCTGCCCGCGTGTTCGAGCATGCGGGATGGGTCGGCTGGCGGCTGGCGCAGGTGCTGCCCATCACGTCATTGCAGCGCGTGTCGCTGCTGCAGGAGAACGACGTCAACGCACGCCTGCAGCGCCTGCTGGAATGGATCGACTGACGCCATGCTGTAGCGCCCCGCTTGCTCGGCTGCGTCGTCTCGGAGGCTCGGTTCGCCTAACGGCAAGCGGAGCAAGCTCCGCTCTACGTTCTCTTCGGAAGGTTCAGGGTGGCGGGATCTGCTCGCCGCCCGTACGCAGGCGTAGCACCGGCAATCCGGAATCCGGATGCGGCGCGATGGCGTGGTCGAGCTCCGACGTGGCCTGCGTCACTGCCTCCAGCGCCGTGCGTGCTTCGCGCAGCGGCCGCCACAGGCGGATCAGGTTGAACGCGCGCTGTTGCTGCAGCACCTGCGCGCTGCCGATCCACAACGGCACGTCGCCGGGCTGCAGGCGCGTGTCGGCCGGCCACAGGCGCAGCACGTAGATCTCGCCGGGCTGGTCGCCGTCGCGCAGCATCAGCAGGCTCTCCGCGCGTGTGTCGAGCGTGGCGGGCAGCACCGGCTGCTCGTCGTCCGACAGGTCGATGTCCAGCAGGTTCAGCGTTTCCTCCCACCCGGCCTGCGGCTGTTCGCGCCAGCCCGCGCCCACCAGCGTCGCCTTCAACGGCGCCAGCGGACCGGCGACCTGCACGTCCAGCGGCCAGCGTTGTTCGTCGTCGAATTCGTTGCGGCGGCCCGGCAGCGACTGCCAGTCCGCGTCCCACCACGCCTGCAGGGCGACGCTGCGTTCGATCACCGGAGCCTGGAACTGCGCCAGCATGTGCTCGACGTTGCGCGGCGCATGCCACAGTCCCGCCAGCACGAAGCTGCCGTAGAACAGCCACGCGATCGGCTTGATCCAGAACGAGCGCACCATGCGGCGGCGGTACGCGATGCCCAGCACCAGCAGCCAGACCAGGCCGAACAGCATGCCGCCGATGATGTCGCTGAGCCAGTGCGCGCCCAGGTAGATGCGGGCGAAGCCGATCAACGCCACCACGATGCCCGATACCAGGTACGGCCAGACCCGCGTGCGGCCCGGCAGTTCGCGCGCGATCAGCACGGCGAAGAAGCCGAAGGTGATGGTCGACATCGTCACCGCGATGGACGGGAAGCCGAAGCCGCTGCTGACGCTCGGCGGCTTGGGGATGTCCACCGAGGCGCCCAGCCAGGCCGTCAGCGCCAGGCCGAAGGCGATCGCCGCCAGCCAGTGCGCGGCCGCCATCCAGCGCCTGCGCCAGCTCAGGTAACCGAGCACGAGCAGCGAAGCCGGCGCCAGTACCTGCTCGTCGCCGAGCGAAGCCAGCGCCGCCAGCGGATAGTCCGCCAGCGGATTGCGCAGCGCGCGCATCAGTTCGTACACCCACAGGTCGACCGCCAGCGGTTCGCCGTGGCCGATCACGATGATGAGGAAGGCGAACCAGATCCAGACGATGGCCAGCAGCAGGATGGCCAGCAGCGCCAGCGGCACCGATTCGCGCCGCGCCGGCTCGAACACCGCGGCCGTGTAGCGGCCCAGCACCGGATGCGCATGCGACCACGCCAGCGCACGCGCCAGCAGCGCATCGGCGTGCGCGGCGAACCAGCGGTAGGTGTACAGGACCAGGGCCCAGGCCAGCGCGATGACGGCCACCAGCAGCCCCAGCACCAGCGCCAGCCGGCCGGCGACGGCGGCCACGGCATCGTAGGCGTGGCCCAGCACCCAGCCGGGCAGCAGGAACGCCGCCGCCCACGCGACGCATGCGGCCGCACTGGCCACCCCGTACCGCCGCAGCGGCATGCGCGAGATGCCGGCGACGGCGGGCACGAACGGGCGGATCGGGCCGACGAAGCGGGCGACGAAGATGCTCTTCCACGCATTGCGGCGGAACAGCAGTTCGCCGCGGTCCAGCAGTTGCGGATACTTGCGGAACGGCCAGACGGTGCGCAGCTGCTGGCCCCAGCGATGGCCGACCCAGTAGCTGGTCGCATCGCCGATCAGCGCACCCAGGGTGGCGCAGACGACGGCATAGGGTCCGGAGATTTCGCCCAGCCCGATCAGCACGCCGACGGCGAACAGCAGCGGCAGCGCCGGCACGATCGCGCCGATGATGATCACCGCATCGCAGAACGCGATGGCGAAGATCACCAGCCCTGCGGCCACGGGATGCGCGCTGATCCAGGCCAGCAGGTTGTCGAACCAGGAGGCTTCCATCGGCGGATTATAGGCGGCGCCACATGACCCGCGTCTGCGACCTATGGACGTAGAATGACGGGGTGGACTTGCGCTCGCCTTCCGAAATCGCTGCACTCAAGGCCGACAGTTTCGGCCGCATCTCGTTGATGCAGGGGCCGGAAGGGCCGTTCGTCAGGCGTGACCTCGCGCACGTTCCGCTGTGGCTGCGGCTGCCGGCGTGGTGGCTGGCGCGACGCGAGGCGCTGGCGCTGCGCCAGGTCGCCGGCATGGCCGACGTGCCGCAGCTGCTGGACTGGACCGGTCGCCGCCTCGACCGCAGCTACATGGAGGGCGCGGCGATGTACCAGCGCCCGCCGCGCGGCGACCTGGCCTATTTCCGTCGGGCGCGCCGGCTGCTGCAGCAGCTGCACCGCTGTGGCATCGCGCACAACGACCTCGCCAAGGAAGCCAACTGGCTGGTCCTGGACGACGGCCGCCCGGCGATCATCGATTTCCAGCTCGCCACCCGCGGCGATCCGCGCTCGCGCTGGATGCGCCTGCTCGCACGGCAGGATCTGCGCCACCTGCTCAAGCACAAGCGCATGTACTGCGCCGCGTCGCTGACGCCGGTGGAGAAGCGCGTGCTCAAGCGCACCTCGTGGGTGCGCGACCTGTGGTTCCGTACCGGCAAACCGGTCTATCGCTTCATCACCCGCAGGCTGTTGAAGTGGGAAGACAATGAAGGGCAGGGACCGAAGCCCTAGCAATGAGGGGAGCGTGGGGAGGAGCGAGTAGAATCCGGCAGAAGGCCTCCATCCGTTTCCTGGACGCATTCCCTCCATGACGACCCTCGCCGGCAAGACCCTCTTCATCACCGGCGCCTCGCGCGGCATCGGCCTGGCCATCGCGCTGCGCGCCGCGCGCGACGGCGCCAACGTGGCGATCGCGGCCAAGTCGTCGGTGCCGAACCCGAAACTGCCCGGCACCATCCACAGCGCCGCACAGGCCGTCAACGAGGCCGGTGGCCGCGGCCTGGCGTTGAAGTGCGACATCCGCGAGGAGGACCAGGTGAAGGCGGCGATGGCCGCCACCGTCGATGCCTTCGGCGGCATCGACATTCTGGTCAACAACGCCAGCGCCATCTGGCTGGCCGGTGCGCTGGACACGCCGATGAAGCGCTTCGACCTGATGCAGCAGGTCAACGCGCGCGGCAGCTTCCTGTGCGCGCAGGCGGCGCTTCCCTACCTGAAGCAGGCGGCCAATCCGCACATCCTGATGCTGGCGCCGCCTCCGTCGCTCGATCCGAAGTGGTGGGCGCCGCACACCGGCTACACGCTGGCGAAGATGGGCATGAGTTTCGTGACCCTCGGACTGGCCGGCGAGTTCGGTCCGCAGGGCATCGCCGTCAATGCCCTGTGGCCGCGCACCATCATCGCCACCGATGCATTGAACATGATTCCGGGCGTGGAGATCCCGCGCTGCCGCACGCCGCAGATCGTCGCCGACGCCGCGCATGCGGTGCTGGTACGCGAGTCCCGCGGCTTCCACGGGCAGTTCCTGATCGACGAGGACGTACTGCGCGAGGCCGGCGTCGTCGACTTCGCACCCTACGCGGTCGATGCCTCGCAGGCGCTGCTGCCCGACCTTTTCGTCGACTGACCACACCGAGCTGATGCCATGAAATACCTGCACGCGATGATCCGCGTCCACGATCTCGAAGCGACCGGCCGCTTCCTCACCGAAGGCCTGGGCCTGATCGAAACCCGTCGCATGGACAGCCCGCAGGGCCGCTTCACGCTGGTGTACTTCGGCGCGCCGGCCAATCCGGAGGCGGAAATCGAACTGACCTACAACTGGCCGCCGGAAGACGGCAGCCCGCCCGAGCAGTACGGCAGCGCGCGCAACTTCGGCCATCTCGCCTTCGAGGTCGACGACATCTATGCGCTCTGCGCGCACCTGCAGTCGCAGGGCGTCACCATCAACCGTCCGCCACGCGACGGCCGCATGGCCTTCGTGCGCACGCCGGACCTGATCTCCATCGAGCTGCTGCAGAAGGGCGCGGCGCTGCCGCCGCAGGAGCCCTGGCTGTCGATGGCCAATACCGGCGTGTGGTGAGCGCCGCCGGCGGCAGCGTCCTGCTGCGGCCGGGCTGTTAACACCCGCGCCCGTCGCGGCGTCCTTGGCAGTGGAAACGGGCAAGGAGTGGCGTGGACGCAACGGAAACCCTGGCGGCACTGGTGGCGGCGGCACGGACCGGCCAGCGCGCGGCGCTGGACGCTCTGTTCCGGCGCTTCGCGCCGGTGGTGCACGGCATCCTGCTGGCGCGGTTGCAGCCCGCCGATGCCGACGACCTGACCCAGGACGTGCTGGAGACCGCACTCACGCGCTTGCCGTCGTTGCGCGAGGACGCCGCGTTCCCTGGCTGGATCGTCAGCATCGCCCGCCACGCGGCGATGGACGCGGCCCGCCGCCGCCTGCCGCTGACGGGCGTGCCGATGGAAGAGGTCGCGGACGGCGCGGATATCGAGGACAGGGTCGAGGCCCGGCGTTCGCTGGAGGCGATCCGCGCGCTGCCCGAGGCCTACCGCGAAACCCTGCTGCTGCGCCTGGTGGAGGGACTGACGGGACCGGAGATCGCCGAGCGCACGGGGCTGTCGCCCGGCAGCGTGCGGGTGAACCTGCACCGCGGAATGGCCCTGTTGCGCACCGCCCTGTCGACGCCTGCACGAGGAGCATCGCCATGAAGCCGACCGACGATATGCCGGACAACGACGACTACCTGTGGGATCGCCGGGGCGTCGTCGATCACGACATCGCGCGACTGGAGCGGCGATTGTCGGTGCTTCGCTGGCGCGGACCGCCGTCGCCTGCCGCGCCCGCCCTGCCGCGACGCGAACCGCGTCGGGTCCGCTGGGCCGTGGCCGCCGCGTTCGCCCTGCTGGCGGTCGGCCTGTATGGCGGGCATGAACACCGCCTGCACTGGCCGGAAGGCCGCGGCTGGCAGGTCGCGGCGGTGGAGGGCGCGGTGCGGGTGGATGGCGTGCCCGCAACGGCGCGCGCGACGCTCGGCGCCGGCAGCGTGCTGGAGACCGGACCGGACGCGCATGCGCGGGTCCGCGTGGCGCGCATCGGCGAGATGGTCCTGGGCGAAGAGGCACGGTTGCGCCTGGTGGAAACGCGCAGCGGCCGCCATCGCACGCAGCTCGAGCACGGCCGCGTGTGGGCCCGCATTTGGGCGCCGCCGGGATCGTTCGGCATCGCCACGCCTGCGGGCGAGGTGGTCGACCTCGGCTGCGAGTTCGTACTGGACGCCGGCCCCGAAGGCACCGGTTCGCTGAGCGTGCGCAGCGGCTGGGTGCAGATCGACAACGCATGGCGCGAGGTGCTGGTGCCGCAGGGCGCGCGCGTCGAGTTCGGCCGCGGCGGACGCCCCGGCATTCCGTACGACCAGGGGGCGAGTACGGCCTTCCTGTCGGCCCTGCGGCAGATCGACGCGGATCCCGCGCGACAGGCAGCGACAGGCGACGCCGTGACGCGGCTGCTCGCGCAGGCGCGCCCGCAGGACGCGATCAGCCTGTTGTCGCTGCTGCAGGCGTATCCGGCGTTGGCCGACGGCCCGGTGTTCGACCGCCTGTCCTCGTGGCTGCCGTCCGATGCGCGTGTCACCCGTGCCGCCGTGCGCGCGCAGGGCGCATCGGCATTGTCGCCGTGGTGGGACGCGCTGCCGTATCCACGCATCAAGCGCTGGTGGCTGCAGTGGCCCGACGGGTTCGATGCGCGTGCCGGCGCCGATGAACTGCTGGAGCAGCGGCCGGCGACGCCGCCATCGCGTTCCGGTCGGTGAGTTAACGCCACGCGCGCTTCCGGCGTCCTTCTCCGGCACGACATCGTCGCGCGGCCCGCCATCCGGCGCGGCCTTCCCAAAGGAGATCCGCCATGAAGACCTTCGCATCGCAGGCTCGTGCCTGTGCCGTCCTGCTGGGACTTTCGCTGTTGTCCATGCCGGCCCATGCCGGTCCGCCGCTGCTCTGCGAGCCGTTCGACACGGCGGGTGCGCCATCGTTGCCCTGGGGAAGCGGCTGGAACACGCCGTCGCCCACCTACGGCATCGCCCATCTGGTCGCGGATACGCGGCGCCTGCTCGCCGACGACACGCCGATCATCGCGCGCATGGAAACCTTGCGTCGCGCGGCCATCTACGCCGGCCGCGACGGCGCGGTCCTGCGCGAGCTGTCGGCGATGCTGGAAGCGCGCATCGCCGCCGCGACCGGACGCCCGGCGCAGGCGCTGGCGCTGTTCGATGCGGGCTACTTCCGCGAGACGCTGCAGGACCTGCTGCGCCTGCAGGGCTACGACATGCCGGGGACCGGCCACGTCGACATGCCCGCGCTGCGTGCGCAGGTGGCGGGCGAGGACGGCAGCGTGCGGATCGCCCGGGCGCTGGCGCTGCAGCCCTCCGACGGCGCGATGCGGTTCGCCGCCGCGCTCGTCGCGCAGGCCGACGAGCGCGCCGCGGATGCGGGCCGCTTCGCCGTGCAGGCGCGACAGGCGGCCGCAGGCGACGCCCTGCTGGCGCGCAACATCGCCCAGCTTGCGCATCGGGAGGCGGGCGCGGGAACCGAATGATGGACGAGTGAACGATCGTCGCGCCCGTGCCTTGGCAGCACGGGCGCGATGAGGGAAGCTGGCACCCTGTTCCCGCATCGCAGGTGACCGATGAACCTCGCCCTGATCGTGATCGACGTGCAGCGTGGCCTGTTCGAGCCGCAACCGGCGCCCGCCGACGCCGATGCGGTGGTCGCGCGCATCGATGCGCTGGCGGACCGGGCGCGCGAGGCCGGCGCACCGGTGATCTTCGTGCAGCACGAACGCGCCGGCGACCTGGAGGCCGAGTCGGAGGGGTGGGCGCTGCATCCGGGCCTGCGCGTGGTCGAGGGCGACCACCGCATCCGCAAGACCACGCCGGATGCCTTCCTGCGCACCGGCCTGGACGAAGTGCTGTCGTTCTGCGGCGTGGAAGGCGTGGTGCTGTGCGGGTATGCCACCGAGTTCTGCGTGGACACCACGGCGCGCAGTGCCGCCGCGCACGGCTACCACGTGGTGCTGGCGTCCGACGCGCATACCACGCACGACAAGGCGCACGCCGATGCGGCCCGGATCCGCGCCCATCACAACGCCACGCTGCCGGCGATCCGCAGCTTCGGCGTGGGCATCCGCGCGCTGCCGGCGGCGGAGGTCGCCTTCGCCGGCTGAGCGGCGGCGTCAGCCCATGGGAGCGTGGAGCCGCGAACCGCAGTTGCGGCAGTGCAGCGCGTCGGGGTCGTGGCCCTCGAGCCCGCATTCCGGGCAACCGCGGCGGTCCAGGTGGCCGCGCTCGTGCGAAGCTTCGCGCAGGCTGCTGGCCAGTTCCGCCGTGTAGATGCCGGTGGGCACGGCGATGATGCTGTAGCCGATCAGGATCAGCACCGACGTGATCGCGCGACCGGCCGTGGTCTGCGGCGCGATGTCGCCGAAGCCGACGGTCGCCATCGTCACGATGGCCCAGTACATGCTGGTGGGAATGCTGGTGAAGCCGTGCTCCGGCCCCTCCACCACGTACATCAGCGCGCCGAAGATGACGACCAGCGTCAGTACCGCGCAGATGAAGACGAAGATCTTGCGCCGGCTGCGCCACAGCGCGCCCACCAGCTGCCCGCTCTCCTCGACGTACTGGGTCAGCTTGAGGATGCGGAACAGCCGCAGGATGCGCAGGATGCGGACGACCAGCAGGCTCTGCGCGCCCGGCACCAGCACCGACAGGTACGTCGGCAGGATGGACAGCAGGTCGATGATGCCCCAGATGCTCACCGCGTAACGCAGCGGCCGCCGCACGGTGGCCAGGCGCAGCGCGTATTCGGCGGTGAACAGCAGGGTGAAGGCCCACTCCAGCGCGTACAGCACGCCGGCGTGGCGTGCGTGGAAGGACTGCACGCTGTCCAGCATGATGACGATCACGCTGGCGAGGATGGCCAGCACCAGCGCCAGGTCGAAATTGCGCGATGGCGGCGTATCGTGCCGATAGATGATGTCGAACCAGCGCCGTCGCCAGCCGTCCTCGGTGGCGGGATTCAGCTGGGGAGCGGAGAACAGGCGCGGCTGGAACTTCATGGGGCGCCATGATGCACCAACGCATCGCCGCCTGCCTCGCAGGGCGGACTGCGGGGCCCGGTCGCATGCGTCACAATACGTTCCCCGCCCTGCTGCCCGCCTGCCCATGAGCGCCACGACTTCCGACCTGCTGTCGAACGGACAGCGCTATTACCTGCCGGTCTACCGTCCGCGCGAGGTGATCCTGGAGCGCGGCCAGGGCGCGCGGGTCTGGGACAGCGAAGGCCGCGAGTACGTGGACCTGTCCGCCGGCATCGCCGTCTGCGGCCTGGGCCACAACGATCCGGACCTCGTCGCGGCGCTCACCGAGCAGGCGGGCAAGCTGTGGCACACCAGCAACGTGTTCTACAGCGAGCCGCCGTTGCGGCTGGCCGAGGAACTGGTCACCGCCTCGCGCTTCGCCGAGCGCGTGTTCCTGTGCAATTCCGGCACCGAAGCCAACGAGGCCGCGATCAAGCTGGTGCGCAAGTGGGCGAGTTCGCAGGGCCGCGCGCCGGACCAGCGCGTCATCGTGACCTTCCGCGGCAGCTTCCACGGCCGCACCCTGGCGGCGGTCACGGCGACCGCGCAGCCCAAGTACCAGGAAGGTTACGAACCGCTGCCGGGCGGGTTCCGTTATGTCGACTTCAACGACGTGACCCAGCTCGAGATCGCCATGTCCTGCGGCGACGTGGCGGCGGTGATGCTCGAGCCGGTGCAGGGCGAGGGCGGGGTGATGCCGGCCGCATCCGGCTTCCTGCGCGCGGTGCGCGAGCTGTGCGACCACCACGGCGCGCTGCTGGTGCTGGACGAGATCCAGGCCGGCATGGGCCGCACCGGCACGCTGTTCGCGCACTGGCAGGATGGCGTGGTGCCGGACATCGTGACGCTGGCCAAGGCGCTGGGCGGTGGTTTTCCCATCGGCGCGATGCTGGCCGGTCCCAGGGTGGCCGGTACGATGCAGTTCGGCGCGCACGGCACCACCTTCGGCGGCAATCCGCTGGCGGCGGCGGTGGCGCGCGTGGCGCTGCGCAAGCTGGCGTCGCCGCAGATCGCCAACAACGTGGCGCGCCAGTCGGCCGCGCTGCGCAAGGGACTGGATGCGATCAATGCCGAACTCGGCCTGTTCTCGCAGGTGCGTGGCCGCGGCCTGATGCTGGGCGCCGTGCTCAACGCCAGGCACGCCGGCCGCGCCGGCGACGTGCTGGACCTGGCTGCGGCACAGGGCCTGCTGATGCTGCAGGCCGGCCCCGACGTGCTGCGCTTCGTGCCGTCGCTCAACATCACCGACGCGGAAGTGGCCGATGGCTTGGCTCGCCTGCATGCGGCGTTGCGGATCTTCGTCGCGCGCGCCTGACGTGCTCAGGTCGCCGGCAGGGTAAGCCGCGCGACCGTCTGGCCGGACACCCCATCGATCCGCAGTGCGATGCCGTACCGCTCGCACAGCCGCCGCACGATCGACAGCCCGAGTCCGGCGCCGTGGCTGTCGGCGCCCCTGGCGAAGGGCACGAAGTCCTCCTCGCGCACGCCGTGGCCGGGATTGGCGATGCGCAGCGTGCGGTCTTGCATGTCGATCACGATGCGACCCTCGCGGGTATGCGCGAAGGCGTTGCCGACCAGGTTCGACAGCAGGATGCCGAGCACGGTCGCGGGCAGCACCGCGAAGACATCGCCCGCGACATCGACCTGCACCTCGACCGGCTTGTTCTCCAGCAGCGGCGATTGCTCGACGATGACGCGCTCGAGCAGCGGCAGCAGCGGGACCGACGACGCCGTCTCGGTGGAGGTCTGCTCCCGCGCCAGCGAGAGCAGCAGCACGACGGTCTGCTCCAGCTGGCGCGCCGATTGTGCGATGTGGTCCAGGCTGCGACGCGCGCTGTCGGAAAGATCCGCTTCGGTGGCCAACCGCTCGGTCGCCGTGCGGATCACCGTCAACGGCGTGCGCAGTTCGTGGCTGGCATCGCGGGTGAATTCCCGCTCGCGCTCGACGAAGTCCCGCACGCGCGCGATCAGCTCGTCGAGTCGGCGCGCGACCAGGCCCACTTCATCATCCGGGAAGCCGGCGGCGAAGCCGGGGGGCAGTCGGTCCGGTGCTGCATCGCCCACGGCATCGGCCAGCCGCGACAGCGGTGCGGTGGTGCGGCGCGCCAGCCAGCCGCCCAGCAGCAAAGCGAGCGCCACCATCGCGATCCCGGACCAGGCCAGCAGGTGCAGGATCTGCGCGCGCATCGGCCGGACCACGAGCAGCGCGCTGACTTCGGCGACCAGCCAGGCGGTCGGCTGGTTTCCGGCGGGCGCGCGCAACGGGCGGAGGTGGTAGTGACGGCCGTCGGCGCCGGCGACTTCGCGCCGACGCGGCTCCGCGAGCAGCACCTCGCCGATGCCGTCCGGCAGCGCCGACGTCGTCGCCACCACCGACATGAAGCCGTCGCGCGGCGTGGTCCAGCGGCCGTGCTGCCGATGGTACGCCTGCTGCGCGGCGACCTCGCGGTCCAGTATGGTCTCGAACAGCTGGTCTTCCACCGCGTACACGAACAGCAGCAGATACAGCGCGAACACGGTGGCGACCAGCACGGTGAAGCCGGCGAATGCCAGCATCAGGCGATCGCGCAGGCGACGGCGCGGCAGGCGGGACGTCGTCATGCGTCGGCTTCCAGCCGGAAGCCGACGCCGTGCACGGTCTTCAGCATCGGCGTGGCGAACGGCTTGTCCAGCACCTGCCGCAGCAGATAGAGGTGCGTGCGCAGCGGATCGGACTCCGGCGGCGCGTCGTCCCACAACCGCTGTACCAGGTCGCTGCGCGTCAGCGTGCGCGGCCACGCTTCGGCCAGTGCAAGCAGGATCTGATAGCCGGTGGCATGCAGTTCCAGCGGGCGTCCCTGGCGGCTCGCGTGGCCGTGCCTGCGATCGATCCGCAGCGTGCCGATCTGCAGCACATGCGTCTGGCCGGCCCGGTGCCGTTGCGACAGCGCAGCGCAGCGCGCCAGCAGTTCCGCCCCGGCGAACGGCTTGACCAGGTAGTCGTCGGCACCGGCGCGGAAGCCCTGCAGCTTGTCGTCCAGCGCATCGCGCGCGGTCAGCATCAGCACGGGGATGTGGCGGTCAGCCTCGGCACGCAGGCGTTCGCACAGGCGCAGGCCGTCCAGGCCCGGCAGGCCGAGGTCCAGCACCAGCACGTCCGGCGGTGAGGCCAAGGCCATCTGCAGCCCGCTCAGGCCGTCGCCGGCGAAGTCGGCCTCGATGCCTTCCGCCGACAGCAGTCCGTGCAGCTGGGCGCGCAGCAGCGCGTTGTCCTCGATCACCAGGAGGCGCAGCGGGGAAGGCGTCACGGGTCAGCCATCGATGCGGTGCAGGAGGGCCCTAGCTTCCGCCATGTCGGGCGTGGCAGCCAGCACCTGCTGGACCAGGGCCCTGGCCCGATCACGCTCGCCAAGGCGGAGGTGTGCTTCGGCCGCGCCGAGTTTCAGCTCCGGCTGCGCCATGTACGGCATCGCCAGCTGCATCAGCTGCAGCGCATGCCGCACCTCATCGTCGCCGGTCGCGGCCTGCGCCTGGTAGTAGCCGAGCAGACCGAGCAGGTCGACGTGGTAGCGCGTCGTGTCCTTGGCCAAGGCGTCGGCAACGTCCTGCGCACGACCCTCGCGGGCCTGCGCGGCAAGCGCCATCGTCAGTTCGTCGCGCCAGGGCTTGCGTGCCACGGGCGTGCGTCCGGTCGCGCCCACGATGGCCTCGGCGACGCCCGGGGTGGAATAGGGGTTCTGGCCGGTGACCAGGCGACCGTCGACGACCACCTTCGGCATCATCAACGGCGCTTCCTGCCAGCGTGCGCCGCGCTCGCGCAGCCTGTCTTCCAGCAGCCACGGGAATTCCTTCGTCCAGCGCTTGCCGAACAGGGCTTCCTCTTCGTTGCTGAAGCCGGTCAACGTCCTGCCCTGCACCAGCGGCGTGCCGTCGCGCAGCCGCACGTCGGCCAACGCGGCCGGTCCATGGCAGACCGCACCGATCACCGCGCCGTGCCCGTACGCGTCGGCGAGCAGCGTCCGCAGCGCCGGGTCGCGTGGCAGGTCGAACATCGCGCCCTTGCCGCCGACCACGTAGATGGCGGCGTAGTCCGTCGCCTTCACGTCCGCTGTCCTGCGGGTATCGGCCAGCACGCGCATGGCGTCGGCGTCGGCGAGCAGGGCGGCATTGAAGGGTTCCTGCGGGTTGTACGTGTCGGCTTCGACCGCCCCGCCCTGCGGGCTGGCGATGTCGATGGCGAAGCCGTTCGCCTTGAAGATCAGCCAGGCCTGCGAGAGTTCGTCGAACTCGTAGCCGGGCCGGGTCTTGCCCTGGTCGCGGCCTTCGCCGCTGACGACGATCAGGATGCGCCCGGGCGCGGTGGCGTGAAGCGGTGCGATGGCGGCGAGCAGCAGGCCGGCCAGCAGGACGCGTGCGAGCAGGAACATGAGGGAGGTCTCCGGTGAGTGACCGGCAGTGTCCCGTCCCCGCATCAATCAAGGATCAAACGGCGCGGCTCACCAGCCGGTCTGCGGACCGAAGACGTACCGCTTCAGCGCCTTGCCCAGGCTGCGCCCGTCGGTCACGGTCTCCGCATGCAGGCCGGCCTCGCGCGCGCCCTGCACGTTGGTGAACAGATCGTCCACGAACAGCGTACTCGACGCATCCCAGCCGAGCAGGTCGAGCGCATGCGTGAATGTCGTCGGCGCCGGCTTGCGCCGTTGCAGGCCGCCGCTGGTGAGCACGCGGCCCTCGATCCGAGGTGCCAGCGGCGCGACGATGCGCGGGATGGCCTGCGTCATCATCGCGCCGTTGTTGGTCAGCACGCCCATCGCCACCTCCGCATGCACGGCGGCGAGCCTGGTCAGCACCTCGTCGATGGTGGTGCTGCCCGCCATCCGCGCGGCGATCCAGGCGTCTTCGTCGATCGTCGCACCCAGGCCCTCGCCGAGTCGGCGCAGGTACGTGGCGGTGTCGAGGGTGCCACTGTCGTACTCGAGCTCGAGTCCGGAGACGAAGAGCACATCGCGTACCCGCTCGTGTTCGCAGCCGGCATGCGCTGCCAGGTGCGCGATGCGCACCGGGTGCCGGTAGTGCGCCAGGACGCCGTCGAAATCGAGCAGCACCTGGTGGATGCGGGGCTTCATCCCGCGGCGACGACCTGGAAGGCCTCGCGTGCGGCGGCGATGGTCGCGTCGATGACGTCCGGCGTATGCGCGCTGGACATGAAGCCGGCCTCGAACGCCGACGGCGCCAGGTACACGCCGCGCTCGAGCATGGCATGGAAGAAGCGGTTGAACGCGGCGGTGTCGCAGGCCACGGCCTGCGCGTAGGTATCGACCTGCTGGTCGGTGAAGAACAGGCCGAACATCGCGCCCACGCGTGTCGTGGTCAGCGGCACGCCGGCATCGCGCGCCGCGGCTTCCATGCCTTCGCACAACGTTGCCGTCGCGGCGGCGAGACGGTCATGGAAGCCCGGCGCCTGGATCAGCTCCAGCATCGCCAGGCCCGCGGCCATCGCCACCGGATTGCCGCTCAGCGTGCCGGCCTGGTAGATGGGGCCGGCCGGTGCGATCTGCTGCATCAGGTCGCGGCGTCCACCGTACGCGCCCACCGGCATGCCGCCGCCGATGATCTTGCCGAAGGTGGTGAGGTCGGGCGTGATGCCGTAGTGCGCCTGCGCGCCGCCGAGGGCGACGCGGAAACCGGTCATCACTTCGTCGAAGATCAGCAGCGCGCCGTGCTGCGTGCACAGCGCACGCAGGTGCTCCAGATAGCCTTCGCGCGGCGGCAGGCAGTTGGCATTGCCGACCACGGGTTCGATGATGAGGCAGGCGATCTCGCTGCCGTACTGTTCGAACAGCGCGGTGGCGCCGTCGACATCGTTGTAGCTGAGCGTCAGCGTCAGTTCGCTCAGGCCCGCCGGCACGCCGGGCGAGGTCGGCACGCCCAGCGTCAGCATGCCGCTGCCGGCCTTGACCAGGAACGAATCGCCATGGCCGTGGTAGCAGCCCTCGAACTTGACGATGCGGCTGCGCCCGGTCGCGCCGCGCGCCAGCCGGATCGCCGACAGCGTGGCTTCGGTCCCCGAGTTGACCATGCGCACCATCTCGCACGACGGTACCAGCCGCGTGATGGTCTCGGCCATCGTCACTTCGGCGGGGCAGGGCGCACCGTACGACAGGCCGTTCTGGATCGCCGCCTGCACCGCCTCGCGCACGGCCGGATGGTTGTGGCCGACGATCATCGGGCCCCACGAACCCACGTAGTCGATGTAGCGGTTGCCATCCACGTCATGCAGGTACGCACCGTCAGCGCGCTGCACGAAGAACGGTTCGCCGCCCACCGACTTGAACGCGCGCACCGGCGAATTGACGCCGCCGGGCAGCAGCTGCTGCGCGCGGGCGAAGAGGGCGTGGGACTGGTCGTGGTTCATGGGGATTCCGGGAAGTAGGGGGTCGTCCTGTGGGAGCGACGTAAGTCGCGATGAACCACCATCGGCCCATCATCGCGACTTACGTCGCTCCCACACCAGGGTGGTCAGCGGTTTCCGAAGCGCTGCCGGTAGGCGATCGCCGCAGCCACCGGGTCAGGCGCCTCGAACACCCCGCCGATCACGGCGACCAGGTCGGCACCGGCGGCCACCAGCGGGC
This sequence comes from Pseudoxanthomonas sp., assembly GCF_035999195.1. NCBI lineage: Bacteria > Pseudomonadati > Pseudomonadota > Gammaproteobacteria > Lysobacterales > Lysobacteraceae > Pseudoxanthomonas > Pseudoxanthomonas sp. The sequence goes on from NZ_DASYGY010000004.1 coordinate 413,172, forward strand.
CGGTATTGTCCGGCGTTATGCCGCCTATCGCCACCCGCGGGACACCCAGCGCGGCAGCGGCGGTCAGCAGGGCGGGCGTGGCGCGCCGCGTGGTGACCTTGCTGGCGGTGGGGAAAAAGGCACCGAAGGCCACGTAGCTGGCGCCTGCCGCCACCGCGCGTTCGGCCAGCGCGACGTCGTCGTAGCAGGACGCGCCGACGATGGCCTGCGGGCCCAGCAGGGCACGCGCGGCGGCGATATCGCCGTCGTCTTCGCCCAGGTGGACCCCCGCCGCCCCCACGTCGGCGGCGAGCGCGACATCGTCGTTGACGATCAGCGGCACGCCGGCCTGCATGCACAGCGCCTGCAGCGCCCCGGCCTGCGCGAGACGGAGGCCGGCATCGGCGTTCTTCTGCCGGTACTGCAGCCAGGTCGCATATGGCAGAACGGCCGCCACGCGGTCCAGCAGGCGCGCGGTGTCCGGTTCCTCCGGCGTGATCAGGTACAGGCCGCGGGCAGGGCGGACGGACGGCGGCAGCGAGGTCATCGGCGAACTTCCGGTGCGCGGGCGGCGATGGGACAATGGCCGCTCCTTCCAGCCGGCATTATCCGATGACCGACGCCACCACCACCATCTTCCGCACCTGGATGTGCGTGGTCTGCGGTTTCATCTACGACGAAGCCCAGGGCCTGCCGGAAGAGGGCATCGCCCCCGGCACGCGCTGGGCGGACATCCCGGACGACTGGACCTGCCCCGACTGCGGCGTGGGCAAGGACGATTTCGAGATGGTGGAGCTGGAGTAGGCGGCTTCCTGCATTCCCTGTAGGAGCGACGTGAGTCGCGACCGCATGAGTCGACGATCGTTGTAGCCACATAGGGCGTGGTCTGTCTACGCCATGTCTCTTCGTCGAAACGCGCGCGAACGCGGGTCGCTGGTGATCAAGTCATACGGTCGCGACTGACGTCGCTCCTACAAGATGCTTGCCAGCCGCCGCCTCAATGCATCCGCGATGCGCGGTTCGCGCTGAGCTCCACCAGTTGCTCCCGCATCGCGGCCGCGTCGTTCGCTTCCGGCACCAGCTGCAGGTATCGGGCCAGGTCGCGCAGCGCGCCGGCCTTGTAGTCCATCTTCAGGTAAGCCAGGCCGCGGTCGCGCAGTGCGTCGGGCTGGTCGGGGGTCAGCTTCAGTACGCGGTCGGCACTGCGCGCGGCGCGGTCCCACTCGTCGCGCTCGGCGTAGACGCCGTGCAGGTTGCGCAGCGTGCGCACCAGGATGGCGCGCGGCGAGGCGGGATTGAGGATGTGCAGCAACGCCGCATCGTCCGGCATGTCGCCGCCAAGATGGGGCTTGGCGCGTTCGCGCAGTTCGTCCACGCCCAGCGGACGGCCGCCGTTGAAGGGATCCATGACCAGCAGGCCGTCATCGACCGGAAGGCGGACCAGGAAATGACCGGGGAAGGACACCCCATCCAGCGGCACGCCGAGCCGGCGCGCGACCTCGATCTGCACCATCGCCAGCGACACCGGATTGCCCAGCCGGCGCTCGAACACCTGGTTGAGGTAGCTGTTGCGGGGGTCGTAGTACTCGTCGTGGTTGCCGGTGTAGCCCAGCTCGTCGAACAGGTGCCGGTTGATCGCCGCCATCTTCAGCGGCCACGGCTCGATGCTGTCGATCTCGTGGCGCAGGTGCTCGGCGTGGCTCTGCACCAGCGTGTCGTACAGGTCGGCGTCCAGGTCGGGATATTCGTCGCGCGCGATCAGCAGCGCGGTTTCCAGCAGCGGCACGGTCTCATCCGCCAGGCTGGCCAACGCATTCCATTCCGGCAATGTCAGTCGATCCCCCATGGCCGAAGACTGCGGCCAATCGCCGCCACAATCAAGCCTCAGCGGACGGGCGGAATACCCTTGCCGAATCCCATTTCCGCGCCGTCCTGCAACTTCAGCCGCTCGGCTTCGCCGGCATTCAGTTCCAGCACGTAGCGGGCGGGCTTGTCGCTCGGGTAGGACGGGCAACGGTCGCCGCCGGAGCAGGGCGGCACGTTGCGCTGCTGGGTCACCAGCCTGCGGGCATTGTCGAAATACAGGATGTCCAGCGGGATACGCGTGTTCTTCATCCAGTAAGCCTGCGGTTCCTCCGCCTCGTGGATGAAGAGCATGCCGGTGCCGTCCGCCAGTTCGTCGCGGAACATCAGCCCGCGCGCGCGTTCGGCATCGTCGTCGGCGATCTCCACGCTGAACCGCTCGCCGCCCACTTCGACCCAGGGGCCGCCGTTGGCGCAGCCGCTGAGGAGGAGGGTGGCGATTGCGGCGACAGTCTGCAGAGGACGCATGGGGCGTTTCCGGAAGAGGGCTGCCGCCGAGTCTACCCGCAGGCCGCGTCGCCGGCAGCCCTCGGGACGGTCACAGCGACAGCGTGCCCTGCGCTGCGGCTGCATTCACTGCCCTGATGCGGCAGAAATCCAGAAGCTCGCCCATCCGTGCGTGCTTGCCACGCCAGTCATCGAACAGGCTCTCGCCCACCAGCGCGTAGTGCCATTCCCGGCCGCCCCGGTCGTACGGCGGCAGGTCGTTGATGCGGGCGCACCAGGTCGCGGCGGCTTTGCGCTTGCGTTGCACATTGGGGTGGCGGGTCTGCTGCTGGGCTTTGGTCTCCACCATATAGACCGCGTTACCGGTGCGCACCATGAAATCGGGGAAGTAGAACGCCGGCAGCCCGTCGTCGCGGACATAACGCAGGCGCGCGAAATCGTGGCGGTTCTCGCTGAGCTTGCAGAACGCCTCCACGCCGCTGTCCGCCTGGCACCATTCGATGAACGCGCGCTCCAGGCCGCCGTTGCGCGACGGCCAGCCCTGTCGCGGATAGATGCACTTGGTCACCTCCATCGAGGTGCTTTCGCGCATCGTCAGCCGGTCCACCTCGGACAGCCTCCGGTGGCGCACGTCCGCCGGGCCACCGGTCTGCCGCTCCTCCGCTTTCACCAGGGCCAGGCCGAAGACCTTGACGACGTGGTCGATCACGGGTTGCAGCAGCAACAGGCGCCAGTTCTCGTCTTCGAACGGCTCGAAGGGCTCCTGGAACAGGCGGTCGCGGATGTAGTCGTCCAGCGCCTGCGCCAGCACGCGGCTGTCGACCTGCATGTAGGGCGTCGCCAGGTGCTCGGCCACGCGATTGCCGCGGGGAAGCGGGCTGCTCAGTGCCTGGCCGATCCGCCGCGTGAGCCGCGAGAGGTACTCGTTGTAGCCGCTGACGTTCATCACGCTGCCTTCGACGCGGTAATCGCCGAACAGCGTGCTGCTCTGCAGGTCCTGCGACACGAAGGTGTCGCCCTTGCCGAGCAGGCCGGCCAGCGCGGTACGGGGCATCTGGGCGAAGGGGGACAAGGCATCGATGTCGATAGGCAGGTGTTCGACGGTTTCGTCCTCTTCCCGCAAGATGAACGGGATGGCGAAGTCGTAGCGTTCCCAGCCATCGCGGAGGGGTACGGTGACCAGGTCGCCGATCGTGGATCCGCCTTCGTCGTCGTCCCCCGTCGTGCCGACCAGCCCATCCCGCATCAGCTCGTCGTAGAAGGTCTCGAAGCGCGGGTGCTCTACGATGGAAAGGATGTCGATCAGGCTGCCCGGCTCCTCGCCGCGGTTGATGCGCTCGCGGTTCTCCCGCTTGATGTCGTCGAACTCGGCCTCCCGCCACATCAGGCGCAGGCCGCGCCCGATCGTCTGTTCGAGCAGGATCTGCGCACCACTCGCGCGGAGCGGAACGATCACGCAGATGTTGTTGACGTCGAAGCCCTCGCGCAGCATCAACACGCTGACGATCACCCGCGGCTGCGCATGGTGGTCCACGTCGAACAGGCGCTGGCGCAGCGGCGCCCAGTCCTTCTCGCCCAACTCCGCCTTCTTGCCGGAATCGACGGTCAGCACGTCGTCTTCATGCAGCCCTTCGCCGTGCAGGAACTGCGCGACGAGCGGGCTCACGGCGGTGTCCTCGCAGACCACCAGCATCTTCGGCTTGCGCGACGGGTCGATGGTGGCGAAATCCTGCTCCAGCCGTTTCAGCTTCTGCAGGCCTGCACGCAGCATGACCCGCTGCCCTTCGGACAGCCGCAGGGTACCGTCGTCTTCACGCTCGGCCTTGAAGTCCAGTGCTTCCAGCGGCATCGCCCCGATCTCGCGACGCTTGTCCAGCACCAGCGACTTGACCAGACCGGAGCCCATCGCCTGCCTGAGATCGAAGTCCACCACGATGTGCGGGAACCAGACCTTGGTACTGGCCGCATTGCGCCCGCGACCGGCACGCTCGTTGTAAGGCGTGGCCGAGAAGTCGATCTGCACGAAGCGCCGTCCCTTGCCTTCGGCGATGCGACTGAGGCTCTTCTGCCATTCCACTTCGTCGGCCTCGCCGTCGCGGCGCAGCTCATGAATATGGTGGGCCTCGTCGTTGAATACGACCAGATCGGGCAGCGCCTGCAGGAACGCGATCACCCGGCCGCGCGCCCAGCGGGTGTCCAACACGTCCAGGCTGTTGCCGGTCGCCCGGCCGGGCACGACCGGCAGCACATGCCGGACCACGTCGTGCGCCTCGGGCAGGATACCGGCGGCCTCCAGTTGCGCCTCATCGGCTTCGGCATCGGCCAGCTCGTCGCCAGTCTCCTGCAGCAGGTGCCAGTTGGTCACGGCCACCATGCCATTGCCGGTCGCTTTCAGGCCGATGTCCTGCTTGGCGCAGACATTGCCCTGCACGAACTGGCGCACACGCTCGCGATACGCAGGCGGCACGAACAGGTCGGCATAGCGTTCGGTGTCGGAGGTGGCGAAGTCGCGTCCGCCGCCCCCTTCCCGTTCCTTGCCGATGAAGGCGTCCAGCAGCCGTTCGTAGACGATCAGGCCCGGCGCCACGATCAGGAAGCGGCGGCTGAAGCGCGGATCGTCGATGCCTTCGTCCAGCGCCGCGGTCTTGTTGAGCATCTGCCAGACCATCAGGGCCTGCAGCACCCAGGTCTTGCCGGTGCCGGTGGCCATCTTCAGGGCGTACTTCGGATGCGCGTGTTTCGGCTGCGAGACCTCGGCCAGACGGGCGCCTCTCAGCAGCGCTTCTCCACAGACCTGTTCGTAGAGGTGTTTCAGGTCATGACTGACCAGCACCTCGTGCGCCACGATCGTGTTGAGGATGGCATGGCTCTGGCCGGGGTGGAAATTGAACCGACGGGTCTGGCGCGCCTCACGTCCGAACCACCAGCGCAGGAGTTCGGCAGTGGTCGGCGTGACCAGGTCGTAAAGGTCGGCGGTGCCGTCGTCCAGGCGGGCGCTGAGTTGTTCGGTGCGCCGGGTCAGCGACTTGGCGAGGATCAGCGGGTCGTCCGGATTCACGCTCATGGCGATGGCTCCGGCACCACCTGCACGGTTTCGGCCTCGAAGCCGAACACATCGACCACGCGCACGCAGATGCGTCGCTCGCCCGCTTTGCGCGGAACGGTGAAGCGGGCGCGGTCGACGACCCGCAGGGCATCGCCATCGTTGGCGGTGTTGCCGCGGTAGTCCTGCCAGACCGAACGGAATACCTCGCCGTCGAAGTCGGGATCCACCGCCCAGTATTCGATCAGCGCCAAGGGTTCGGCATTCATGACCTTGAGCAGCTTCCTGCGGTTGTCTTCGTCGAGGTTGATGGCCTCGGGCGACAGCAGGACGTAGTTGTCCAGCTGCACATCGACGCGCTCGTCGCCGTCGGCTGCGACCTGGCGTGCGGCCGATTTGAGTGTCACGTACTGCAGGCTGGCGAAACGAACCTGGCCACTCAGCTTCTCCACGCCGCCTTTCTTGCGCAGGCGGTCGAGAAGATCGGGCGGAATGACCAGGACCTCCAGCCTGTCGTCGTTGAGCGCCGAAATGCTCTCGCCGATGGAAGGTTCGAAGTTCCACCCCAACACCACGACGCGGTCCCAGCCGCCGAGCAGGTTGTCGCGCTGCGCGATCGCCTTGCGCAAGGTGGCATCGCCGGTGAGCTTGCTGGGCGCGTCCACCAGCACCAGGGTCTTCCTGCCGGCGAAGATCACACTGCCGAGGTTGCGTAACGGATTGTCCTCCGGCTGGAGGGGCAGCGCGCCGTACAACGACAGCACGATGGCCGACAGGTCGCCGACGCGGTAGTTGCGCCCGAAATGCGTCTTGGCCGTTTCGACGTGGTAGTCGCCGATGGCCTGGTACAGGAACGGTTTGGCGCCCTGGTCGATCAGGCGTTTGCGCATGATCATGCAGGCGGGCTTGCCGATGTCGCTGGTGATCCAGCGGCGCCCCAGTTTCTCGGCGACGGCCGCGGTGGTGCCCGAGCCGCCGTTGAAGTCGGCGACGGTGCCATGAGGCGGGCAGGAGTGCTCGATGATGCGTTCGAGGAGGCGGCCGGGTTTTTGGGTGTCGTACCCGGTGATCTCCGAGTGATGGGCCTGGTCGGACTTGTAGGCCCGCGGATCGGCGTAGATCTGCTTGATGTCGGTCCAGACCGTCGATGCGGGAACGCCTTTGCTCTCGTCCAGGTACTGCCGTTCCCAGACCGCCTTGCCGTCGGCGTCGCGCCCCCGTTGACGCCGCTGGTACACGCGGCCGTCCTCGTCGGTGTACTTGAACCAGTCGCTGATGTACTTGTCGTCGTAGGGCAGATACACCTTCTGGGTGTACCTGGTGTCGTACGACTTCGCGTAGTGAGCGATGTACTCGTGGATCTTCACCATCTTGGGCCCCGCGGCACGGCCGCCCGACGGGGATCCGTAGGCCCAGATCACTTCCTGGATGAAGTTGTCCTTGCCGAAGATGTCGTCCATGACGATCTTGACGTAGTGGCTGACCTGGATCCCGAGGTGTACGTGGATCGAGCCGCTGGGGGCGAGCAACTCGCGCATCAGCACCAGGCGGGGAACCAGCATCCGCAGGTACGACGCCGTGCCCTCCGACCAGGTATCCGAATACGCGAACTGCTCGATCACGGTCGGGCGCTGCTCGATCTCCGCGCCCGGCAACTGTACCCGCGTCCGGTAGTCGGCCCTCGAATCGAACGGCGGGTCGATGTAGATCAGGTCCACCGCACCGCGCAGGCTGGCAGCGCCGTCGTCGCCGGCCAGCAGTGCGGCCATCGCATGCAGGTTGTCGCCGTAGATCAAACGGTTGTGCCAGTCCCCTTCGCCTGCGTCACCCATGCGCGACGCGCGCTCCGCCTGCGCGATCCAGTCGACGGCGGCCACGTCCTTCGAGGGCAGTACCCACTCCCGTGTCTGCAACCGCACCCGATGGCGGCCTTCGAGACTCTCGAGGATCCGCTCGGCTTGCTGCCGGCCTTCCCGGACGATGACGGGCAGTTCTTCCAGCAGCGACTTGGCCATTGCAGTGCCGATTCCGTTGGCAATTGAATCGCCAATTCAATCCCAGATTGAATAAAACTTCAACACGAAACGGAAGCGCCGCTTCACCGTGGCCGCATGGATGAGAAGCAGCTGTTCTCCGCGAGGCTGAAAGCCGCTCTGGCAGCGGCCGGTGTGTCCGAACGGCCCGGCGATCTGGAGAAGCTGTTCAACCTGAGGTACGCCGGCAAGCCGGTCACGTTCCAGGCGGTCCGCTACTGGCTGACGGGCAAGACGGTTCCCACCCAGGACAAGATCGAAGTCCTGGCCGACCTGCTCGGCGTCGACCCCTACGAACTCCGGTTCGGTCGCAAGGGCGGCCGCCACCTTGGCGAGCCCAAGCTGGCCTGGTCGACGGAACGGGCGGATGTCCGCGACCGGATCGCCATGGAGCAGTATCACAGGCTCTCCGACCCGCACCGCAAGGCGGTCCGCGACCTGATCCAGGCACTCGCCAAGGACTCCGACCAGAAGTAACGAGTGCGGGATGGCTTGCCCGGTCGATCCGGGAGGCGCATCATGCGTCGCAATTGCAACGCATGCGACCGATCATGAAAACCTCCACCTTCCCCTCGCTCCGTGTCGATCCTGCCTTGCGCAAGGCGGCGGAGGATGTTCTGCGCGACGGTGAATCGCTGTCCGGTTTCGTCGAGCAGTCCATCCGCGCGCAGATAGCGCTCCGACAGCAGCAGGAAGCGTTCATCACGCGCGGCCTCGCCTCACGTGAGGGTGCCCGGCGCTCGGGCGTGTATCACGATGCCATCGACGTGGTGGATGAATTGCGGGCTGCGTTGCGACAGGCCAAGGCAGGCACCACGGGACGGCGCTGATGTTCCGCGTTCGCTTCACGGAAGAAGCGCGAGCCGACCTGGTGCGGCTGTACACGTTCGCGCTGCAACAAGGCGAGGGAGGCATCGAGGCCGCCGAGGCTTCCCTGCGCGCCATCGAGAATGCACTGACGCTGCTGGAAACCTCTCCGTTCGCGTGCCGGCCGGTGACGGGCCGTCCCTTCCTGCGGGAGCTGGTGATCGGTTTTGGCGCCACCGGCTACGTCGCCCTGTTCGAAGTGGAGGATGCAGCCACGGTGACCGTGCTGGCGCTGCGGCACCAGCGCGAGCAGGACTACCAGTGAGCGCCGCCGCGTCCCGGCGTGGCGCGCCGATCCCGTCGGCTCAGCCCAACGGCAACCGCGCCGCCACGCGCTCGGCCACCTGCCGGTTGTCGCGGTAGTACGCCGCGTTGTCGGCCAGCGCCTGCCAGCGCTGCTGGTCCTCCACGTGGTGCCGCAGCTGGCGGACGACCCCCGTCAGCAAGCGGCGATGGCCGGCGTCTTCCGCGCGCTGCGCGAGGTGCAGCAGGTCGAGCAGCAGCAGGATGCCGTCGTAGTTGCGTTCGGCCTGGCGTCGGGCGGCCAGGAACAGGCGGTCGAGACCGGCGGGCGCCAGGCGCGCGAGGCCGGGATCGGCCAGGCTGTGGCCGGGATCGGCCTGCAGCAGGTGGAGGGCATCGTCGAGCGGTGGCGGGGACGCCTCGCGCGGCAGCGGCGGCAGGCCATCCGCGTCGGCGGGCGCATGCGTGTCATGGGTGTCACGATCCTTCGATGTCATCGGCGTCTTCCTGTGTCCCGTGGGTGGCGCCACGTCTGGCGACTCTCCGCCTGCTGTGTGGCGCGCGGCCACTCTATGAACTCGAAAAGTGCGCGTCAATTAACTTAGATAGTGAATAAGTGTGATATCGCGCCGCTAACGTGTCCGGCATGGGAAACGAGCGCGAAAAATTCTCGCAACGGCTGGCGAATGCCATGCAGCAGGCGGGATATGAGGCGCGCCCCAAAGTGCTGTTCCATCTGTTCAACACCCGCTATCGCGGTCGCTCGGTCACCTTCCAGACGACATCGCGCTGGCTGGCCGGCGGCGCCATCCCGGCGCAGGACAAGCTGCAGGTGATCGCCGATGTGCTGGGCGTGGAACCGCATGCCCTGCGTTTCGGCGCACCCGCACGGTCGCGCGTGGCGGAAACGCGCGCAACCTGGCCTGCCGGCGTCGGCAGCCGCGAACGCCAGGTCGTCGACGCCTACCTGAAGCTGCCGCCGAAGAAGCGCGAGGTGGTCGGCGAGCTGGTGAAGATGCTCGCGGAAGACGTGTAGGCGCGGGCCTGCGCCTACGCCAGGATCAGCGCAGCACCACCGGCGGCTCGCCGCCCACGATCACGATATCGGCGGGACGCCGGGCGAACAGGCCCACGCTGACCACGCCGGGGATCTGGTTGAGTTCGCGCTCCATCGCCACCGGGTCGGTGATCGACAGGTGGTGGATGTCCAGCACCACGTTGCCGTTGTCGGTGGTCACGCCATCGCGCCAGACCGGTTGGCCGCCGGTCATCGCCAGGATCTCGCGCGCCACCAGGCTGCGCGCCATCGGGATCACTTCGACCGGCAGCGGGAACTTGCCGAGCACCGGCACCTGCTTGCTCGGGTCGATGATGCAGACGAACTGCCTGCTGGCTTCGGCGATGATCTTCTCGCGCGTCAGCGCCGCGCCACCGCCCTTGATCAGGCGCTTGTGCGGGTCGCACTCGTCGGCGCCGTCCACGTACAGCGACAGCGTGCCGGTGTGGTTGAGGTCGAGCACCTCGATCCCGTGCTGCTTCAGTCGCGCGGTGCTCTGTTCCGAACTGGACACGGCACCCTTGATGCGGTCCTTGATGCCGGCCAGCGCGTCGATGAAATAGGCCACGGTGGAGCCGGTGCCGACGCCGACGATCATGCCGTCCTCGACGAACTCGATGGCCTTTTCGCCGGCCAGGCGCTTTGCTTCGCTCATGGGTTGAACACTCGTGTAGAGGAGGGGCGTTGTAGGAGCGACGTCAGTCGCGACCGGGAGCAAGTGACATCGGGGAAACCCGGGGCGCCAGGAAAGAAGAACTCACCAAGCTGCTGCTCCGGTTGCTCAAGGCGCACGGTCGCGACTGACGTCGCTCCTGCAGGAAGGGCGGCTATTCCAGTGCCAGCAGGAACTTCCATTGCGCGGCGGTCACCGGCAGCACGGACAGGCGGTTGCCGCGCTGGATCAGCGCGAAGCCTTCGCCCAGTTCGTCCGCGTGCTGCTTGATCTCGTCCAGCGTGATGGTGCGCGTGAGCTTGCGTTCGAACGTCACGTCCACCAGCGACCAGCGCGGCTCCTCGCGCGTGCTCTTGGGATCGTAGTAGTCCGATTTGGGGTTGAACTGGGTCTCGTCCGGGTAGGCCGTGGCCGCGACGGTGGCGGTGCCGACGATGCCCGGTTCCTTGCAGTTGGAGTGGTAGAACAGCACGCCATCGCCCACCTGCATGGCGCGCATGAAGTTGCGCGCCTGGTAGTTGCGCACGCCGTTCCACGGCTCGGTACCGACCTTCTTCAGGTCGTCGATCGAGAACGTATCGGGCTCCGACTTCATGAGCCAGTAGTGTTTGCGGGAGGTCATGGCGTGGCGTCCGGCAGGGAAGAGGAAAGCAGGGTGTCGCGCTCGGTGCAGACCGCATCCAGCGGCACGTCCCAGGCCTGCGCGTCCAGCGCGTCGACACGCTGCACCTCGAAGCCCACCCCCACCAGCCACGGCGGCGCGGGACGCTGCAGGCGCGGCGCCAGCGTCCGGTCGTACCAGCCGCCGCCCATGCCGAGACGGTGCCCGGCCGCATCGAAGCCCACCAGCGGCACCACGATCATGGCCATGTCGGTGGCGGCAAGGCCCGAGCGCGGATCCACGTCGGGCTCCGGGATGCCGTAGCGATTGGTGACCAGCGCATCACCCGGTCGCCACGGCGCGAAGCGCAGCGTCTCGTCGTCCGACAGCACCGGCAGGCAATAGACCAGACCTGGCGGCAGGCGCAGCTGCCAGCTGTGCAGGCCGATCTCGCCGTCCATCGCCCAGTAGCCGGCGACGTAGCCGGAGGCGGGGAAGAAGGGCAGTGCCAGCAGGCGAGCGGCCAGTGCATCGGCGCCGGCGATGCGGTCGGCGGCAGGCAGCGCACGACGACGTGCACGCAGTTCGCGCCGCAGCGCATCGCGCTCGACGGTCATGGCGAGGAAAGGGAAGGGACAGGCATGCGCGAATTTTACGGCATGCGCACCGGGCTTGCCGGTGGAGGGACCGCGGGAGCGGCGTCAGTCACGGCCCTGTGCGTCGGGTCCCTGGTGCAATCGGCTTCGTTTCGAAGTCATCCCGCTCATGGGCGGGTGCAACTGGACCGGCCGGGTCGCGGCTGATGCCGCTGCCGCGGGAAAAAATACGTCCTCCGCCATGCACGATGTTCGCGAAACGACCTTGAACCCGGGGTTCAAGTGGGAAGGTTGGGCAACCATCGGGCTTTCCGCTGCGAGGCAGACCTGCACTCCCGGTAACCGTCACCCTCCCGTGGTCGCAATTAAGGGACAAGGCGAATGTTTGCGCTCACTGTCGAGTACAGCAGAGGACGCAGGCGCAGTATAGCGAGTGGGGATTTTTTGCCTAGCCCGTTCGTCGGCGGATTCAGTGCGCAGTCGGCGACGTGCGCGCGGCGTCACGGTGCGCCGAGCACGCCATCCAGCGTGCGATGCAGATCCTGCAGCGTCCGTTCGACATCGCGATTGCGCGCGTGCTGTTCGTCGCGCAGCTGCTGCAATTCGTGTGCCAGATTGAGCGCCGCCAGCACGGCGATGCGGTCCACCGCCGCCATGCGGTTGCTGCCGCGCACTTCACGCATGCGGCTGTCCAGCAACTTGGCGGCCGCCATCAGGCTGGAGCGCTCCTCGGGCGCGACGCCGACGGTGTATTCGCGGTCCAGCAGATGGACGCTGACCGGCTCGTTGGCGCTCACGTGTGCTGCTCCAGGGATTTCAGGCGGCTGATCATCGCTTCCACGCGCGAACGCGCCTGCTCGTTCTTGGCCAGCAGCTGCGAACGTTCTCCGACCAGCTGTTCCTGCTGGTGGCGCAGGCTGCGGTTCTCGTCGGCGAGCCGCTGGCAGCGGTCCGCCAGCTCTTGGATGCGCGTGCTGAGCGCGCGGAGCTGATCGAGGAGGTCGGCGGTGTCCATGGCGGCCACGATAGGCATGCGGTCGGTGGCCGGTCAAGCGGCCGGGGCGGTGGGAGCGACGTCAGTCGCCATACCGGACCCGCGATCACGACTGACGTCGCTCCCACAAGGCGGTCACGAAGCGACGCGGATGCCCGAGCCGGGGTAGTAGTCGCGGATGAACCGCAGGCACTGGTCGGCGCCGAGCGCCTGCGAGACCCAGTGGCCCTGCACCTCGTCGCAGCCGTGGTTGCGCAGGAACTCGTATTGGTCCCACGTTTCCACGCCTTCGGCCACCACCTTCAGCGCCAGCGACTGGCCCATGGTGATGATGGTGCTGGTGATCGCCTCGTCGTCGGTGTCGTGGGTCAGGTCGCTGATGAACTCGCGGTCGATCTTCAGCGTGGTCAGCGGCAGGCGCTTGAGGTACGCCAGCGACGAATAGCCGGTGCCGAAGTCGTCGATCGCCAGCGAGATGCCCAGGCGGCGGCAGGCGCGCAGGGTGTCGGCGTTCTGCTCGGGGCTGGCCATCACCACGCTTTCGGTCAGTTCCAGCTCCAGCCGGTTGGCCGGCACGCCGGTTTCCTCCAGCGCGCGCGCCACCACCGTCGGCAGGTCGCCGCGCTGCAGCTGGGTGGCCGAGACGTTCACCGCCACGCTGAGCTCTTCCAGGCCGGCGTCGTGCCATTCGCGCAGGGTCATGCAGGCGTTGCGCAGGGCCCAGGCGCCGAGCTCAAGGATCATGCCCGACTCTTCGGCCAACGGGATGAACTGCGCCGGCGACACCATGCCGAATTCCTTGCTATCCCAGCGTAGCAGCGCCTCCACGCCGGTGATCCGCTGGCGCGAGATCGACAGGCGCGGCTGGAACACCAGCGACAGCTCGTTGCGGTCGATCGCGCGGCGCAGCGCGCTGGCGAGGATGGCGCGATGGCGGTTCTTCTCGTCCATCGACTCCGAATACACCTCGTAGGTGTGCCGGCCCATGGCCTTGGCCTGGTACATGGCGGTGTCGGCGTGCTTCAGCAGCTCGGTCGGCACCTGCGCATGCTCGGGGTACAGGCTGATGCCGATCGACGGCGACACCGCCAGCTCCAGCCGCTCGCCGAAGTTGAGCGGCACGCGGAACGCATCGATGATGCGCTGGGCTACGTGTTCGGCATCGGGCATGCCGTTGATGTCCTCCAGCACCACGGTGAACTCGTCGCCGCTCAGGCGCGCCACGGTGTGCTGCGTGCCCACGGTCTGCTGCACGCGCGCGGCGGCCGAGCGCAGGATGCGGTCGCCGGTGGCGTGGCCGAGCGAATCGTTGATGTCCTTGAACCGGTCCAGGTCGATGAACAGCACCGCGACATGCCCGTGCTCGCGACGCGCCCGCACGATGGCGCGGGACAGGCGCTCGGACAGCAGCGAGCGGTTGGGCAGGCTGGTCAGGGTGTCGTAGTTGGCCAGGTAGCGCAGTTCCTGTTCGGCGCGCTTCTGCTCGGTGATGTCGGTGAGCACCTGCACGTACAGCGGACGCTCGCCGCTGGCGTCGGGCACCACGTTGGTCTCGATGCGGCAGAGGATCTCCTCGCCGTCCTTGCGTACCTTCCAGATCTCGCCCGACCAGCGCCCGGTGAGGCGCAGCTCGCGGTTCATGCGCTCGAAGAAGGCGTCCTCGTGCTGGTCGCTGTCCAGCATCGTCATCGGCTGGCCGATGATCTCCTCTTCGGCATAGCCGGTGATGCGGGTGAAGGCCGGATTGATGGTGATGAACTGGTGCGCCCAGTCCAGCACCGCCACCGCCTCGTTCATGCTGCGCATTACCTCGCCGGCGATGCGGTGCTCGTACTCGGCGTTGCGGCTGGCGGTGATGTCGCGGGCGGTGCCGGCGATACGGATCGGCTGGCCGTCGGCATCGCGCTCGACCACCCGGCCGCGCGCGCGCACCCAGACCCACGTGCCGTTGTTCTGCATGTCCATGCGGTGTTCGGACATGAAGAGCGGGGTCTTGCCCTGCAGGTGCTGGCGCAGGCGTTCCTGCACCAGCGGCAGGTCTTCGTCGTGGATGGTGGGCACTTCGCCCTGGCGCGTCAGTACGGTGATGTCGGCGGCCTGCGCCGCGGTTTCGTCCGCGCGCATGCGGTAGAGCCGGCGCTGCACCAGGTCGTAGTCCCAGAACTGCTCGCCCGAGGCCCACAACGCCAGTTTCAGGCGCTCGTCGCGGTTGCGCAGGGATTCGCTGCGCAGCGGCTCCTGCGGTGCGTGCCGGCTCTCCAGCCAGGCCTGCCACCAGCGGCGCGTGCCGATCACGATCACGCCCACCAGCACCACGCCCGCCAGCGCCATGGCCAGCCGGGACGACAGCGGCGACGCCGTTGCCAGGATTGCAGCGACAGAAGGGACGTGCATGGAGGAGGACGATCGTCCGGGGGTAGGCAGTACGCGAGTTTAGGCATGCGTCCACACGCACAACAAGGAGGATGGCGGCTTTTCATTGCTACACTTGCGGGGTTGTCCGAAACCCCCGGCGGATTGCGTTCTCTTATGCCCGACCTTCCCGAAATCGCCGACGTCGCGGCCGCGTCCCGCCAGCTTGGCCTGGCCATGGACGCGTCGGAACTGCATGGCGCGCTGTGCGGCTGGCTGGCCGGCGGCGGCATCGCCGACGATACGTGGCTGGCCCGTGCGCTGCCCGATGACCAGCTGCCCGCTGCCGCGGCCGGCAGCGCGCTGGACCAGTTGCGCCAGTGCGCCGTGGCCCAGCTGGAAGACCGCAGCTTCGCCTTCGATCTGTTGCTGCCCACTGCGGACCGCCCGTTGGACGAGCGCGCCGAAGCGCTGTTCTCCTGGTGCCAGGGCTTCCTGGGTGCGTTCGGACTGGCCGCGGGCGCATCGCCGCCGCTGTCCGAGGAGGGGCAGGAGGCCTTGCAGGACCTGGCGCGCCTAGCCCAGGCCTCGCCCGAAAGCAGTGACGACGAAGAAGACGAGGACGCACTGGCCGAACTGGAAGAGTTCGTCCGCGTCGCCGTCCTGCTGCTGCACGGCGACTGCGTGCTCGGGCCCCGGCATCGCCGGAGCCTGAACTGATGAAGGCCGTCGCCGGCATCGGCGCGGCGGAGTTCGCCCGTCGCCGCAAGCAGCTGATGCGGCTGGCCGGCAACGACGCGATCCTGGTGCTGCCTGCCGCCGCCGAGCGCGTGCGCAGCCACGACACGCATTACCCGTACCGGCAGGATTCGGACTTCTGGTACCTCAGCGGGTTTCCCGAGCCGGAGGCCGTGCTGGTGCTGGTGCCGGGCCGCAAGCACGGCGAGACCATCCTGTTCTGCCGCGAGCGCGACCCCGAACGGGAAGGCTGGGACGGTCCGCGCGCCGGGCAGGATGGCGCGGTCAACGACTACGGCATGGACGATGCCTACCCGATCGACGACCTAGACGAAATCCTGCCCGGCCTGCTGGAAGGCCGCTCGCGCGTCTACTACCACTTCGGCCGCGATGCCGACTTCGACCTCAAGCTGATCGGCTGGGTGCGCCACGTGCGTGCGCACGTGAAGCAGGGCGCGCAGCCGCCGCACGAGTTCCTCGAACTCGGCCACCTGCTGCACGACCTGCGGCTGTTCAAGTCGAAGGACGAGATCAAGCTGATGCAGCGCGCCGCCGACATCAGCGTCGAGGCGCACCGTGCGGCGATGTGCGTGGCACGCCCCGGCATCCGCGAGTACGAACTGCAGGCCGACCTGGAGCGTGTGTTCCGTGCCCACGATGCGTGGCCGGCCTACAACAGCATCGTCGGCGCCGGCCGCAACGCCTGCGTGCTGCACTACCGCGCCAACACCGCGCAGGCGCGCGACGGCGACCTGGTGCTGATCGACGCCGGCGCCGAATACCGCAGCTATGCCGCCGACATCACCCGCACGTTCCCGGTCAACGGCCGCTTCACCCCGGCGCAGCGCGCGCTGCACGATCTGGTCGGCGAGGCACAGAAGGCGGCGCTGGCCTGCGCCCGCGTCGGCGTGCCGTACGAAGCCGGCCACGTGGCCGCGGTCGAGACGCTGACCGAGGGCCTGCTCAGGCTCGGCCTGCTGAAGGGCAGGCTGGAAAAGAACCTCGCCGAAGGCAGCTACCGCCGCTTCTACCGCCACAAGACCGGCCACTGGCTGGGCCTGGACGTGCACGACGTGGGGGACTACCGCATCGAGGGCGAGTCCCGCCTGCTGGAAGCCGGCATGGTGTTCACCATCGAGCCGGGTCTGTACGTCAACCACGACGACGAGACCGTCGACGCGAAGTGGCGCGGCATCGGCATCCGCACCGAGGACGATGTGCTGGTCACGGCCGACGGCCCGGTGGTGCTGACCGACGCGCTGGCGCGCAGCGCCGACGAGATCGAAGCGGCGATGGCGGGGTGAGGCGCGTGTGTCGGGCAAGGAAAATCTCCTCGCCTTCAAGCCTCTGAGGCTCGACGCCGCACCGGACGGGTTCGACGCCCAAGCCAAAAGCCTTGCGCCCGGAGCGGAACGGGTCGACCGCAACGCAAAACGCCTCGCCATCCCATGCGAATCATCGCCATGTCGAAGTCTTTTGCCTTGGCGTCTCACCCTTGAGCTTCGCGGCCGGGGCTCAAAGCCTTGGCGATGAAGCAGACGGCCTTGCGGTCGAGGAAAAAAGCCTCGTCATCGCACCTCAATGCCTTGAACCCGCCCCATCGTGGGGCGGCTTCTCACAGTAGTGTCGAGCGGGGCAGGCCCGGCGATCCGACCCCGGCATCCTCGCGCCGCTGGACGTGGCGCCTGGTGCCGGTCATGTCGATCCGGGGCGGGTCTGTTCGTCGAACAGGCAAGACAGACCAGGCGAGCCGGCGTAACGATGCGGCTGCCGCATTCCACCGCGAGGAACACTGCATGACGACGAACGCAAACACGAAAGGCCCGGCCTCCTACTTCCCTTCCATAGAGAAGCAATACGGCAAACCCATCGAGCACTGGTTCAAACTACTGGACACCGTCAGCGACCGCAGGCACATGGAGCAGGTGGCATTTCTGAAGACGCAGCACAAGATGGGCCACGGACATGCGAATGCGTTGGTGGCGTATCACCGTGCTGAAGCGCCGCCGGCTTCGTAGACACATGGAAGCCTGAAAGGGCTCGGTTTCTCCCACAAGAAGCCTGAAATGCCCTGCGCACGCTGAAGCCGACGCGGTCTGTGCGAGCTATGTCGCCCCATCGGGCTGGCCCGGCGTGCGCGAGGCCCTGGGCAGCGCGAGGGACACGACCGCCGCCAGCAGGATCAGCACCGCAGAGATCGCCAGGCATGCCGTCAGGCCCCAGGTCTGGAAGACCCAGCCCGACAGCACAGTACCCAGCAGGCGGCCCATCGCGTTGGCCATGTAATAGAACCCGACATCGAGCGACACGCCGTCCTCGTTGGCGTAGCTGACGATCAGATAGCTGTGCAGGGCGGAGTTGAGTGCGAACAGCACGCCGAACACCGTCAGCCCGACCACCAGCACCCCGGTGGGCGAGGTGCCGTAGGCAAGCAGCGCCGCCATCACGGCCGGGACGGTGGCCAGGACGAACGCCCAGCCGGTCGCCGCACGTCCGTCGGGCACGTTGCCGGCCTTCCGGCCGGTCAGGTAGGGCGCGACCGACTGCACGATGCCGTAGCCGATGATCCACGCGGCGAGGAAGCCGCCGACCTGCCAGAAATCCCATCCGAGCGTGGCGGCCAGGAACACCGGCAGCGCGACCACGAACCAGACATCGCGCGCACCGAACAGGCACATGCGCGCCGCCGACAGCAGGTTGATGGCGCGGCTCTTGGAAAAGATGTCGCGGAACTTCGGCTTGGCTTTCGCCTTGCCCAAGTCGCGCTTCAGCAGCACCAGGCTGAGTATCCACACCAGCAGCAGCGCGCCGGCCATCACGGCCACCGCGGCCGCAAATCCGAGCGTGGTCAACAGGGCGCCGCCAAGGAAGAAGCCGATGCCCTTCAGCGCGTTCTTCGATCCCGTCAGCGCCGCCACCCACCGGTACAGCGTGCCCTGTTGCTCGCCCGGCACCAGCAGCTTGATGCTGCTCTTGGCGCTCATCTTGTTGAGGTCCTTGGCCACGCCGGACAACGCCTGCGCCGCCATCACCCAGGGCACCGTCAGCCACACCGCCGGCACCAGCAGCATGGACAGCGCGATGACCTGCATGGCCAGCCCGATGTTCATGGTGCGGTTGAGCCCGATCCGGGCGCCCAGCCAGCCACCGACCAGGTTGGTGATGACGCCGAAGACTTCGTAGAACAGGAACAGCATCGCGATCTGCAGCGGGCTGTAGCCCAGCTGGTGGAAGTGCAGCACCACCAGCATGCGCAGCGCGCCATCGGTCAGGGTGAAGGCCCAGTAGTTGCCGGTGATCAGCAGGTACTGGCGTACGTCGGCCGACAGGCGCGCGAGCATCGTGTCAGCCCGCCTTGCCGACCAGCTGCACGAGTTCGGCGGTACGGTTCACGTAGCCCCACTCGTTGTCGTACCAGGCGTACAGCTTCACCTGCGTGCCGTTGATCACCATGGTGGACAGCGCATCGACGATGCTGGAGCGCGGATCGGTGCGGTAGTCGATCGACACCAGCGGACGTGTCTCGTAGCCGAGGATGCCGGCCAGTTCGCCCTCGGCCGCGCGCTGCAGCAGCGCGTTCACTTCCTCCACCGTGGTCGCACGTTCCACTTCGAACACGCAGTCGGTCAGCGAGGCATTGGTCAGCGGCACGCGCACGGCATGCCCGTTCAAGCGGCCTTTCAGCTCGGGGAAGATTTCGGCAATGGCCGTGGCCGAGCCGGTCGAGGTCGGGATCAGGCTGCTGCCGCACGCGCGCGCCCGGCGCAGGTCCTTGTGCGGCGCGTCCACGATCACCTGCGTATTGGTCAGGCTGTGGATGGTAGTGAGGCTGCCGTGGCGGATGCCGATGCCTTCGTGGATCACCTTGACCACCGGTGCGAAGCAGTTGGTCGTGCAGGAGGCGGCGGACACGATGCGATGCTGCGCCGGGTCGAAGCGGTGATGGTTCACGCCGACCACCACGTCCAGCACGCCGGGCGACTTGACCGGCGCCGTCACCACGACGCGCTCCACGCCCTGGTCCAGGTAGGGCTGCAGCACGTCCGGCTTGCGGAACTTGCCGGAGGACTCGATGACCACGTCGCAGCCGGACCAGTCGGTGGCCGCGATGGCCTGGTTGCGCGTCACCGGGATGCGCTGGCCCTCGATGACCAGTGCGTCGCCGTCCGCGTGGATCTCGCGGTTCCAGCGGCCGTGGATCGAATCGAACGCCAGCAGATGCACCAGCGTGGCGGCGTCGCCCGCGGGGTCGTTGATCTGGACGAACTGGAGGTCGGGATTTTCCCAGGCCGCACGCAGGGTGAGGCGGCCCATGCGGCCGAAGCCGTTGATGCCAACGCGAATGCTCATGGAAGGTTGCTTGGTTCGGAGAAGGGATGAAAGGGGGTGGTCACGACGCCGCGCCGATCTCGCGGACCCGGGTTTCCAGCGCCAGGCGGTCCAGCGCCTCCGGCTTCAGCGCCATCAGCAATGACAGGCGATGCTGCAGCAGCTGGAGCGCCTTGCCGAAGGCCTTGTGCACCTGTTCCTGCGAGCCGGCGACGGATGCGGGATCCTCGATGCCCCAGTGCGCGGTCACCGGATGGCCGGGCCAGAGCGGACACGCCTCACCCGCGGCCTTGTCGCAGACCGTGATGATCAGATCCATCGCGGGCGCGCCAGGCGCGGCGAACTCGTCCCAGGGCTTGCTGCGCAGCCCGTCCGTCGCGATGCCGGCTTCCTCCAGCACCTGCAATGCCATCGGGTGTACGTGTCCGCGTGGATGGCTGCCCGCGCTGTAGGCGTGGAAGCGGCCTTTGGCCAACTGGTTGGCCAGGGCTTCGGCCAGGATGCTGCGGGCGGAATTGCCCGTGCACAGGAACAGCAGGTTGTAGGGGCGGTCCATGGGAGGTCCTGAAGGGTGGGATTAGGCGCGGCGTTCGTACCAAGGCTTCGACGCGTTGACGATGTGCACGACGGACAGCATCACCGGCACTTCCACCAGCACACCGACGACGGTGGCCAGTGCCGCACCCGAGTGCACGCCGAAGACGCCAACCGCGGTGGCGACCGCGAGCTCGAAGAAGTTGCTGGCGCCGATCAGCGCCGAAGGGCCGGCCACGCAGTGGGCCACGCCTAGCCTGCGGTTGAGCCAGTACGACACGCCCGCGTTGAGATACACCTGGATCAGGATCGGCACCGCCAGCAGGGCGATGATCAGCGGCTGGTCGACGATCTGACGGCCCTGGAAGCCGAACAGCAACACCAGCGTGAGCAGCAGCGCGCCCATCGAAATCGGTCCCAGCCGCGTCAGCAGCGCCTGCAGCGCCGCGTCGCCGCCGCTGCGCAGCACCCGGTGCCGCACCAGCACCGCCACGATCACCGGCACCACGATGTACAGCCCCACCGAGATCAGCAGCGTGGACCAGGGCACCGTGATGGAGGAGATGCCCAGCAGCAGCCCAACGATCGGTGCGAACGCCACCACCATGATCGCGTCGTTCAGGGCGACCTGGCTCAAGGTGAAGCGCGGTTCGCCATCGCAGAGGTGGCTCCATACGAACACCATCGCGGTGCACGGTGCCGCCGCCAGCAGGATCAGGCCGGCGACGTAGGAATCGATCTGCGCGGCCGGCAGATGATCCGCAAACCCATGGCGGATGAAGATCCACGCCAGCAGCGCCATCGAGAACGGCTTGACGGCCCAGTTCACGAACACCGTGACGCCGATGCCCTTCCAATGCTGCCGGACCTCGCCCATCGCGGCGAAATCGATCTTCAGCAGCATCGGGATGATCATCAGCCAGATCAGCAGGGCGACCGGCAGGTTGACCTGGGCCACTTCCGCCGCCGCCAGCGTGGCGAACGCGTCCGGCAGCAGGTAGCCCAGTGCGGTGCCCACCGCGATGCAGCCCAGCACCCACCAGGTCAGGTGGCGCTCGAAGCCGCCCATGCGGCGTGACAGCGAGGGTGCGGCTGCCGACGTCACGGGCAGTCGGGTCCGCAGGTCGTGGCAGGCGCGCACTGCGCCGCGTCGCCGCCGCAGCAGTTGCGGGTCAGGAATGCCAGCAGCGCGTTCATCGCGGCGAAGTCGGCCCGGTAGCAGACGTACCGGCCGCGCGGTTCGCTCTGCACCAGCCCCGCGGCCACCAGTTCCTTGAGGTGGAACGACAGCGTGGCGCCGGGCAATGCCAGGGCGTCGGCGATCTCGCCCGCCATGCGGCCGGACGGACCGGCTTCGACCAGCAGGCGGAAGATCGCCAGCCGGGTGGACTGTCCGAGGGCGGCGAGGGCAGCGGTTGCGTTCTTTATTTCCATGTTTCTAGAATAGTCGAACAGTATCAGGCTAGCAATCGACCATGACAGAACGACGACACGTGCCGTGGCATTGGCCGCACCTGCTGTTGCTGGCCGCCCTGCCGGTGATGGCGACCGCCGCGCTGCGACTGCAGTGGCCGGCGGCATCGGCCCTGGCGGGCTGGCTGGTGGCCAACGTGGCGGTGCTGGGCTTGGCCGAGCGCTGGCGCCCGTTCCGCACCGACTGGCAGGCGACGCCCCGCCATGTGCGGCGCGACGGCACGGTGTGGACGCTGAACGTGCTGACCGACGCCGTCGCCTCGGCCGCCCTGACCGCGCTGATCGTGGTCCACCTGCCGGGCGACAGCAGCTGGCCCTTGGCCGCCCAGGTCCTGGCCGGCGTGCTGGCGGCCGAATTCGCCGCGTACTGGATGCACCGCTGGAGCCATGCCGGCCGCTGGTGGTGGCGCGTCCACCTGCTCCACCATCGGCCGGATCGGCTGAACGTGGCCAACGCGCTCACCGCGCATCCGATCAACGCCCTGTACGACAAGCTGGTGCGGGTCCTGCCGCTGATGTGGCTGGGTCTGTCGCCCGAGGCCATGCTGATCGTCGCGCTGTTCGGCCTGACCCAATCGTTGGCCGTACATGCGAATGTCGCCGGAACGCTCGGCCCGCTCGACCGGTTGGTCGGCAGTGCGGAACTGCATCGCCTGCATCACAGCACGCGCCCGGACGAGGCCGGCAATTTCGGTACGGCGCTGCCACTGTGGGACCAGGTGTTCGGAACATATCGCCGCGGCAACGCGCCGGCCCGCGTGGGCGTATTCGACCCGTCGCGTTATCCCGATGAGTGGCGACTCGGCGCCCTGCTGGCGTGGCCCTTCCTCACGCGCATGCCGTGGCGGGGCCGCACGGGTCTGCCGCGGTGCTGTCGCGGCGCACGCCCGGCCTGAGGTCCACGATCCGACACGCGATGAAGAACCCCATGAACGAATCCACCCTGCCGAACGTGGCGCCCGACGCCCTCGACATCCCCGATGCCGCCCGGCTCGCCAGCGGTGACGCG
The DNA here is from genome assembly GCF_035999195.1 of Pseudoxanthomonas sp. Classification (NCBI taxonomy): domain Bacteria; kingdom Pseudomonadati; phylum Pseudomonadota; class Gammaproteobacteria; order Lysobacterales; family Lysobacteraceae; genus Pseudoxanthomonas; species Pseudoxanthomonas sp. The sequence continues at coordinate 436,003 of NZ_DASYGY010000004.1, forward strand.
ACGCATCCGCCGCGCATCCTGATCCTCTACGGCTCGCTGCGTCCGCAGTCCTTCAGTCGCAAGCTGGCGCTGGAAGTCGAGCGCCTGTTGCAGCACTTCGGCGCGGAGACGCGCGTGTTCGATCCCCACGACCTGCCGCTGCTGGACAGCGTGGGCAAGGACCACCCCAAGGTGCAGGAGCTGCGCACGCTCTCGGAATGGTCCGAAGGGCAGGTGTGGGTCAGCCCGGAGCGCCATGGCACGCTCACCGCCGTGTTCAAGAACCAGATCGACTGGTTGCCGCTGGAAGAAGGCGGCGTGCGCCCCACGCAAGGCCGCACCCTGGCGGTCATGCAGGTCTGCGGCGGCTCGCAGTCGTTCAACGTGGTCAACGCGCTGCGCGTGCTGGGCCGCTGGATGCGGATGGTGACCATCCCGAACCAGTCCTCCGTGCCGAAGGCCTGGCAGGAGTTCGACGAGCAGGGACGGATGAAGCCGTCGCCCTACTACGACCGTGTGGTCGATGTCATGGAAGAACTGTTGAAGTTCACCCTCATGGTGCGCGGCCACAGCGCGTACCTGACCAGTCGTTACAGCGAGCGCAAGGGCGACCTGGCAGCGCAGGCGCTGGCGTCCGCATCCGCGGCCGCCGAATGAGGCAGGCCCGCTCGGGGAGCACCATCGCCGCGAGCGCAGCGTAACCGGGGCGGCGCGCGTCAGCGCGGGTCGTTGCGCCAGGCCGCCGGCGTTTCGTTGGTCACGTCCTGCGCGCGGGCGGGCGCGGCGTCCAGCGGCCGGATCTCCAAGGTCAGGCCAAAGGCCAGGCAGGGATTCTCCGCCGCGATCCGTGCGGCGTGTTCCAGCGACTCGGCCACGATGAACCAGTAGCCGCCGACCAGTTCCTTCGCCTCGGCGAACGGGCCGTCGGTGATTCCGTCGCGCGAGACCTGTTTGCCCCGGTGCTCCAGCCGGCTGCCGGGCTTGAGCACGCCGTCGGCCAGGCCCTTCTCGTACCAGGCGTAGAAGCGGTCGATGGCGTCCTGCACGTCTTCTTTCGAGGCGCTTTCGTCCCACTGGCCGCGGGAGAAGAGCAGATAGTCGGAGGTCGTCATGGGCCACTCGTGAGCAGGAGGCGCTGGGAAGCGCGCATGGAAGGAATGCCGGATGCTCCGCCGCCTGCGGCGCCATCGCGTCTACCGCATCCTACGCGTTGCCGCTGCATTGAGGCGACGTGCGGCACAGGACGGCGACTTGCCTTGCCGGCTCCGGGGCGATAGCGTCGGCGCGGCGCAGGGAGAGCATCGCATGGGCATACGCAGCAGGGTCGTCTTCCTCATCGCAGGGCTGTGCATGGCGGGGGCGCAGGCCACGCCCCCATCCGCAATACCCGACGGACCCGAGCCGGAAGCCATGGCGGCGCTGCTGGATCGCGACGCGGCGCCCGAGGCGCGCGACCGCGCCATGCAGCAGCTGGTCGCCAGCGCGCAGGCCGGCGACGGCCATGCGGCGTTCTACCTGGGCGCGCTGTACCGGAGCGGCATGGACCATCCCGCGCGACGCGTGGAGCGCGACGTGGAGACGGCGCGCTTCTGGCTGGAGAAATGCGTGGCATCGCAGCGGTGCCCGCTGGTGGCGTTGGCGTCGCTGGCGGAACTGGAGCTGGCGGCCGGCCATGCCAAGCCGGCGATGCAGTGGGCACAGGCCTGGGTGGTGCTCGATCGCGAACGGGAAAAGCGCACGCGCGGCGACCGTCCGCAGGACAACACCCATGACATGCCGTACCGGCATACGGCCTACCACGCCTTCCTGATCGATCGTTGCTACAAGGCGATGGCGCCCGCGCGCGATGCCGACTCGCTCGGCCGCAGCTGGTTCCAGGAACTGGCGCGCACGCATGGCGACCATCTCGAACGCATGCTGCAGGCCTCGCTGGAGGCGCCGCCTGCCGGTGATGCGGAGGGCGGCGAGATCCGCCCACGCCTGCAGATCGCCACCGAAGCCCAGCGCACCAAGGTCATGGGCAACGACGCGCGCATTCCGCTCGGCCCGTCGCTGGGCCTGTTCCTCTACCGTGGCAATCCCGCCGGCGGCCGCGCCGACGGCCTCTGGATGATCGAGGCGCTGCCCAATCCCGCCGGGGCGCGCGGCATCGAAGCGCAGGCGCGTTCGGTGCGCACGCTCCCGTACACGCCCGCCGCCGATGGCCGCCGCGCGTACGCCTATCTGCCGATGACCTTCAGCGATGGGGTGTGGTCGCTGACGCCGCAGCGGTGACCGGCGGGCGGGCGTCCGCTTTCGGGCGAACCTCAATGCACCAACCGGCACGCGACCAACGGAAAGGTCTTCCTGCTCCGGTTTCAGACTGCCCGCTTCAACAGCCTGATCGGACGGATGCCGTGCCGTTGCTCGGCCGCATGGGCGGTGGCCGCCAGTTCCGCCAGCGTCGACTGGTACAGCTCCAGAAAGGCGTCCTCCAGCGGTGAAGTGACCTGGATGAACTGGATGTCGTCGCCGCCCGCACTGGAGAGCCGGCCGCAGCGAGCGCGCAGATGCTGTCCCAGCGACGGCCCGTCCCGCAGCTGGATGCCATCCAGATCGGCGAGCAGTTGCAACGTCTGCTCGCGATAGCGCGCGCCCAGGCGACTGACGTGCTGGCGCAGGGAAGCATCGTCGCCGCGCATGCCACCGTGCAGCCAGAGGCAGACGCGCCCCTCGTTGAAGACGCGCTGCAGACGGGGCCAGACATCGTGCAGTTGCTGCAGTACGCCGAGGCGTGCCTGGGCGTCATTGTGTGCGGATTCGTCCAGCGCGGCGATGCCGTGTTGCAGGCGGCGCGCGGACACGGCCAGGATGCGTGCGGCCAGTTTGCGGTCGGGCGTGTCGTCCGCCACGCAGGCGGCATGATCCTCGCGCAGCCTGGCACCGTCGGGGAGTGATCCGTCGGGCATGAGGAAGTCGACCTGCAGGTCGATCAACGCCACCCACAACGACAGTTGGCCGGCTTTTTCGCGCCGGCGCTCCAGCCGCTGCCAGAGGCCGCTGGCGTCGGGCCCCAGCCGGCGGAGCTCATCCACGCAGCCCTGCCAGTCGAACGCCGACGCCGGCAGCCGCGAGCCTTCAGCCGGATCGAGCAGCGGGCACACGCCGACCATGCCGTTGGTGTAAGCGTCCCAGACCCGCGCCAGCGGCTCCGGTAGCCGACCCAGTCCCAACAACTGCGCGCCGTCGACCAGGTTGCGCGGACCGAATTCCAGCTCCAGGCCCCGGTAGAAGTGCTCGGTCACGCGGCGGCACAGGGCGGGGAAATCGGCGAACAGCGTGGAAGCGGGGCGTTCGTCGCGGAACAGGCCCGCAGCCCGCAAGGCCTGGGCGTTCGCGATGCGGGCCTGGTCGGCGGGATGCGAATCCCAGTAGCGCGTTTCATCGTCCGCATCGAGCTGCTCGGCCACTCTGCGCCAGTCGTCATCGGTCCACTGGGCGAGCCGCAGGCCGACGGTCGCCGGCAGGTCGCCGACGAGCTTGCCCTCGCGCCAGATCTTGCGATTGAGCTGGTCCACTTCATGCAGCGAGAGCGCAAGCGCGCGCAGGCGCAGCGCCGTATCGGCGAAACCGTCGCTGCCCACCACGATGGCCTCGTAGCGGTCGGCGTCGAACTCCATCTCCTGCGACAGCCGTTGGCTCATGCGGAAGCTCACCTGGAACAGGCCGCGCATCAGCATCCGGGTCAGCCACAGGCACCAGAGGGTGAAGGCGCAGGTCAACTGCGCGTAGCCGCCATTGTTCTCGTCGGCGGCCCAGCGGCGCAGCCGTTCGTCCCAGGCATCGGGATGGTACGCACGCGATTCCAGCCAGCGGTTCACGCCGTGGATGAGCACGGCGGCACGCATGCCGCCCTGTTGCGCGAAATGTCCGAATTCGTGCGCCAACACACCCACCAACTGCCGGGCACTCATGCCCGCCACCAGCGGCAGGCCGATGGTCAGCGTCTTGTGCCCGCCCACCAGGCCGGCCAGGCCGGGACTGAACTGCACCCAGGCATTGGCCTGGTGGCTGAGCCGTATCTGATGCGGCGGGCGGATGCCGATGGCCTGGCTGAGCGCCTGGACCGCACCGGTGAACTGCATGTCGTCGTCGGGCGAGAGCGCTACGGCATCGGGCGCCTGCGCACGCGGGGCGAACAGGGGCTTGAGCATGAACAGGATCATCACCCCCATGGCGAACCCCGGCATGATCCACGCCAGTGCCACGAACAGGTTGAAGCGTTCGCGTGGTGCCCAGTCCGCGTAGTAGTGGTAGCCCAGCGACGCCAGGCCGACGATCAGGCCGAGATAGAGCAGCGGCATCAGGCCGGACAGCAGCGCGACCAGCCAGAGGAGGAATGTGTACAGCGGTTTGGTGGGCGGCCGCGGGACGGACCCCGGTGCAAGGCGCTGCAGGGAATGCGCGGGGGTATCGTCGTTGGCGGAGGAAGAAACGGCAGCGGACACAGGCGCGGCAAGCGACATCGACTCGACTTCCATGGCAAGTGAGGTATCGCAGGATCACGGCAGCCGGTCGAAGCTCGCGTCCCCACGCATCGCCTCGTCTTCCCCGCGTGCCACTCCTGCGCGGCGGCACGCGAGGAGCATATCAGTCCGAGAGAGCGCGGAGCAGGTCCACCGCAGTGCATCCGAGCAAGACAGCCGTCACTGTTGCATGTCTCACGATTCCCTCGCGATGGCTCGCCTTCAATCGAACGCTCCATTGACGCAAGCGCGTAGCCTCCTGTCGAACGGCCCCGTGCATCCGCGTACTACGCGCGTCCCGATACCGTATCCAGCAACACGCCCCACAGCCCCAGCACCGACAGGAAGTTCACGGTGAACACGAGGCCTCGCAGGCGCACGTTCGTGGTCAGCACCTGCACGGCGCTGTGCAGCAGGCGGCCACCGACGAAGAGCCAGGCCAGCGTGATGGCCAGGGTGCTGGTGCCGAACATCATCAGCAACACGCAGGCGATGTGGAAGAACAGCGGCCACTCGAACTGGTTGGACAGGTTGGCACTGATGCGTGGTTCCACCGTCGTCCACGGATTGCGGCCGTCCGCGCGACGGCCGATGTCCCAGATGGCGGGTGCCCGCGCGACGGTCAGCAGCACGTAGAGCAACGCCGTGAGCGCGACATGCGCCGTCATCGGCAGCAGCAGGGCGGTATCCAGCGGCGCGGCGGCGAGCGTCATGGCAACGGCGGGTTCGCCACGTAGGCCGCACCGAGGGCGGCGAACAGGCCGAGCAGGATGAAGAAGCCGTAGCGCAGGCGGAACGGGATCGCCGGCTTGCCGTAGCGTCGCTCGGCCTCCCGTCGATCAAGCCGCCAGCCGTGGTTGCACTCCGGGCATGCGAGTTGGTAGCGCCTGCCGTAGACGAAGCCGAACAGCAGGTCGAACTCGCCGTACTTGTAGGCGAGCTGCGGCTGGAAGTCGCGCTCCTCTTCGCAACGCGGGCAGTGCTGCGGTTCCGGCTCGCCCACCGGCACCACGCGTTCGCCCTGGCCGATCATGAACGTCATGCGTGCCGTTCCCTTTGCGTAAGCTGCCAACCTAGCAGCCTATCCGAATCCAACTGGGTGCAATTTCGCGAGTCACACCTCGGGCTGCTTCAGCCTCTTATAGTCTTTGATGGCTAGATGTGCCAAGTGAATGCCCGGATACAGCATAAAGCCAAGCAATACTAAGCCAGCTACTATCTTTCGCCAGAACCACTCGCTGACGCTCTGCACACCAATTCCCTTCACGCGACTGATGTCTGGTGCATCGGGAAGATATTCAATATCAGCTGTATCTGCTAACCGCCATTCTGATGCAGCCTTCGCTAAGACCTGATAGGTCTTTCCGTTTACTGTGTACTCGTAAACACCCACGGCGCCTGAGGTGTATCGGCCTCGGTGGTCCTCTTCCTCAAACTCACCCACGTCCGAAAGTGATCCGGAAGCTATCTGGCTTTCCCTAATCAGAGCTAGGTCATGAAGAGGATTGCCGGCTGCTGACCTCCAAAACCACAGGCCTGCCAACAGAGCAAGCACGGACCAAAGGGCAAGCTTGAATGGCGTTGGTTTTTCACTTGTACTCATGTGCCTTCAAGGTTCCTTACTGATCAGTTAGGAAGCGAAGCCCGAGTGAGCGCAGAGCGCCCGGGAGGGTCTGCCACGGAAGGTGTCCGAACCCCCGGGTGCGGCCGTTGGCCTTACCTGGGCTACGTTGCCTCAGCCTGCTTCCGCGAACGCCGGCCGCGTCAGGTTGTCCGCATCGCCTTCGGTGCACAGCACTTCGTCCTCGATGCGGATGCCGCCGTACGGGCGGAACGCGTCGACGCGCGCCCAGTCGACGCTGGCGGCGTGGCCGTTCTTCTTCACCTCGTCAAGCAGCAGGTCGATGAAGTACAGCCCGGGCTCGATGGTCACCACCATGCCGGGTTCCAGCACGCGGGTCATGCGCAGGTAGGGATGGCCGGCGGGGCGCTCGATGCGGCCGCCGCGGTCGCTGGCGGCGAAGCCGGCCACGTCGTGCACCTGCAGGCCGATCGGATGGCCCAGGCCGTGCGGGAAGAACGCCGCGCTGACGCCGGTGGCGACCGCCGCTTCCGGCGATACGGTGATCACGCCGAAATCCTTCAGGATGCCCATCAGCGTGTGGTGCGCGTCCACGTGCAGTTGCTTGTAGTCCACGTTGGCGCGCACGCCGGCGCACATGCGCTGCTGCGCGGCGTCCACCGCGTCGATCAGCGCCTGTAACTCGCTGCCGGTGTCGTAGGCATACGTGCGGGTGATGTCGCTGGCGTAGCCGTGGAAGCTGGCGCCGGCGTCGATCAGGAAGCTGCGCAGCGGATCGGGCGCCACGCGCTGCAGTTCCATGTAGTGCAGGATCGCCGCGTGTTCGTTGAGGCCGATGATGTTGCCGTAGGGCAGGTCGTTGGCGTCCTGGCCCACCGCCGTGCAGTACGCCATGTGGATGCCGAACTCGCTCTGGCCGGCGCGGAAGGCGGCTTCGGCGGCGCGGTGGCCGCGCACGGCCAGGCGCTGCGCCTGCCGCATCAGTACGATCTCGTACGGCGTCTTGTACGAGCGTTGGTACTCCAGGTACTGGAGGACCGGCTCGGGATTGTTCGGCACATGGTCTCCGAGCGCGCTCTGCGGCTCGCCGAGGATCGCGCTGCGTGCGGCCGGCGGCAGCAAGGCGCCGGCCTCTTCGGGCTTGCGGATGATGTGGACGTCGACGTGGTCCACCCACCAGCCGCTGGGCGCGTCCGGCACCACGTGCCAGTAGTCGAACGGCTGGTAGAAGATGACTTTCGGCCGCTGGCCGGGCGTGTACACCAGCCAGCTGTACGGCAGGCGCGTGAGCGGCAGCCAGGCCTTGAACTGCGGGTTCACCGCATACGGATAGTCGCGGTCGTCGAACACCTGCCAATGCTGCGTGCCGCTGGGCACGACCAGGTGGTCGAAGCCGCCGCGCGCCAGCGCTTCGTCCGCGCGCCGCTTCATCGTCGCCAAGTGGTCGGCGTACAGCGGGACGAGGTCGGTGTCGAAGGAGGCGGGTGCGTTCATGGCGGCGGCTCGTGCGAAAGAGCCGCCATTCTGCCGCAATCGTTCCGCGTGGGCCTTGCGGGGATGGTCGCCTGGCGCGCTATTCGGCTTCGGGGCCGGCGGCCACCCACTGGCGCAGGCGTTCCAATGGTTCGCGATCGATGGTCAGGAAGCGCAGGCCGGCGAAGGCCTGGCCGGGGGTGTTGGCCGGCGCGGACCAGACCAGGTGCGCGCCCACGTCGATCGGCTGGTCCTGACCGCGCGCGTCCTGCAGGTGGAAGCGCAGCTGGTACAGCGCGTCGTCGACCACCGGCTCGGTGGCGACCAGCAGCATGCCCGACTCGGACAGATTGCCCAGCCGGCCGATCACCTGTTCGGTCATCAGGTCGAACACGGCGACCGGTTTGGCCACGGCGCGCCGGCGGGCACGGCGGAACTCGCGCATCATGCGGCGTCTCCTGCGGGTTCGCCGCCGCGGCCGGTGAGGCTGCGCAGCGCGCTGAGGGTGGCGTTCCAGGCGCGGTCGATCAGGCGACCGCGATCCTCGGTGACCACCTGCGCCTGGCCCTTGGCCATCAGGTGGGCGAGCGTGTCCAGCGAGTGCTCGCCCACGCGCTGGCCGCGCTGGTTGACGAACAGCGCGTTGCCGGTCACCGGACTGAACCACGACAGGCGCTGGCGTTGCACGTCGCCCTGCTGGTTGCGGGTGAACTCGAACCAGGTGCCGAACGGCAGCGTGCGCAGGTAGTCGTAGCACTCCTGCTCCTGCGGCGTACGCGCCTGCACGGGCCTCTTCTTGACCTCGCCCTGGCCGCCGAGGCGCGCGCGCGCCTTGAGGCGCGCGGTCAGCTCGGTGCGCGAGGTGGTTTCGTCTTCCTCGGCGCTGGACAGCCGGCGCGCGATCGCCGCCGCTTCGTCCTCGTGGTAGCCCACCTGCACCAGCGATCTTTCGATCTTGCCCGCCAGCGCCGGGTCGGGCGCCTGCGTGGTGGTGGTGGCGGCGACGATCTCCAGCGTGGTCTGCAGCTGGTCGGCCCATTCCGCGGACGACTCGCCATTGCGCAGTTGGGTAAGCGTCAGCACGTCGGCCCAGGCCTGGCTCAGCAGGGCCTGCACGAATTTCTGCGGCCTGGCTTCGGCCATCGCCGATTCGATCGTGTCCACCGCCCGTTGCTTGGCGATCTCCAGCCGATCCTTGCCACGCGCGGCCTCGATCTGCCGGCGTTCGGCCAGTTCGGCCTTGCGCGCCGCTGCCTGCAGGTGCTGCTGCACGTCGCGGTTGGCGTCTTCAAAGACCGCCTCGTCGCCCTCGTAGGTTTCGACCACGGTCTCGACCGCCTTGTGCAGGCGCTGCACCAGGTTCGGATCGACATCGTCGTCGCCCAGCCAGGTGGCGCCGGATTCGGCCACCGTGTTGAGCAGGTCGCGCGCCGGATGCTGCGCGCGCAGGAAGAAGTTGCGGTCGCGCAGGGCGGCCTGCACGACCGGCACCTGCAACCGAACCAGCATGTCGGCGGCGGGGGCGTCGTGCTGCACTTCGCGCTCGATCTCGTTGTACAGCAGGTCGAGCAGCTCGAAGGTGTCCGAATCGGCGCTGGCCAGCGTCGCCCCCGGCCCATGCGTGGCGCGGACTTCGGCCAGCATGGCCTGCTGCAGGTCGGCGACCGTGCGGCGCGGCTGGTCCGGCGTGCGGGCGGGCAGCGGCGCCTTCTGCAGCGCCTGCAGGGTGCCCAGCACGTCGGGCGTGGGCAGAAGACGGCGCGGAGCCGGTGTATCCGACGATCCGCCGCGTTGTGTGCCGCCCGGGGCGCCACCGTCACCGCCATCACGGTGGCCATGGCCTGCCGTGCCACCGGCGGCGGCTCCGTCGGCGTGACCGGTGAGCGGTGCCAGCCCGCCTGCCTGCGCCAGCGCATCGGCCTGCAGGCCGCCGCGGCGTATGGAGAGCAGCTTCTGCAGCACCTCGAACGAGCCGGCCATCTCCTGCGAGGACGCGCCTGAGGCGGCCGCGTCGGCGGCGGGCGCGCCTGCGACGGCGGACGACGTCACGGCATGGTGCTCGCCGTCCCTGCTGCCGGTCAGCGCGCCGGCGACCGCATGCAGCTGTTCGGGCGACAGCGTGGCCCAGTGCGAGCCGCCCGGCTGGCTCTGCCAGCCGGTCATCGGTCGTGCGCCACTGCCGGCCTCATCGCGCGGCGGGCGCACGATCTCGAGAGTGCGTGCGCGCCGCGGCGCGTAGACCAGGCCGGGCAGGATGCCCTCGCGTGCGAGGAACTGGTTCACCGTGCTCGCCCATTCGGTGTAGTTCAGCATCACCTTGTGGTCGAAGCTGCGGTACAGCACCAGTTGCGCATCGATGGACAGGTCCAGGCACTGCGCCGCGTCCTTCAGCAGGTGGCACAGGCGGTACGGGCCGAGCGGCAACGTCTCGGCCTCGTAGGCGGGGCAGCAGGCGAGCACGCCGAACCGCTGGCCCAGCATCAGGATCTGCGCGTTGCCGCGCTGCTCGTGCCGGCGCGCGACCTCGCGCAGCACGATCTCCTGGTCCATCACCGCGTCCTCGACCAGGGTCAGCGTCTGGTAGTCCAGCCGTGCCTGCGCCGACTCGTCCGCCGGCCGTGCGCTGCGGATGCCCGCCAGCGTCGCTTCCAGCGCGAACATGTAGTGCGGGACCAGCTCGCCCCGGTTCTTCTGCAGCGAGCGCAGGTCCACGAAGATCTGCGCCTGCGCATGGTTGCTGCGGGCCTGCTCGGCCTGCTTGAACAACTGCTGCTCGAACTCCACCAGCATGCCGTTGAGGGCCGACACGAAATCCGTGGCGATATGGTCGAACAGGTTCTGCAGCACGCGGCGCACGCGCGGCGGCAGGGCCGACAATGCGATCGTGGTCGGCGCGGCAGCGGACGTAGGCGGTCGTGTCGCGGTCATCGGTGCGGTGGGCTCCCCTGTAGCCGCATCATTATCACACCCGGTGTTGCCTGCGCACCCCTCCGTCGGCACGTGCGGGCGGGGCGCGGATCAGGTCTCCAGGAACAGTTCGATCACATCGTTGGTGAACCGCCGGCCCAGGGCCGTGGGGCGCACGTGCGTCGCGGACAGGTCCAGCCAGCCGTGCTGCGCGGCCTGCTGCAGCGCCGCCGTGATGCTCGCCGGCGGCAGGCCGGTGGTGGCGGTGAAATCGGCCAGCGCAAAGCCTTCGTGCAGCCGCAGCGCGTTGAGCATGAACTCGAACGGCCGGCGATCGGGCCCGATGTCGTCGTCGCCGCCGATCGCCTGGGGCGTGCCGGCGGTAGCCAGGTAGGTCGCCGGATGCTTCACCTTCCAGCGCCGCAGGATCCGCTGCGTGGCGCCGACGGTGATCTTGCCGTGCGCACCGGCGCCGATGCCGAGGTAATCGCCATAACGCCAGTAGTTGAGGTTGTGCGCGCAGCGCCGGTCCGGCTGCGCGTAGGCGCTGACTTCGTAGTGCCCGTAGCCGGCGTCGGCGAGCAGCGCCTGGCAGTGCTCCTGCATGTCCCAGGCATGGTCGTCGTCGGGGATGCCCTGCGGCGGACGCGCGAAGAACACCGTGTTCGGCTCCAGCGTCAGCTGGTAGTGCGAAATGTGCGCCGGCCGCAAGGCGAACGCGCGCTGCAGGTCGTGTTCGGCCATCGCCAGCGTCTGGCCGGGCAGGGCGTACATCAGGTCGAGGTTGACGTTGTCGAAGCCGGCATCCTGTGCCAGCTTCACTGCATTTTCGGCTTCGCGACTGTCGTGGATGCGGCCGAGCTTCTCCAGGCTCGCATCGTCGAAGCTCTGGATGCCGAAGCTGATGCGGTTCACTCCGGCCGCGGCGTAGCGGTCGAAGCGGCCGTGCTCGGCGGTACCGGGATTGGTCTCCAGTGTGATTTCCAGTCCGGGTGCGAAGCGCAGCCGGCTGCTCGCGCCCTGCAGGAACCGGTCGATCGCCTCCGGCGGAAACAGGCTGGGCGTGCCGCCGCCGAAGAACACGCTGTGCACCGTGCGACCCCACACAAGCGGCAGGTCCTGGTCCAGGTCGCGCAGCAGGGCGTCCACATAGTCGTCGAACGGCAGCGCGCCATTGCCCTGGTGCGAGTTGAAGTCGCAGTAGGGGCATTTGCGCACGCACCACGGCAGGTGCACGTACAGCGACAGGGGGGGCGGGATGAGCATGGTCAGGGCAGGTCGAGCAGCAGCTGCTTCAGGCCGGCCAGCGCCTTGCCGCGGTGGCTGATGCGGTTCTTCTCGTCCAGCGGCATTTCGGCGGCCGTCTGTCCGCGCGACGGGTCGAAGAACACCGGGTCGTAGCCGTGTCCGCCGCTGCCGCGACGCTCGTGCAGGATCCGTCCACGCCATTCCCCCTCGACGATCAGCGGCTGCGGGTCGTGCGCATGACGCAGCAGCACCAGCACGCAGTAGAAATGTGCGCCGCGCTGGTCGCCGGCGACGTCCTTCAGCGCGTCCAGCAGCTTGTCGATGTTGCGGTCGGCGTTGCCGTGCTCGCCGGCGTAACGCGCCGAATACAGGCCGGGCGCGCCGTTCAGCGCATCCACGCAGATGCCGGAGTCGTCGGCCAGCGCGGGTAGACCGGTCTGCAGGCTGGCGTGGCGCGCCTTGATCAGCGCGTTCTCGACGAAGGTGGTGCCGGTCTCGTCGGCATCCTCCACGCCCAGGTCGGATTGCGCGACCAGTTCGATGCCGGTGTCGGCCAGCAGGCCGCGGAGTTCTTCCAGCTTGCCCGGATTGGAGGAGGCGAGGACGAGTTTCATGGTGGATCAGCCCTTGGGTTGCAGCAGGTCCCAGCGGTTGCCGTAGGCATCGCGGAACACGGCGACGGTGGCGTAGGCCTCTTCGCGCGGCGTCTCCAGGAACTCGACGCTGGCGGCCGTCATGCGCGCATGGTCGCGCCAGAAGTCGTCGGTCTGCAGGAAGAACCCCACGCGCCCGCCGGTCTGGTCGCCGATGCGCGCGCGCTGTTCGTCCGTGCTCGCGACGGCGAGCAGCAGGTCCGTGGTGCCGTCGCCCGGCGGTGCCATGCGCACCCAGCGCTTGCCGCCGCCGAGGTCGGTGTCCTCGCGAAGTTCGAAGCCGAGCGCGTCGCGGTAATGCGCGATGGCGCGGTCGTAGTCGTCGACGAGCAGGGTGACCAGGCTGAGGATCTGCGGCATCAGTCAACTCCGTGGAACAGGGCGGTTGTGGGAGCGATGTCAGTCGCGATGAGGCGTTACCGCTGGGCTATCGCGACTGACGTCGCTCCCACAGGACAACATCAACCTGCCAACGCGGCGCGCTGGGCGGCGAACAGTTCGCCGATGCCCTTCTCGCCCAGCGCGAGCAGCGCATCCAGCTCTTCGCGACGGAAGGCGTGCCCTTCGGCCGTGCCCTGCAGTTCGATGAAGCCGCCGCCGTCGTTCATCACGAGGTTCATGTCGGTGTCGCAGTCGCTGTCCTCCGGATAATCCAGGTCCAGCACCGGCACGCCGCGGTAGATGCCCACCGAGACCGCCGCCACGGCGCCATGCACCACGTCGCGCTTGATCTCGTTGCGCCCCTTCAGCCAGTTCACCGCGTCCACCAGCGCCACGTAGGCACCGGTGATGGCGGCGGTACGCGTGCCGCCGTCGGCCTGCAGCACGTCGCAGTCCAGGGTGATGGTGCGCTCGCCCAAGGCGCCACGGTCCACGCAGGCGCGCAGGGTGCGTCCGATCAGCCGCTGGATCTCCAGCGTGCGCCCACCCTGCTTGCCGCGCGAGGCCTCGCGGTCGCTGCGGGTGTGGGTGGAACGCGGCAGCATGCCGTACTCGGCGGTCACCCAGCCTTCGCCCTTGCCACGCAGGAAGCCCGGCACCTTGTTCTCCACCGTCGCCGTGCACAGCACGCGGGTATGTCCGAAGCTGACCAGCACCGAGCCCTCGGCATGGCGGGTGTAGTGGCGCAGGATGCTCACATCGCGCATCTGGTCGGGCTGGCGGCCACTGGGGCGTGAGAAGGACATGGGAACATCCGCAAAGAGGGGGACGAAGTCTACCAGCCCGCCCTCCCGGGCCCGGCGGCGGCCGTGCAGGCTGGTAAGATGCGCCGCTCACTGGTCCGATGGGCACCTGCATGATCCGCAGCATGACGGCGTTCGCCACCGGCGAGCGCGCTACCGAGGGCGGCACGCTGGCGGCCGAACTGCGCGCGGTCAATCACCGCTTCCTGGAACTGGGCGTGCGCCTGCCGGACGAACTGCGCGCGCTGGAGCCGGCGTTGCGCGAGCGCGTGGCCTCTCGCGTGTCGCGCGGCAAGCTGGACCTGACCCTTCGCCTGCGCGCGCCCGAAGGCGGCGGCGCGCTGCAACTCAACCCGCGCGTGGTGGCGCAACTGTCCGAACTGGCGCAGGAGCTCTCCGCGCGCCTGCCGGACCTGCGCACCGAGTTGACCGACGTGCTGCAGTTTCCCGGCGTGCTGCAGAGCAAGGGCGTGGACATGGAGGCGCTGCAGGCCGAGGCGCTCGGACTGCTGGACACGGTGCTGGACCAGTTCGTGGCGGCGCGCGAGCGCGAGGGCGGCAAGCTGGTGGCGGCGATCTTGGAACGCGTGGACGGCATCGCGGCGCTGGCGGCGGAAGTGCGCACCCTCATCCCGCAGATCCGCGCGGGCCAGCGGCAGAAGCTGGAAGCGCGCCTGGCCGACGTGGCCCAGAACATGGAGCAGGGCCGGCTGGAACAGGAACTGGTGCTGTGGCTGCAGAAGCTCGACGTGGACGAGGAACTCGACCGCCTCGACAGCCACATCAAGGAGATCCGCCGCGTGTTCACCCAGAAGGAACCGCAGGGCCGCCGGCTGGACTTCCTGCTGCAGGAGTTCAACCGCGAAGCGAACACCCTGGGCTCCAAGTCCGTCGACATCCGCACCACCAACATCGCGGTGGAGCTGAAGGTGCTGATCGACCAGATCCGCGAACAGGCGCAGAACATTGAGTGAGGCGGTGATTGGTGATTGGTGATGCGGAAAAGCACCCATTCAGAATCGCTGGGACGAACGGATCGATGGAACTACCACTTGAGCGCGACGATGACTCACCAGACTCCCAATGAGCGCGATTCGGCGTCTGCGAATCACGAATCACGAATCACGAATCCCAGCTCCAACCGGGGGACCCTCTACATCGTCGCGGCGCCGTCGGGCGCGGGCAAGAGCAGCATCGTCAACGCCGTGCTGGCGCGCGATGCCGACATCGCGCTGTCCATTTCTTTCACCTCCCGTGGTGCGCGTCCGGGCGAGAGGCATGCGCAGCACTACCATTTCATCAGCGCCGACGAGTTCAAGGCGATGATCCGGGCCGGCGATTTCTTCGAGTACGCCGAAGTCCATGGCGACTGGAAGGGCACCGCTCGTCAGTCGGTGGAGCCGCAACTGGCGGCCGGCAAGGACGTGCTGCTGGAGATCGACTGGCAGGGTGCGCGGCAGGTGCGCGAGAAGGTGCCGGACGCGGTCAGCGTGTTCATCCTGCCGCCGTCGCGCGACGCGCTGGAACAGCGCATGCGCGCGCGCGGGCAGGACAGCGAAGAGGTCATCCAGCGTCGGCTGGCAGCCGCGCGCGAGGAGATGTCGCATTACGCCGAGTTCGACTACGTCATCGTCAACGACGTGTTCGAGACCGCGGTCGAGCAGATGCACGCCATCTTCACCGCCAGCCGCCTGCGCCGCGAAGCGCAGGACGCACGCCACGCCGACCTGATCGCGGCGCTGCTGGCCGAATAGCGCCCGACCGGCGTAGCGCCGAGCTTGCTCGGCTCCGCACGCCATCAACCCGCGAGGAAACCGTCCTGGATTGGGGTTTGCCCAGCATCCGTTTCGAGCACATCCAGAGGCAGCGGAGCGAGCTCCGCTCTACGGAAGCAGTGCCATCTCGCCCTAAATCATTGATTTGCAAGGAAAGACTTGCAATGCGGGGCTTGGCTGCCTACAATCCCGGCCCCTTTCCGTATTCACTGCGCGGCCTGCCCGGTCGCCGGGAGCCCGCATGGCCCGCATTACCGTCGAAGATTGCCTGGAAGTCGTAGATAACCGTTTCGATCTGGTCACGATGGCCGCCAAGCGCGCCCGCCAGCTGGCGAACGGCGTGGAGCCGCAGATCGACAACACCGAGGCGCAGGACAAGCCGACCGTGCTGGCGCTGCGCGAGATCGCCGCGCGCAGGATCGACAACGAGCTGATCGACCGCGTCGAGAAGGCCGAGCGCGAGCGCGCCGAGCGCGAGGCGCTGGAGTGGGCCGCCGCCGAAGTGGTCGCCGACGACGACCTGTCCAAGGGCGACGACTGATCGTTTCCGACTACCGTTGCGATCGGAACGGATGATCGATGGAAAGCCCGCGCAAGCGGGCTTTCCGCGTTTGGGAGCCCGCTAGGCGCGTTGCCGTGGCGACGTGACTGGCATAGTCTGGCGACATGAATTCAGGTCGTACCGCCAAGGCACTCCGCAGCCCCGCCGCATCGCGCGACGAGGGCGTGCCCGAGTACGTCGCCCAGTTCGAGAAAACCGCGTCGTATCTGCCGAAGGAACAGCTGCCGCTGTTGCGGCGTGCGTGGGAGGTCGGTGCCGCCGCGCACGCCGGACAGACCCGCAAATCCGGCGAGCCCTACATCACCCATCCGGTGGCCGTGGCCGGCGTGCTGGCCGAACTGGGCATGGATGCCGAGACGCTGATCGCGGCCATCCTGCACGACACCATCGAGGACACGCCGTTGACCGGCGTGGACATCGCCGCCGAATTCGGCGAGTCGGTCGCCGAACTGGTGGAAGGCGTCACCAAGCTGGACAAGCTGAAGTTCCGCGATCGCCAGGAGGCGGCGGCCGAGAGCTTCCGCAAGATGCTGCTGGCCATGTCGCGCGACCTGCGCGTGATCATGATCAAGCTGGCCGACCGCCTGCACAATATGCGCACCCTGGGTTCGCAGAGCGCCGAAGCGCGCGGACGTATCGCGCGCGAGACGCTGGAGATCTACGCCCCCATCGCGCAGCGGCTGGGCATGAACCTGGTCAAGTCGGAGCTGCAGGATTTGGGTTTTCGCGCGCTGCACCCGTGGCGGCATGCGGTGATCGAGAAGCACATCCGCAGCCAGCCGGTGATGCGCCGCGAGTCGATGGCGCAGATCGAGGCGCACCTGTCGCAGCGCCTGGCCAAGGAAGGCATCGAACACCGCCTGGTCAGCCGGGTGAAGACGCCGTGGAGCATCTACAACAAGATGCGGGGCGAGGGCAAAAGCTTCGACCGGGTGATGGACGTGTTCGGCTTCCGCGTGGTGGTCGACTCCGTGCCGGACTGCTACCACGCGCTGGGCGCCGCGCACGCGCAGTACAAGCCGCTGGACGGACGCTTCCGCGATTTCATCGCCATCCCGAAGGCCAACGGTTACCAGTCGCTGCACACGGTGCTGTTCGGGCCCTACGGGTCGCCGATCGAGGTGCAGATCCGCACCACCGAGATGGACCTGATCGCCGAGCGCGGCATCGCCGCGCACTGGACCTACAAGTTCGGCACCGATTCGCCGAACAGCGCGCAGAACCGCGCCCACGCGTGGATCGTGGAGCTGATCGACAACCAGCGCGCCGCCGGCTCGTCTCTGGAGTTCCTGGACAACGTGAAGGTCGACCTGTTCCCGGACGAGGTCTACCTGTTCACGCCGAAGGGCAAGATCCTGTCGCTGCCGCGCAACGCCACCGCGCTGGATTTCGCTTATGCGGTGCACACCGACGTGGGCAACCAGGCGGTCGCCTCGCGCGTGGACAAGAAGCTGGTGCCGCTGCGTACCAAGCTGGCCAGCGGGCAGAGCGTGGAGATCATCACCGCCAAGTCGGCCGCGCCGAAGCCGCAATGGCTGGAGTTCGTGGTCACCAGCAAGGCGCGCACGGCGATCCGGCATCAGCTCAAGCAGCTGGAACACGAGGACGCGGTGCAGCTCGGCCACCGCATGCTCGACCGCGCGCTGGAAGACCTGGACAGCTCGCTCGAGCGCCTGCCGCAGCAGCGCCTGGAGGCCTTCCTCAGCGAGCACAAGTATCCGCGCCTGGAAGCGTTCCTGGCCGACGTGGCGCTGGGCAACTGGATGCCCTCGCAGGCGGCCCAGGCGTTGACGGCGTTCGCCGAGCTGCGCGCCGGCGGCCACTCCAAGCATTCGCAGGAAAAGATCCTGATCACCGGCGGCGAGCGCGGCGTGGTGAGTTTCGCGCAGTGCTGCCAGCCGATTCCCGGCGACGAGATCATGGGTTACCACACCGCCGGCAAGGGCATCGTGGTCCATCGCCTTGATTGCCCCAACGTCACCGAGTTCCGCAAGTCGCCGGAGCGCTGGGTGCCGATCGCGTGGGACGCGAAGGTCACCGGCGATTACGACGCCGCCCTGCTGATCGACGTGGAGAATCGCCCCGGCGTGCTGGCGCAGGTGGCGGCCGCGGTCGCCAAGAGCCAGTCCAACATCGAGCGTGTCGAGTATCTCGAACGCGACATCAATGTCGCCGTGCTGCGCTTCTCGATCCAGGTGCGCGACCGCAACCATCTGGCCGAAGTGATGCGTCGGCTGCGGCGGCTCAACGTCGTGCATGGCGTGCGTCGGCAGTGATTGGTGATTGGTGATTCGTCATTCGTGATTGGTGATTGGTGATTGGTGATTGGTGATTGGTGATGGTGATGGTGATTCGGCCGTGGCGTAGGGCGGGCCTTGGCCCGCCGTTTTCATGCCCGTGCGTGTGGGGATGGCGACTCGTGTCCATCGCCTGCACCGATCAATTCAATGCCATCGCGATCCGGGTGGTGCCGATGGCGGGCCAAGGCCTGCCCTACGTAGAATCGGGGTTCTGACAGGAGCCCGCCATGACCAAGCAGATCATCCACACCGACCAGGCGCCCGCGGCCATCGGTCCGTATTCGCAGGCCGTCCGTGCCGGCAACACGGTGTACTTCTCCGGGCAGATCCCGCTCGATCCGGCCACCGGCACTCTGGTCGACGGCGATATCGACGCGCAGGCGCGCCGCGCCTTCGACAACCTCAGGGCGGTGGCGGAAGCGGCGGGCGGCTCGCTCGACCGCATCGTGCGGCTGGGCCTGTACCTGACCGACCTGTCGCAGTTCGCGGCGGTCAATGCGGTGATGCAGGACTACTTCGCCGCGCCGTATCCCGCGCGCTCGACCATCGAAGTCTCCGGCCTGCCGAAGGGCGCCGCGTTCGAAGTCGATGCGGTGATGGTGCTGGAGTGAGGGCGGAGGCGTCGTAGAGCCGAGCTTGCTCGGCTCCGCATGCCGTCAGGCATGTCGTCGACACAGCAAGAGACAGCGGGGCAAGCTCCGCTCTACGCGGGCGAGCGTCGGGTCTCGCTCGGCGTATGTCCGGTCCATCGCTTGAACGCCCGGCGGAACTCACGAACGTCGTTGAAGCCGATCTGCGTTCCGACGGCCGCGATAGTGGTTTCGGCATCCTGCAGCAGTTCCAGGGCCCGCTCGGTGCGCACGCGGTCGTGCACGGCGCTGAAGGTGGTGCCTTCTTCGGCGAGCTGGCGGCGCAGCGTGCGCTCGCTCAGGTGCAGTGCGGCGGCGACGTCGGTCATCTGCGGGTTGTCGCGCAGGCGCGGGCGAAGCTGGCGTTCGACGGCGGCGGTGGTCTCGCCGCGCAGCGACATGGCGGTGAGCTGCGCCCGGCACAGGGCCAGCGCCTGTCGCGACGTCACGGGGTTGTAGCTGGCGAACGGCAGCTCCAGCCAGCGCCGGTCGACCACCATCGCGTGGTGGGGCTGGTCGAACCGGATCTCGCAACCGAACAGGTCGTCGTAGCGTGCGGCATAACGCGGCGCCGGATAGCCCAGTTCCAGCCGTAGTGGACGGAACTCCGGCCCCGCCAGTTCGCGCGCCAGCATCAGTGTGCTGGCGAACATCTCTTCGCACAGGAACGGCAGCAGGTCGGCGGCTTCCTCCGGCGCCGTCGCGACCACCGCCAGGCTGCCGTCGTCGCGGTCCTGCATTTCCAGGTCCATCAACGGCCCGAGGTTGCGCTGGTATTCCAGTCCGATCTGCACGGCGTCCCCGAACGTCGGCGCGGTCTTCATCGCCAGCCCGAGCAGGCCGAAGTTGCCGCCGTTCTGCTTCTCGCCCATGGCCAGGCCCACACCGTCGATCGGCAGGGTCGGCAGGGCGCGGCGGATGATCTCGCTGGCCTGGCGGTAGGACACGCGCGCCTGCGGGTCGTGGATCTCCTGCACGTTCAGCCGCATGCCGGCGAACCAGCTTTCGGCCTTCACGCCGAATTCGCCGGCCAGCAGCACCAGGCCGCACAGCATGTTGGTGGGCAGGTTGGCGATCGACAGGCGATGGCCCAGTCCGGTCTTCCAGCGCATCGGAGCCCCTCCAGCTTGTCCGCTTTACCCCCCGTAGTATGCCGCTCCCGCCCTCCGTGCCGCACCTGCCCGCGCACCAGACTGCGGGGCACTACGCAGGCGTATGGGAGGGGACCTCATGCAACGCACCATGTCCGTGGCGGTGGCAGGCGCGCTGGCGCTGGTGGCCGGCGCCTGCCAGCAGAAAGCGCCAGAAGCCGCATCCGTCGCGGCCGCTGATGCCGCCTTCGCGACCACGCTGCAGGAACGGCTGCTGGATGCGAAGCCGGGCGACGTCATCGAGATCCCGGCCGGCCGCCATGCCTTCGACCGCAGCCTCAGCCTGCGCGCCGACGGCGTGACGATCCGCGGTGCCGGCATGGACAAGAGCGTGCTGAGCTTCAAGAGCCAGAAGGCCGGCGCCGAGGGGCTGCTGGTCAACGGCGATGACTTCACCATCGAGAACCTCACGATCGAGGACTCCAGGGGCGACGGCTTGAAGATCAGCGAGTCGTCGAACATCACCATCCGCGGCGTCAAGGTGCAGTGGACCGGTGGGCCGAGCACGAAGAACGGCGCCTACGGCATCTATCCGGTGCTGACGAAGAACGTGCTGATCGAGGACACCGTATCGATAGGTGCGTCCGACGCCGGCATCTATGTCGGCCAGTCCGATGGCGTGATCGTCCGCCGCAGCCGCGCCGAGCAGAACGTGGCCGGCATCGAGATCGAGAACACCATCAATGCCGACGTGTACGAAAACGTGGCGACCGGCAATACCGGCGGCATACTGGTGTTCAACATGCCCGGGCTGTCGCAGCAGGGCGGCAACATCCGCGTCTTCGCGAACAAAGTGATCGCCAACAACCACGAGAACTTCGGCGCCAAGGGCACGCCGGTGGCCAGCGTGCCGGCCGGGTCGGGCATCGTCATCAATTCCAACGACGACATCGAAGTGTTCGGCAACGAGATCCGCGACAACGCGACCGCCAACATCATCGTCTCCAGCGTGTATTCCACCGGTTACAAGGACAGCAGCGCATCGCCGAACTTCGATCCGTACCCCGAGCGGATCTTCATCCACGGCAACACGCTGTCCGGCGGGGGCGATTCACCGGACGGATTCGACCTGAAGGCGCTGAAGGTGGCCACTTACGGCCTGCGCGGCAACTTCCCCGACGTGCTGTGGGATGGCTATTTCAATAGGGACAGGATCGTCGACGGCAGGAAGATCGGGCCGCAGATCTGCCTGCGCAACGTCAACGGCGTCGTGAATGCGGACGGCCCCGGCGGCTACAAGAACCCGAGCAAGGACGCCAAGCTCCACGACTGCGAACTGCCGCGCCTGCCGGCGGTCGACCTGAAGCGCGGTTGAGGACAGCGCATGCGGTGGCGCACGCTGGTCCTGCTGATGGCGCTTGCGGCCGGGGTGCTGCTGTCCGCCTGCCGACCGGCACCGGGCGTGCACTTCTTCGCTGAAGGCCAGCCCGCCACGCTGGAGGAGTGGAGTGTGCTGCGGATCGAGGACGGTCGGCTGCGCCTGAGCGAAGGCGTGGTGCCCTACGACCTCAACACGCCGTTGTTCAGCGACTACGCCCACAAGTTGCGCACGGTCTGGATGCCGGCCGGCACCTCGGCGCGATACCAGCCAGAACACAGCTTCGACTTCCCCGTCGGCACCATCCTCAGCAAGACCTTCTATTACCCGCTGCCCGAAGGAGCGCCGTGGGACGGCAGGTCGGTCGCGCGCACGCCGGCCTCATCCTCTCCGCTCGAAGCGGAGTCGCTGGATCTTTCCAGGGTACGCCTGATCGAAACCCGCCTGCTCGTGCATCGCGCCGAAGGCTGGGTCGCGCTGCCGTACGTGTGGAACGATGCACAGTCCGCCGCCACGCTGAAGCGCACGGGCGAACTGGTCGAACTCGATCTGGTCGATGCGCAGGGCAAGCGCGAGACCGCGAACTACCAGGTGCCGGACCAGAACCAGTGCGGCGGCTGCCACATCACCGACAACAAGTCGCGCAAGCTGCTGCCGATCGGTCCGAAGGCGCGGCACCTGAACCGCGACTTCGACTATGCCGGCGGCAGGGAGAACCAGCTGGCGCATCTGGTGCGCGTCGGTTACCTGACCGGCGTGCCCGCCACGCCACCACGGCTGGCCGATGCGATGGACACGAACGCGCCGCTCGACGCCCGTGCGCGCGCCTATCTGGACATCAACTGCGGCCACTGCCACAGCGCCACGGGGCCGGCGATCACCTCCGGCCTGTGGCTGGACGCGCACACGCAGGACCGCCTGAAGCTGGGCTTCTGCAAGCAGCCGATCGCGGCCGGCAAGGGCACGGGCAACCGCTTGTACGACATCGTGCCGGGTCGCGCGGCCGATTCCATCTTCGATTACCGGCTGGACAGCGACGATCCCGCGATCATGATGCCGGAGCTCGGCCGCTCGGTCGTGCACCGCGAGGGGGTCGATCTGATCCGCGCCTGGATCAACGCGCAGGCGGGCAGTTGCGATACGGCGACCGCGACAGGCAGTGAACCACCGCCGGCCAGCTGAGGCCGGTATCCGTACAACGCTTCCGGGAGGGCGTAATGAAAGTGATGCAGCGGACTCTGGTCGTAGGGCTTCGGCGCGCGCTGTTCG
This sequence comes from Pseudoxanthomonas sp., assembly GCF_035999195.1. Lineage (NCBI taxonomy): Bacteria > Pseudomonadati > Pseudomonadota > Gammaproteobacteria > Lysobacterales > Lysobacteraceae > Pseudoxanthomonas > Pseudoxanthomonas sp. Next base: position 458,538 of record NZ_DASYGY010000004.1, read on the forward strand.
GCGGTTGCGTGGTGCTCGGTGCGGGCGGGACGGCGTGGGCGCAGGCGACGCCGGAAGGCGAACGGCAGGCCACCAACCTCGACACCATCACCGTCACCGCGCAGAGCCGCCAGCAGGAACTGCAGGACGTGCCGATCGCGCTGCAGGTCGTCGACCAGCAACTGCTCGACGATGTCGCGGCGGAGAACCTGGGCGATATCGATGCCTTCGTGCCCGGCCTGGTCGTCGATGCCGCCCAGCCGACGCAACCGTCGTTCCGCCTGCGTGGCGTGGAGACCAACGACTTCGGCATCGGCACCGATCCGGCGGTGGGCATCTTCGTCGATGGCGTGTACGGCGGCCGCGGCGGCGGCGTGCTGCTGCCCTTCCTCGACGTGGAGCGCATCGAGGTGCTGAAGGGGCCGCAGGGTACGCTGTTCGGCCGCAACACCGCCGCGGGTGCGATCTCGCTGGTGACGCGCCGGCCGCAGGACGAGACCGAAGCGCGGCTGCGCCTGCGTCTCGGCAACTACGGCAAACAGTACGTCGATGCGATGTGGAACGTTCCGGTCAGCGACGTCTCGGCGTTCCGGGTGAACGCGCTGTTCAACCACAGCGACGGCTGGTTCCAGGACGGCACCACCGGCCAGGATCTGGGTGGCGAGAACGTCTGGGCCGCGCGCGCGGCATGGCAGCTGCGCATCGGCGACAACACCACTGCGCTGCTGAGCTGGGACCACGAAAGCCTCGATCAGAACGGCCGTGTGACCACCGGCATCGTGCCGTTGCCGGCGTATCCGGCGCTGCCGTCGGTGCCGGTGGACACCGACGACTACCTCGACCCGCGCGAGGTGCCGACCTACAGCGACGCCGAGAACGCGGAGTGGCGCACGTTCGATGGCGTCACCCTGATCGTCGATCACGCCTTCGCCTGGGGCAACCTGACCTCGACCTCGTCCTGGCGCGAGTACGATTCGCTGAACCAGACCGAGGAGGACGGCACCAACCGCGCCGACCTGTACATCGACTCGGTCAACACCGAGAGCAACGAGACCTTCTACCAGGAGTTCAAGTTCGCCGGCAGCAATGCGCGGCTGGACTGGGTGGCAGGCGCCAGCTTCTTCAAGGAGGACGCCCGCCAGACCAGCGAGGTGAACACGAATACCGAAGCGGTGGACAACATCGTGCGCAACCTCGGCATCGCGCCGACGCCGGACGGCAGTCTGTTCGGTTTCACCTCGTTGCTGGCGCAGATGAACGGCATCCCGGTGTCGCTGGTGGGCGACCGCTGGAACGAGCGCTTCAACAACACGCTGTCGACCACCGCCTACGCGGCGTTCGGTGACATCATCTGGCGCGCGAACGACCGGCTCAACCTGACCTTCGGCCTGCGCTATACCCGCGACGAGAAGGACTTCACCTGGCTCAACACGCCTCGCAACGCACCGGAGCTGGAGGCCAAGCTGGCGCTGCTGGAATCGCTGGGCTTCTTCGCCGCGTTGGGGCAGATGGGCATCCCGATCACGCGCGAGCTGCTGACCTTCGACATGGCCTTCATCGACCCGCCGGCGATCGTCAACAAGGGCGTGCTGGTGCGTGACAAGCGCAGCTGGAGCGATGTAAGTCCGCGCTTCGTCGTGGACTACCACCTCGACGACACCACCATGGTCTTCGGTTCGCTGGCCAAGGGCTACAAGGCCGGCGGCTTCAACGCCCTGCAGATCGGCCCGGCGTTCGAGAACGAGGATGTCTGGAACCTGGAAGCCGGCATCAAGCAGTCGTTCGGTCGCTTCGCCTGGAACGCGTCGCTGTTCCACTACCGGTACGACAATCGACAGTCCGTCCGCCTGATCGATCCCGATCCGAACAACCCGGTCGACATCCCGCGTTTCGTCTTCGACACCGGCGACCTGGAAGCGACCGGCGTCGACGTGGACCTGCGCTGGAAGGTGACCGACGGCCTGACGCTGGATGCACAGGCCGAGTGGATCGATTCCAGGTACAAGGACTACGTGACGCCGGAGGGGGTGGACCTGGATGGCGAGGCCACCGGTGAGCCGCGCTTCACCGCGTCGATGGGCGCGGCCTACCGGATCGACCTGGCCGGACATGGCGAACTGCGCTTCTCGGCGCGACATGCGTACCGTGGGCGCAGCCGCTGCAACGCCGGCTCGGACCTGCAGGGCGATTGCGGCGTCAATGCATTGCTCGACATCGGCGAGGCGCGCGACCGCACCGACCTGCGGATCGGTTGGACGGCACCGCAGGGCCACTGGAGCTGGGCGATCTACGGCAACAACGTGTTCGACAACCAGTACGTGAAAGGGCTGAACACCTATGGCCGCGGACCGCTGGGACTGGTGGGCGCCACCATCACCGAGCCGCGCACCTACGGCATGGAAGTGGCCGTGAAGTTCTGATCCGCGCGGCGATGCGCTGGACGTGGGCCCCGGCATCGTGAGGTGCCGGGGTTTTTGTTTGGCGGCGTTCCCGGCATGCTTGCGCGATGCCTGCACGCCGCGATGCGCCCCCCATCGAACTCTCCGCCGAACCCTTGAGCCGCCTGCCCGGCGTGGGCCCGCGCGTGGCCGAGAAGCTCGCCGCGCGCGGACTGGTGACGATGCAGGACCTGTGGCTGCACCTGCCGCTGCGCTACGAGGACCGTACCGCGATCACGCCGATCCGCCTGTTGCAGCCCGGCGTGCCGGCACAGGTGGAAGGGCGCGTGGAGGCGGTGGAGCGCGGCTTCCGCTATCGCCCCGTGCTGCGGGTGGCGGTGGCCGACGAAGGTCACGGCTCACTGGTGCTGCGCTTCTTCCATTTCCGTGCTGCGCAGGTGGCGCAGTTCGCGGTCGGCGCGCGCATCCGTTGCTACGGCACGCCCAAACCCGGCCAGAATGGACTGGAGATCGTCCATCCCAGCTACCGCATCCTCGGCGACGACGATGATGCGGCGTTGGGCGATGCACTGGATCCGGTCTACCCGGCCATCGAGGGTCTGGGGCCGGCGAGCATCCGCAAGCTGGTCGGACAGGCGCTGGAACGGCTGCCGGACAACGATCGGCTCGAACTGCTCCCTGCCACCCTGCTGGCGGGCCTGGGCTTGCCCTCGCTGCGGCAGGCGCTGCTCACCATGCACCGGCCGCCACGCGATGCCGACGTCGCGGCGCTCGCGCTGGGCACGCACCCCGCACAGCGCCGGCTGGCGATCGAAGAACTGCTGGCGCATCACCTGAGCCTGCGCCGGCAGCGGCTGGCGTTGCAGCAGCATCGTGCGCCGGCATTGAAAGGCAAGGGTGCGCTGGTGAAGGCGCTGCTGAAGACGTTGCCGTTCACGCTGACCGGCGCGCAGCAGCGCGTGTTCGCACAGATCCGCGAGGACATCGCCAAGCCCTCGCCGATGCTGCGGCTGGTGCAGGGCGACGTGGGCAGCGGCAAGACCGTGGTGGCTGCGCTGGCGGGCATGCTGGCGGTGGAAGCCGGCAAGCAGGTGGCGCTGGCCGCGCCGACCGAACTGCTGGCCGAGCAGCACCTGGCCAACCTGCGCGCCTGGCTCGAACCGCTGGGCGTGCGCGTGGCCTGGCTGGCCGGCAAGGTCACCGGCAAGGCGCGCGAGACCGTGCTGGCGCAGGTGGCGTCGGGCGAGGCGCAGGTGGTCGTCGGCACGCACGCGCTGATGCAGGAGGCGGTGACCTTCCACGACCTGGGCCTGGCCATAGTCGACGAGCAGCATCGCTTCGGCGTGCACCAGCGCCTGGCGCTGCGCGACAAGGGCGCCGGCGCCAACCGCGTGCCGCACCAGCTCGTCATGACCGCCACGCCGATTCCGCGCACGCTGGCGATGGCGGCCTATGCGGACCTGGACGTGTCCGCGATCGACGAACTTCCGCCGGGCCGCACGCCCGTGCAGACCGTTGCGCTGAGTGCGGAGCGCCGGCCGGAGCTGGTGGAGCGCATCCGCACGGCCTGCGCGGAAGGGCGGCAGGCCTACTGGGTCTGCACGTTGATCGACGACAGCGACGAGGTGGTCGCGCAGGCGGCGCAGACCACGTTCGAGGCACTGTCCGCGTCGTTGTCCGAGGCGCGCGTCGCCCTGGTGCATGGACGGATGAAGGCCGCCGACAAGCAGGCCACGATGCGCCGCTTCAAGCAGGGCGAGATCGACCTGCTGGTGGCGACCACGGTGATCGAGGTCGGCGTGGACGTGCCCAACGCCTCGCTGATGATCATCGAAAACGCGGAACGACTGGGCCTGGCGCAGTTGCACCAGTTGCGTGGCCGCGTCGGCCGCGGCGCAACCGCATCGACCTGCGTGCTGATGTACCAGCCGCCGCTGTCGATGATGGCCAAGCACCGCCTGGCGACGATGCGCCAGACCAACGACGGCTTCGTCATCGCCGAAAAGGATCTGGAGCTGCGCGGGCCCGGCGAACTGCTGGGGACGCGGCAGACCGGCCTGGCCGCATTCCGCGTGGCCGACCTGGCGCGCGATGCGGGCCTGCTGCCGCAGGTGCATGCGCTGGCGGAGCGCCTGCTCGCGGACGATCCGGCGGCGGCGGACCGCGTGATCCATCGCTGGGTGGGCGGGGCGGCGAGATACGCCTCGGCGTAGAGCCGAGCGTGCTCGGCCGAGCAAGTCCGTTGCAGCGGAGCGGGCTCCGCTCTACAGGCCCCGCGCTTCCCTGGCATCGCCTGCGGTGCGAGACTCGACGGCCAAGAAGACGAAGAGAAGAAGATGACGGAGAGGATTCCCCTGCTGATCGACACCGATCCCGGCGTCGACGATGCGCTGGCGCTGCTGATGGCGTTCAACGACGCGAGGCACGACATCGTCGGCCTGACCATCGCGGCCGGCAACGTCGGCCTGCAGCACACCGTGCGCAATGCGCTGAAGCTGTGCGAAGTCGCGGGCCGCGACGACATCCCGGTGTTCGCCGGCGCACCCGCGCCCCTGCTGCATCCGTCGCCGGATGCGGGGTATGTGCACGGGCAGGATGGCTTCGGCGATGTCGGCTATGCCCCGGCCGCGCGCCAGGCGGACGCCGAACACGCGGCCCTGGCCATTCTGCGCCTGTCGCACGAATACGCCGGCCGGCTGGTGCTGGTCGCACTGGGGCCGCTGACCAACATCGCGCTGGCGCTCAAGCTCGACCCCTCGCTGCCGCAGCGGATCGCACGCTTCGTGGTGATGGGCGGGGCGGTGACCTGCCATGGCAACATCACCCCGGCCGCCGAGTTCAACTTCTACTTCGACCCCGAAGCCGCGCATCTGGTCCTGGAGGCCTTCGACCGCTACGACCTGGCCGACTGGGAGGCCACCATCGCCCATGGCCTGCACCATGAGCGGGTGGCGGGCTGGCTGCGTGCCGATACCGACCGCGCCCGCTTCTACGACCGCATCTCCGGGAAGACCCGCTCGTGGTCGGCCGACCGTCGCGGCGATCACTGGTTCGCCGCCGACGCCCTGGCCATGGCCTTCGTGCTGGCGCCGGAGGGCGCGCTGGAACTGGCCGAGCGCCCGCTGGCCATCGAGCTGCAGGGCGCCCACGCCCGTGGCGCGTCGGTGGTCGATTGGCGCCGGGAAAGCGGCCGGCCCGACAAGGCCAACATCCTGCTGCGCTACGACCAGGCCCGCTTCGAGGCCCTCATCGAGGCGACCCTGGCGGCCGGCTGAGGACAGGCTTGCACGGGATTGGCGGGGCGGTTTACAATGCCGCTCTTCCATTCCCGCTACACGGTGTTACCGCCATGAAGGCCGACATCCACCCGAATTACCGCGAAGTCGTCTTCCACGACGTGACCTCCGATTTCAAGTTCCTGACCCGCTCCACGCTGGGCAGCAAGGAAACGACGAAGTGGGAAGACGGCAACGAGTACCCGTTGATCAAGGTCGAAATCTCCTCGGCCTCGCACCCGTTCTACACGGGCAAGCACAAGGTCATCGACACCAGCGGCCGCATCGACAAGTTCCAGAAGCGCTACGCGCGCTGACCGGACCGTCGTTCGCCTGACCCGCCTGCGGCCGCGCCTTGTGCGCGGCCGTTCGCATTTGCGCCCGCGCGATCGTGCCTCGTGCCGGAACGCAGGGTTGCGTCCACTGCCTCATTCTTTGGTCTGACTTTGGTGCGGTATCGAGCGACGGCTCCAGACCGCTGTGCGATAATTCGGTTCATCCAAGGCTCATGGCCTGGACTCCCGTCACGCGCCGCCCGGACCTCTGGCCGGCGTTACCCCACGAAGGAGCGCACACTGTGTCCGAACTTGACCAGGTCACGCTGAATGCCGGCGACAAATCCGTCGTCCTGCCAGTCCTGAAACCCACGCTTGGCAACGACTGCGTCGACATCTCCAAGCTGACCAAGGAAACGGGTCTCTTCACCTACGACTCCGGTTTCACCGCCACGGCCAGCTGCAAGTCGGCCATCACCTACATCGATGGCGACCAGGGCGTGCTGTTGTACCGCGGCTATCCCATCGAGCAGCTGGCCCAGCATTCCAGCTTCCTGGAAGTGTCGTACCTGCTGATGAACGGCGAACTGCCGACCCCGGCCGAATTCGCCAAGTTCGAGCATGAAGTCACGCATCACACGATGATGCACGAGTCGTTGAAGAACTTCCTGCACGGCTTCCACTACGATGCGCACCCGATGGCGATGCTCGCCGGCACGGTCGCCTCGCTGTCGGCGTTCTACCACGACACGCTCGACCAGGAAGACCCGGAACAGCGCCGCCTGGCCGCCATCCGCCTGCTGGCGAAGATGCCGACCCTGGCGGCCGCCGCCTACCGCTACTCGATCGGCTGGCCGATCCGCTACCCGCGCAACAACCTCGAGTACGTCGACCGCTTCCTGCACATGATGTTCGAAGTGCCGAGCGAGCCGCTCGAGGTGAACCCGGTGGTCGCCAAGGCGCTGGACCTGCTGTTCATCCTGCACGCCGACCACGAACAGAACGCGTCCACCTCGACCGTGCGCCTGGTGGGCTCGACCGGCGCCAATCCGTACGCCTCGGTCGCCGCCGGCATCACCGCCCTGTGGGGCCCGGCGCACGGCGGCGCCAACGAGGCCGTGCTGAAGATGCTGGAAGAGATCGGCGATGCGAAGAACGTCGCCTCGGCCGTCGCCAAGGCGAAGGACAAGGAATCGGGTTTCCGCCTGATGGGCTTCGGCCACCGCGTCTACAAGAACTTCGATCCGCGCGCCAAGATCATCCGCGAGATGACCCACAAGGTGCTCGGCGAACTGGGCGTGGACGATCCGCTGCTGGAAGTGGCGATGCGGTTGGAAGAGGCCGCGCTGAAGGACGAGTACTTCATCCAGCGCAAGCTGTATCCGAACGTCGACTTCTACAGCGGCATCATCTACAAGGCGCTGAAGATCCCGACCGAGATGTTCACCGTCATGTTCGCCATCGGCCGCACCGCCGGCTGGGTGTCGCACTGGCTGGAGCAGCAGGTCGACCCGGAGGCCAAGATCGGCCGTCCGCGCCAGATCTACACCGGCTACGCACCGCGCGACTACGTGCCGACCGACAAGCGCTGATCCTGTGGCGCAGAGGAAGCAGGAAAGGCCCCGCAAGGGGCCTTTTCTTTCTGGTGCGTCAGGCGTCGGGCTCCACCGTCACGCGGGTCGACAGGCCATGCAGGGCGAAACCGTGGATGGCTTCGTTGATCGTGGTCGTGCAGTCCGACAAGACGCTGACATCGAAGCGCTCTGCGTCCGGCGACAGCGCGGTGAACACCACGCAGTTCTGCGTCATCATGCCCGCGATGCGCAGGCGGGTGACGCCCAGGTCCGCCAGCACGTTGGCAAGTCCGGTCTGGTGGAAGCTGTCGGCGTGCCGCTTCACGACCACGGGTGCGTCGGGCGCGGCCGCGCGTATGCGGGCATGGATCTCCACGCCCGGCGTGCCGGCCCGGAACAGCGGACTATCGGCCGCGGCGGCCACGTGCTGGACCAGGATCACCTGTTCGCCCCGCGAGCGTGCGCGGTCGATGGCCGCAACGATGGCATCGAGCGTGGTCTCGGCGTTCCAGAGCGGGAATGCGCCGCCTGAAAAGTAATCGTTCTGTACGTCGATGATGAGCAGGGCGGTGGTCATGGGTTGCCTGGCGGAGGGATGTCGCGTCATCGTAGGGATCGACGGCGCAGGCAGTAATTGCAGTCCGCAAGAAGGCGCGCGGTTTTCCTTGAGGATCGAAAGACATGCCCCTCGACAAGATGGACCGGACCATCCTCTCCGCCTTGGCGCGCGATGGCCGCATGGCGTGGCAGGCCATCGGCCGTCAGGTGCACTTGACGGGACAGGCGGTGGCGACGCGCGTGCAGCGGATGATGGACGACGGCACGATCCGGGGGTTCACCGTGCTGCGCGGCGACCTGCGGCGCTATTTCATCACGGTGTTCATGGACACCCCGCAGTTCGATGCGTTCGAGGCGTTCCTGCGATCGCATGCCGACGTGGAGAGCGCCAGCAAGATCGCCGGCGAGGGCTGCTATCACGTGACGCTGGCCTGTGGGCGTGATGCGGACCTGGATGCGTTCACCCAGGCGCTGCTGCGGTATGGCCGCTACAAGGTCGCCAGCGAGATGCGGCGCGTGACGCCGTAGGTCGTCGGCTCAACGGCGCGCGGCGTCCAGTTCGTAGCCTGCGATGTCTTCTTCGGTGAGCAGCCGGCGCAGTTGCGCGGCCGATGCCCGTCGCATGGGCTTCTCGTCGACGCTGGACAGCGGTGCCTGCCGCAACGCGTCGTGGGGCAGCACCGTCAGGTCGAAGCTCAGTTCCTCCGCGCTGAATATCCATACCGGCACGTCGGCCACGCGCTCGCGGTCCATGCGGAGCCGGCGCTCGCGCGAGTCGGCCGGGATGCGATGTTCTTCGAGGAAGCGGGTCACGGCGTCCGGGTCATCGCTGTGGACATGCAGGTGGACGGGCGTGCCGGCATCGGCCGTGCCCTCTAGCACCGGCCCGACCAGGCGTGGCGAAAACCCGGAAAGGAAGTCCAGCGCGCGCAGGGCCGCTTCGCGTCGCTGCCGGAGGCCCGCCACGTGCGCCTCGCCGGCGAACAGGCGCTGGTACTCGCGCAGTGCCTCTTCGATCTCGCGGTTGCGGGGCAGGGAGGCGTCGTCGTGGATGCCCAGCCGGCTGGCGGCCTTGAGCTTGGCCTGGTGGAAATCGCGGATGCCGCCTTCGGCCATCAGTCGGGCGGCTTCGTGTGCAAGGCGCTGGCGGCGTTCGCGGGTGCGCGTTTCGGCGTGCTGACGGGCGTGGTGCATGGCGAGCCTCCGCGTCGAAACTGACCGCGAATGTACACCATGCGCCCGACGTGTCGATGACCGCGCACGCGCGCCGTCATGGGATCTTCAGCGGATGCGCACGATCAGAAGATGTCGAACGCTTCCTCGTCCGGCACGGCGTCTTCGGGACCGTACAGGTCGTAATCCTGGATGCGGTCCATGTCCTCGACCTTGACCCATTCGGTCACGCCGTTGAGGGTGGCCTGGACCATGCCCTCCGGCGGGTCGTTCGCCGCGACCGGCGCGTCCTTCAGTGCGGCCCGCATGTAGTCGATCCAGATCGGCAGCGCGGCCTTGCCGCCGTACTCGCGATAACCCAGCGACTGGAAGTTGTCGCGGCCCACCCAGACCACCGTGGCGTAGTTGCCGCCGAAGCCGCCGAACCAGGCGTCGCGGTGGTCGTTGGTCGAGCCGGTCTTGCCGCCCACGTCTTCGCGCCCCAGCACCTTGGCCGCCGTGCCGGTACCGCGCTGGACCACGTCGCGCATCATCGACACCAGCTGGTAGGCGGTGCGCTCGTCGATCGCGCGCGGCGCCGTCACCGCGTTCGGGTCGACCGGCTTCTCCTCCGCCTTGGGCTTCGCCGCTGCGGGCGTCGCCGGTTTGGCGGCCTGCGCGGGACCGAAATTGAAGCCGTCCACCACCTGCGCGGCCGCCGCGCTGGTGCCGTACTGGCCGGTGCCGCAGCCGCGGCAGGCGACGGCCGGGTTCTCCTTGAACACCACGTTGCCTTCGCGGTCCTTGACCTGGTCGATGAACCAGGGCGTCACGCGCGAGCCGCCGTTGGCGAACACGGCATAGCCGCGGGCCACCGACAGCGGCGTCAGCGAGGCCGTGCCCAGTGACATGGACAGGTTGGGCGGCAACTCGGCCTCGTCGAAGCCGAACTGGCTGATGTACGTGCGCGCGAACGGCACGCCGATGCCGTCGAGCAGACGCACCGACACCAGGTTGCGCGACTGCACGAGGGCCTCGCGCAGTCGCATGGGGCCGCGGAAGCCGCCGCCGTCGTTCTGCGGACGCCACATGTGTCCGCGGCGGTCGCGGAATACGACCGGCGCATCCAGCACGATCGAGGCCGGGTTGAAGCCCTTCTCGAACGATGCCGCGTACAGGAACGGCTTGAAGCTGGAGCCCGGCTGGCGACGCGCCTGGGTGGCGCGGTTGAACTTGTTGCCGGCGAAGCTGTAGCCGCCGACCAGCGCGCGGAGAGCGCCGTTGTTGGCGTCCAGCGAAACCAGGGCGGCCTGCGCGCGCGGGACCTGGTCGATCACGTAGGTGCCTGCTTCCTTGCCCGCCTTGATGCGGGTCAGGTCGCCGCGCTTGAGCAGCCTGGCGGGCGAGCGTCCGGTCCATTTGCTGGCGGCGACGGGCAGGGTGATTTCCTTGCCATCGGCCATCACCACCGTGGCGCTGCCATCATCGGCCACGCGTGCCACCACGACGGGGAGCAGTCCGTTCTGGGCGGGAATGCCGCGCAGATGGGTGGCCAGGGCCGCCGCATCGGCATCGGCGGCCACGTCGAAGTGCTGCTCGACGCCGTTCCAGCCGTGGCGGTGGTCGTACAGGCCCAGTCCATCACGGACGGCGTCGTTGGCGGCGGCCTGCAGGGTGGCGTCAAGCGTGGTGGTGACGTGGTAGCCCTTGGTCAGCGCCTCCGGACCGAAGCGCGCGATCATCTCCTGGCGCACCATTTCGGCCACATACGGAGCGTAGACCTCGACCGGCCGCTCGTGCGGCTTGGCGTGCATGGGTTCGGCCTTGGCCTGCGCGGCTTCGGCGGCGGTGATGTAGCCGTCCTCGCGCATGCGCTCGACCACGTAGGCGCTGCGTTGCTGGTTGCGGCCGGGGTTGCTGATGGGGTTGCCGCTGGAGGGGAATTTCAGGGCACTGACCAGGGTGGCGGCTTCGGCCAGGGTCAGCTGGTCCAGGGTCTTGCCGTAGTAGTACTCGGCGGCGGCGGCAACGCCGTAGGAGCGGTTCCCGAAGAAGCTCTTGTTGAGGTACAGCTCCAGGATCTCGTCCTTGGTCAGCATGTTCTCGATGCGCATGGCCAGCATCATTTCCACCAGCTTGCGGGTGTAGCTGTACTCCGAGCTGAGGAACCACTGCCGGGCGACCTGCTGGGTGATCGTGCTGCCGCCGGCCACGCGGCCTTCCTTGCGGCTGACGATCTGCCAGACCGCCCGGGCGATGCCGGTCGGGTCGATGCCGTTGTGCTCGTAGAACTTGCTGTCCTCGGCGGCGATGAAGGCCTGCTTGACCCGGGCCGGGACCTGGTCGATCTGCACCGGATAGCGGCGGATCTCGCCGTACAGGCCCATCAGCCGGCCGTCGCTGGCGTAGATGTAGAGGGGTTCCTGCAGCTCGACGCTGCGCAGGGACTGGATGTCCGGGACCTTGGCTGAGACCGTGTAGTACAGCACCCCCAGGCCGACCGCGCCGGCGAGGGCAAGTATCAGGAACGTGATGAGGGTCCAACGGAGAAGACGACGGAAACGGGACATCCAGTGCTTTCCGATTGCAGAATTCGTAACGGCAGAGTATAGATGACCGCTGGGATCGCCACAGGTGATCCCAAGGGGAACAGGGACTTGGGGAACAACCCTCGTGAAACGTGACAAGCCGCACAGCCACGTCATCGTCGGTTGCCAAGCGTAAAAAGTTGGTTATTAATGTCGGCGCACGTCATGCGCCAGTGCCCGTCGGAAGGGGAAAGACCGTGGGGCTAATCCCAAAAAGCCAGTCGCCGCTGATCGGCGTCGACATCAGTTCGACTGCGGTAAAGCTGCTGCAGCTCTCGCGTGTGGGCAACCGCTACCGGGTTGAACACTATGCCGTCGAGCCGCTGCCGCCCAATGCCGTGGTCGAGAAGAACATCGTCGAAGTCGAGGCGGTCGGCGAAGCCATCCGTCGCGCGGTCAATCGCGCCGGCAGCAAGGCCAAGTACGCCGCGGCCGCCGTCGCCGGTTCGGCGGTGATCACCAAGATCATCCCGATGCCTGCCGACCTCGACGAGAACGATCTGGAAGCCCAGGTCGAACTCGAGGCCGTCAACTACATCCCGTATCCCATCGAGGAAGTGAACATCGACTTCGAGGTGCTGGGCCCCATGCCCAACAACCCGGAGATGGTGCAGGTGCTCCTCGCCGCGTCGCGTTCCGAGAACGTCGAGCTGCGCCAGTCGGCGCTGGAACTCGGCGGCCTGACCGCGCGCGTCATGGACGTCGAAGCGTTCGCGGTGGAGAACGCCTTCGCCCTGATGGCCACCGACCTGCCGATCCCGCAGGACGGCGTGGTGGCCCTGGTCGACATCGGCGCCACGATGACCACGCTCAACGTCCTGCGCCGCGGTCGCAGCCTCTACAGCCGCGAACAGGTCTTCGGCGGCAAGCAGCTGACCGACGAAGTGATGCGCCGCTACGGCCTGACCTACGAGGAAGCCGGCCTGGCCAAGCGCCAGGGCGGCCTGCCCGAGAGTTACGAAGTCGAAGTGCTGGAGCCGTTCAAGGAAGCCACCGTCCAGCAGATCAGCCGCCTGCTGCAGTTCTTCTACGCCGGCAGCGAGTTCAACCGCGTCGACCAGATCGTGCTGGCGGGCGGTTGCGCCGCGCTGCCCGGGCTGCCCGAGATGGTGGAGGAGCAGCTCGGCGTGCCGACCGTGGTCGCCAACCCGCTGGCGCAGATGACCCTCGGTCCGCGCGTGCAGGCGCATGCACTGGCGCAGGACGCCCCCGCGCTGATGATCGCCACCGGCCTGGCTTTGAGGAGCTTCGACTGATGGCAAGAATCAACCTACTCCCATGGCGTGCCGAACGCCGTGTGCAGCGCCAGCGCGAGTTCTACGTCATGCTGGGCGCCGCCGCGATCGCCGGCCTGCTGCTGTCGTTCCTGCTGTGGTTCCACTACGACCGCCAGGTATCCGGCCAGACCGAGCGCAACGACTTCCTCAAGGACGAGATCGCCAAGGTCCAGGCGCAGAACAAGGAAATCGAGAAGCTCGACGAGCAGAAGCGCCGTCTGCTGGCCCGCAAGGAAGTCATCGAGAAGCTGCAGGCGAACCGTTCCCAGATGGTCCACCTGTTCGATTCGCTGGTGCGCACCATTCCGGATGGCGTGATGCTGGCCAACATCAAGCAGGAAGGCGAAGTGCTGACGCTGCAGGGCCGTGCCCAGTCCAACGCCCGCGTCAGTGCCTACATGCGCAACCTCGAGACCTCCGGCTGGATGACCAAGCCTGAGTTGTCGATCATCGAAGCCAAGCCGGAAGAGGTCAAAACGCTGACCAACACCGGCGCAGGCAGCGCGCTGCCGTACGTGTTCACGCTGCAGGTCAGGCTGGCCAATCCGACCGCCGAGCAGGAGGCGGAGTCCGCCGCCGCCGGCACCGAGCCCGCCGATCCGAATGCCCCGGCCGCGGCGCCGCCGGCCACCCCGCCCGCCGCTGCGCCGCTGGAAGGCCAGCCTGCCGCGCCGGCACCCGCCGCCCCCGCGCCCGCCGCTCCGGCCGGCGCCACTCCCCCGGCTTCCGGGAGCAACTCATGAGCCAGAAGACGTCGCTCAAGAACCTGGACATCAACAACATCGGTGCCTGGCCCAAGAATGCCAAGACGGGGTTCTGCGTGGTGCTGGCGATCTTCATCCTCGCCCTGTCCTACTTCCTCTTCGTGAGGGGCAAGACGCAGACGCTGGAATCGCTGGAGCAGGAAGAAGTCCGCCTGCGCCAGGACTTCGAGAAGGAGCAGGCCAAGGCCGCCAACCTCGAGCCGCTGAAGCAGCAGCTGGCGCAGATGGAGCAGGTGCTGCAGCAGATGCTGCGCCAGTTGCCCAGCAAGACCGAGATGCCGGACCTGATCATCGACATCTCGCAGACGGCGCTCTCCAGCGGCCTGACCAACGAGCTGTTCCAGCCGCAACCGGAAACGCTCAAGGAGTTCTATGCCGAGAAGCCGATCCAGCTGCGCATGGTGGGCAATTACCACCAGTTCGGCGCGTTCGTCAGCGGCGTGGCGTCGCTGCCGCGCGTGGTCATCCTGACCATGCACGACATCTCGCTGCAGCCGAAGGAAGGCAAGGGCGGCATCAACCGCGGTGCGCTGGAATTGTCCGGCACCGTCAAGACCTACCGCTACCTCGATGAGACCGAAGTGGCCGAGCAGGAGGCTGCGGCCGCCGAAGCGGCGAAGGCCGACGGCAAGAAGGCGGGAGGAGCCCCATGATGCGCGGCAACTGGCAGTGGTTGATCCTCGCCGTCCTCGTGACGTCCGGCTGCGCCCGCGGCATCACCAGCACGCCGGGCGATGCCCCCAACCTGGAGAAGTGGGTGGAGGACGTGCGCGCGCGCCCTGCGCCTCCGCTGGAGCCGCTGCCGGTGATGCAGCAGTTCGAGACCTTCGAGTACGCCGCACAGACGTTGCGTGATCCTTTCAGCAACGCCTGGAGCAACACCGATACCGGCGGGCTCCGGCCCGACCCGGATCGCCGCAAGGAAACACTGGAGCAGTACCCGCTGGACAGCCTGGACATGGTCGGTACGATCGGCAAGGGGGCAGGTCTGGTGGCACTGGTGATGGGGCCCGACAAGGTCACCTACCGGGTACGTCCGGGGAACTACCTGGGCCAGAGCGACGGCCGGGTCACCTCGGTCCGCGAAGATGGCGTGGAACTTGTCGAACTAGTGCCGGATGGCGCGGGCGGCTGGCTGGAACGGCCGGCATCGCTGGCGCTTGAAGATCAATGATTGGGGGATACACGATGACCGCTACGAATGCCTACCGCCTGCGGCCGTCCCGGCGCCTGGCTACCTTCCGGCTCTGCGCTCTGGGGCTGGCCATCGGCCTGTCTGCCGCGGCAAGCGTTGCAGGTGCCGTCTCGCCGACGACGCACGCGACGTCCCCCGCCACCCAGTCCGCCTCGGCCGTGTCGGTGTCCAACATCGACTTCCGCCGCGGTGAAGACGGGGCCGGTCGCCTCGTGATCAAGTTCGACGGCCAGGGCGCCGCGCCCGACCTGCGCAACCAGGGCGACAGCGTGGTGGTGAGCGTCGGCAATGCGACGCTGCCCGCGTCGCTGCAGCGGCCGCTCAACGTGGTCGATTTCGCGACCCCGGTGCAGCGCGTCGATGCCCAGAGCAAGGGCGGCGGCACCCAGCTGGTGCTCAGCACGCGCGGCGACTTCGAGTCGCTGGCCTACCAGTCCGGCAACGAATACGTCGTCGAGATCGTGCCGCGCGCGGCGCAGAAAGCCATGGGCGGCGCCGGCACGACGTCCGGCACCAGCGCCTCGGCCGTGGTGGCCGCCGCGCAGAAGGTGGCCGCCGAGGCCCGTCGCTACAGCGGCCGCCCGGTGACGTTCAACTTCCAGGACGTGCCGGTGCGCACCGTGCTGCAGCTGATCGCCGAGGAGTCGAACCTCAACATCGTCGCGTCCGATACCGTCCAGGGCAACGTCACCCTGCGCCTGGTCAACGTGCCGTGGGACCAGGCGCTGGACATCGTGCTGCGCGCCAAGGGCCTGGACAAGCGCCGCGACGGCGCGGTGGTCTGGGTCGCACCGCAGCCGGAACTGGCCAAGTTCGAGCAGGACAAGGAAGACGCCCGCATCGCGATCGAGAACCGCGAGGACATGGTCACCGACTACGTCCAGATCAACTATCACAGCGCCGCCGCCATCTTCAAGGCGTTGACCGAAGCCAAGGGTATCGGCAACCAGGGCAGTGGTGGCGGTGGCGGTGGCGGCAGCGGGCAGAACGAGAACGGCTTCCTGTCCCCGCGTGGCCGCCTCGTCGCCGACGAGCGCACCAACATGCTGATGATCAGCGACATCCCGAAGAAGGTCGCGCAGATGCGCGAGCTGATTTCGATGATCGACCGCCCGGTCGACCAGGTCCTGATCGAAGGCCGCATCGTCATCGCCAGCGACACGTTCGCGCGCGACCTGGGTGCGCGGTTCGGCGTGCAGGGCCGTCGCTTCGGCGATCGCCGGCAGGGCATCGGCGGATCGCTGGGCGGCAACGCGGGCAATATCAGCAATCCCAGCACGCCGATCACGCCCGGCGCCCTCAATGTCAATCTGCCCGCGGACACCTTTACGGATGCCGCCGCCGGCGCGCTGGCCTACACTCTGCTGGGCCGCAACTTCTCCATCGACCTCGAGCTGTCGGCGATGCAGGAGGAGGGACGCGGCGAGGTCATCTCCAACCCGCGCATCGTCACCGCCAACCAGCGCGAAGGCGTGATCCGCCAGGGCAGGGAGATCGGCTACGTCACGATCACCGCCGGCCAGGGTGGTCTCGCCACGCCGAACGTGCAGTTCAAGGAAGCCCTGCTCGAGCTGAAGGTGATGCCGACCATCACCAACGACGACCGCGTCTTCCTGAACCTCAACGTCAAGAAGGACGAAGTGGCCGAGTTCATCGTTCTCGAGAACTACGGCACCGTGCCCACGATCGACAAGCGCGAGATCAATACCGCCGTGCTGGTCGAGGACGGCCAGACGGTGGTGATCGGCGGTGTGTACGAGTTCACCGACCGCAGCAGCGTGGCGAAGGTGCCGTTCCTCGGCGACATCCCGTTCCTGGGCAACCTGTTCAAGAAGAAGGGTCGCAGCAAGGAGAAGGCGGAACTGTTGATCTTCATCACCCCGAAGGTGCTGTCGGTCGCCAAGCGGTGATCCGTACATTCCATGTAGACGAGGACGGGCCGCATCTGCGGCCCGTTTTCATTCCGGGGCGAACCGAAGCGAATTCCGCCTGAATCCATGCCGTTCCGCACGCGGACGGCGGGAACCCCCGTGGCACACTGAAGGTCCCACGCGCACCCGACCGTTCCGAGCCCATGGATAGCCCGCTGCCCGACGCCCGCTTATTCGACCGCTTTTCCGTCCTGCGCGAGGACCTGTCGCAGACCATCGTCGGGCAGTCCGCGCTGGTCGAGCGCCTGCTGATCGCGTTGCTGGCCGATGGCCATCTGCTGGTCGAGGGCGCGCCCGGGCTGGCCAAGACCACCGCCATCCGCGCGCTGGCGTCGCGGCTGCAGGCCGAGTTCGCACGGGTGCAGTTCACACCCGACCTGTTGCCGGCGGATCTGACCGGCACCGAGGTGTGGCGTCCGCAGGAAGGACGCTTCGAGTTCCAGGCCGGGCCGATCTTCCACCCGCTGCTGCTGGCCGACGAGATCAACCGCGCGCCGGCCAAGGTGCAGTCGGCCCTGCTGGAGGCCATGGGCGAGCGGCAGGTGACGGTGGGCCGGCACACGTATCCGCTGCCGGCGCTGTTCCTGGTGATGGCGACGCAGAATCCGATCGAGCAGGAAGGCACGTTCCCGTTGCCGGAAGCGCAGCTCGACCGCTTCCTGATGCACGTGAAGATCGGGTATCCGGAAGCGGCGGCCGAGGCCGACATCCTGCGCCTGGCGCGCGACCGTGCGCGCGAGCAGATGCAGTCCGTTCCCGCCGCGGTCGCGCGGATGCCGCTGGAGGATGTGTTCGAGGCGCGCAGGCAGGTGCTGGACCTGCATCTGGCGCCGGCGTTGGAGCGCTACCTGATCGAACTCGTGCTCGCCTCGCGCGATGCGTCCCGCTACGACGCGTCGCTGGCCCGGCGCATCGCCTGGGGCGCGAGTCCGCGCGGCTCCATCGCGCTGGAGCGGTGCGCGCGCGCGCGCGCCTGGCTGGCCGGTCGCGACTACGTCACCCCCGACGACATCCGCGCCATCGCACCCGACGTGTTGCGCCACCGCGTGCTGCCCAGTTACGAAGCCACAGCGGAAGGCTGGGACGGCGACCGTCTGGTGAAGGCGCTGCTCGACGCGGTTCCGCTGCCCTGAGTCGGGACGGCACGGCGCCATGAGCGAAGGCATCACGCCCACCCTGGCCGAGCTGATCGCGTTGCGCGCCAGCGCGCAACGACGCCCGCCGGCGCGACACGGGCGGCATTCGGTCACCGGCCCCTCCGCATCGCCGTTGCGTGGGCGCGGGATGGAATACGCGGAGTCGCGCGAATACGTCGCCGGCGACGACGTCCGCCATATCGACTGGCGATTGACCGCACGCAGTGGGCGCACGCATACCAAGCTGTTCCAGGCCGAGCGTGAGCGGCTGACGCTGCTCGTCGCCGATACGTCGCCGCTGCTGTACTTCGGCACCCGCACGCGCTTCAAGTCGGTCCAGGCTGCGCGGGCCGGTGCCGTTGCCGCCTGGCAGGCGGTACGCGAAGGCGATCGTCTCGCCATCCTGCGCGGCAGCATGGCGGAAGCGCCGGTGCCTCCCGCCGGCGGCACGCGCGGTGCGTTGAGGGTGCTGGATGCGCTGGTGCGCTGGTACGCACGGCCACCCGCGGAGGATCTGGGCCTGGCGTTCGCGCTTGACCATGCGGCACGCCTGCTGCGGCCGGGGTCGCGCCTGCTGGTCCTTGCCGATCCGCACAGCCTCGCGTCCATTCCCGAGTCGCGCTGGCCGGCGCTGGCCGCGCACCACGATGTCGTCGTCCTGCTGCTGACCGATCCGCTGGAAACGGCCCCGCCGTCGCAGCGCCTGCCGTTCATCGTGGGCAGCCAGCGCATCGAACTTGACCTGGCCAGCGAGGCGCAGCGCGAGGCGTGGCGCGCCGAGTTCCAGCAGCCCCTCGAACGCGCGCTCGAGCGCCTGCCCGCACGTGGGGTGCAGGTACGTACCCTGTCGACCGATGCGCCCAGCGATGCGTGGCTCGCCGCGCTGGGTCGCGCCCAGCCGCAGGTGGCGTGATGACGGTCTCAGGCACGCTGGTGCTGCGCGACGTGCATCTGCCCGCGTCACCGTCCTGGTGGCCGCCCGCGCCAGGCTGGTGGCTGGTGGCGGCCGCCGTGCTTCTGATAGCGCTCGGCGTGACGGTGTGGCGCGTGCTCCGGTACCGCAGGCGGAAAGCATGGCTGCGCTGGTTCGATGCGGCGTGCGAGTCCGGCACGCCTGCCGAACAGGTGGCCGCGATGTCCGAACGGCTGCGCCGGGCCGCGCGTCGACTGGATCCTGCTGCCGACCGGCTGGAAGGCGAAGCGTGGCTCGCGTTCCTCGATGGCAGGCGAGGCGACCACGCGTTCTCCCAAGGCGCCGGCCGCCTGCTGCTCGATGGTGGCTATCGCCGCGACGTCACGCAGGCCGAGCTTGCTTCCGCCGCGACGGTGGCGCGTGCGCGTTTCCTAGAACTGATGGCGGGCACGCGATGAGCCTGTCGTTGCCTGCCATGCACTGGCTGCAGGAGGGCTACGCCGGCTTCGCCTGGCCGTGGTTCTGGCTGGCGTTTCCGCTGCCGTGGCTGGTGGGCTGGCTGTTGCCGGCGCGGCGCTCAAGGGCCGATGCGTTGAAGGTGCCCTACGGTCCTTCGGTGCAGTCGATCGCACGCCAGGGTGGGCGGGGATTGCCCAGGCGGGCCGCTGCGCTGGCGTGGCTGGCGTGGTTCCTGCTGTGCGCAGCGGCCGCGCGGCCGCAGCAGTTCGGCGAAGCGGTGACACCGCCCGTGAACGGGCGCGACCTGATGCTGGCGGTGGACCTGTCGGGCAGCATGACCGAAGCCGACATGGAGCTGGGCGGTGCCGTGGTGGATCGGCTGACGGCCGCGAAGGCGGTGCTCGCGGACTTCCTCGACCGCCGCGATGGCGATCGCGTCGGCCTGCTGGTGTTCGGCCAGCGTGCGTACGCAATGACGCCACTGACGCGCGACCTGCAGACCGTGCGCGAGCAACTGCGCGACGCCGTCGCCGGCCTGGCCGGCCGCGAGACCGCCATCGGCGACGCGATCGCCCTGGCCGTGCGCCGCCTGCGCATGCAGCAGGACGGACAGCGCGTACTCATCCTGCTCACCGACGGCGTCAATTCCGCCGGCGTGCTGACGCCGCAGAAAGCCGCCGAACTGGCGAAGGAGGAGCGGGTACGCATCCACACCATCGCCTTCGGCGGCGACGGCGGGATCAGCGTGTTCGGCATTCCCCTGCCGATGCCGGCGAGTTCGCCGGAGGCCATCGACGAGGCGACGCTGCGCGATGTCGCCGCACAGACCGGCGGGCGCTTCTATCGCGCCCGGGATACGCGCGAGTTGGCCGGCATCTATGCCGAACTGGACCGGCTGGAGCCGGTCGAGCAACCCGGCAAGGCGGTGCGTCCGCGCATCGAACGCTACGCCTGGCCGCTCGCGGCGGCGCTCGTGGTGGCGCTGCTCGCCATCCTCCTCCCGCGGAGACGGGCATGACGTTCGACGTGACCGCACTGCATTTCCTGCGCCCGCACTGGCTGTGGGCCCTGGCGGCATTGCCCGTGCTGGCTTGGGCATGGCGCGCGCAGCGGCAGCGGCGCAGTGCGTGGCGTGGCCATGTCGATGCCCATCTGCTGCCGCATCTGCTGGTGACCGGCGGGACCGGCGCGCGCGCCGGCGTGATCGTGGCGGCGATGGCGTACGTGCTCGCCGTGCTGGCCCTGGCCGGTCCCAGTTGGCGTCAGGCCGACCAGCCGCTCTGGCAGGCGCAGCGGCCGCTCGTCGTCGTGCTCGACCTGTCCAGCCGGATCACCGCCACCGACCTGCCGCCCTCGCGCCTGCTGCAGGCGAGGGCGAAGCTCGCCGAGGTGCTGCAGGCGCGCGCGGGCAGTCCCGTCGCGCTGGTGGCGTATGCGGACGACGCCTTCACCGTGACGCCGCTCACCGACGACACCGCCAACATCGGCCTGTTCCTCGACGAACTGGCGCCCGACATCATGCCGAAGGATGGCCAGCGTGCGGATCGCGGCATCGCGTGGGCGGCGCGGTTGCTGGCGCAGGCGGACGCGCGACGCGGCGACATCCTGATCCTGACCGATCGAGCGGACAGCGCGGCAATGGATGCGGCGGCGGCCGCGCGTGCGCAGGGCTATGCGGTCTCCGCTCTGGGACTGGGTAGCGCAGCCGGTGCTGCCTACCGCAGCGCCGATGGCGTGATTGGACGCGCGGCGCTGGACGCCGCGTCGCTGCGCGGACTGGCGACGGCCGGCGGCGGTCGCTACCACGCGCTGACGGCGGACGACGGCGACATCGCCGCACTGGGCGTGCGGTCGTCCGTTTTGACGACCGAAGGTAGTACGGCCAGCGGCGGCAAGTCGTGGCGCGACGAAGGCTACTGGCTGCTGATCCCGCTGATGGCGCTCGCGCTGCTGGGCTTCCGCCGCGGCGCGGCGCTCGCCCTGGTCGGCGTCTTGTGGCTGCCGATGGCGTCGCCCGCATCCGCGGCCGGCGTCGACTGGTGGCGGCGCGCCGACCAGGCGGAACATGCGCGCGTCGCGCAGGGCGTGGATGCGTACCGGAAGGGCGACTACGCTGCGGCCGAGCAGGCGTTCACCGGCGTCGACAGCGCCGAAGGCTGGTACAACCTCGGCAATGCGCTGGCGAAACAGCAGCGTTACGACGATGCCATCGCCGCCTACGACCGCGCGCTGCGTGCGCAGCCCGGCATGCCGGATGCGGTGGCGAACCGGGCTGCCGTCGACGCCGCGCGCAGGCGACCGCCGTCCTCGGGCGAAGGGCAGGGCAAGTCGGGACCGCAGGGAGACGGCACGCAGGGAGGCAAGGGATCGCCGGGCGATGCGAAGCCCGATCCCGGGAGCCAGAAGCCTGCATCGCCCTCGCCGGCGAAGGACGCGTCATCGTCGCAGGAGCAGGGAAAGAGCCCGGCTGCGAAGACCGCGCCGTCCTCCGCGCCGCCCGACGCATCGCCACCTGACGCCGCCACCCAGTCCGCCGCCGATGCGGCGCAGCGCGAGCGCATGCGCGACGCGATGGCGCGCGAATCCGCGCAGCGCGCAGCGCAGTCCGCACCGGGCAAACCGGTCGTGCAGGCGGAAACCGCCGAACAGCGCGAGCGCCGGCAGGCGGTCGATGCCTGGCTCAAACGCGTGCCGGACGAGCCCGGCTCGCTGCTCAAGGCGAAGTTCCGGCTCGAACAGGAACGCCGGCAGAGGGAAGGACGATGAAGCATCGGGTGTGGTTGCTGGCGTGCATGCTGCTGGCGTGGCCCCTGTCGTCGCTCGCCGCGACGCGTGCGTGGCTGGAACAGTCGCAGGTGACGCTGGGCCAGGCGGTGACGCTGAACGTGGAGACCGACAGCGTCTCCGCCACGCCGGATCTCACGCCGCTGCTGCGCGACTTCGAGGTGGAAGGCCAGTCCGACAGCCGCAGCGTGCGGATGGTGAACGGACGCGTGGGCAGCAGCACGACGTTCGCGCTGACCCTGCGGCCGCGGCGCGCGGGCACGCTGTCGATTCCCGCGCTGCAGGTGGGACGCGAGCGCACGGCGCCGCTGGTGCTGGAGGTTAGTGCGACGGCGACGGCCAGTGCCGCATCGAACGGCCTGGTGTTCGTCGAAACCGAGGTCGACGACGAACGTCCTTACGTGCAGCAGTCGGTCGGTGTCACTGTCCGGCTGTTCTACGCCACGCCGCTGGTGTCCGGCCAGCTCGATCTGGACCCGCCCGAGGGCGCGCTGCTGCAGCGGGTCGGCGAGATCGTGCAGTCGAGCCGCGAGATCGACGGGCGACGGTACAACACGGCCGAGCGCCGCTTCCTGCTGGTGCCCGAGCGCAGCGGTCCGCTGACGCTGCCGGGCGCGCGCTTCAGCGGACGCGGGGCGGGCGGCTGGATGGACGACCTGCTCGGCGGCAACAGCCGCGAGGTCGACATCACCGGGGCGCCGCGCACGCTGCAGGTCCGGCCGCAGCCGGCGAACGCGCCGCAACCGTGGTTGCCGGTGCGCGACCTGCGGCTGCGGTACACCGCCGTGCCGGAACAGATGCGCACCGGTGAAGCGGCCACGCTCGCGGTCGAGACCACCGTCGTCGGCGCCACCCAGGCGCAGTTGCCGGAACTGCCCGCCCCCGTCGTGCCCGGCGCGCAGGTGTTCGCCGAGCCTCCGCAGTACGACGAGACCTTCGTAGGCGGGACGCCGCAGGTGAAGCTCACGCGTCGCTATTCCATCGTGCCGTCGCAGCCCGGTCCGCTGACCGTGCCCGGCGTGGCGATGGCGTGGTGGGACGTGCGCGCCGGCGCGGCGAAGCGCGCGACGTTGCCCGACATGACGATACCGGTGGTGGTCGGCAATGGCCAGGCGGCACGTCCGGCAGCGACCGGTCCTGCGACCGCGATACCGCAGGACGCGGCGGAGGAGGGCGTCATCCCGCTGGCCGGCGAGCGCGGCATCCCTGCCCGGATCT
The DNA here is from genome assembly GCF_035999195.1 of Pseudoxanthomonas sp. Lineage (NCBI taxonomy): Bacteria > Pseudomonadati > Pseudomonadota > Gammaproteobacteria > Lysobacterales > Lysobacteraceae > Pseudoxanthomonas > Pseudoxanthomonas sp. The sequence continues at coordinate 482,015 of NZ_DASYGY010000004.1, forward strand.
GGCCCTGGCTGGCGGCGGGGTTCGCCCTGCTCTGGCTGGCGACGCTGCTGTGGGGACTGTCCCGTCGCCAGAGGGACCCGCATGTGGCGAGCGCGCCGCGGGCGTCCGGCATGCCTGCATCGACGGCATCGACCGCCACCCACACGGCCTCTGACCTCAAGCGCGTGCTCGATGCCGGCGATCTCGACGATATCGAGCATGTGCTGTGCGGCATGGCGCGCCCGAGAGCCGTCGATCTCGACGACCTGCAGCGGCGCCTCGCAGTGCCGGTGCAGCGCGCCGCAGTGGACCTGCTGCGGCGTGCCCGCTGGGCCGGCGGCGATCCGGCGCAGGCCCGCCTGGCGCTGCGCGAGGCATTTCGCGGCGGTCCGCAGTGGCGGGGCGTGGAGGCGGTTGCGGCGGAAGAACCCCTGCCGCCGTTGTACCCGCGATAAGGGAAGCCGGGCCGATATGTTCGTCCTCTTGCCGGGACGGACGCCAATGCCGTGGGCCCGGCGGCCCCGTCCCTCGCGCAGGGACGGGACGCCAGACCGGGTTTGCTAAGCTCCGGCCTTTGTATCCGCAGGACCGCCTGATGACCGACGCCACGCCCGCCACCCGCGCCAAGCTGCCGCTGCACTGGAAGATGGCCATCGGTTTCGCGCTAGGCCTGATCGTCGGGCTGATCGTGCATGCCACCGGGCAGGGCGACGCGGGCTGGGTGCAGAGCGTCACGACCTACGTCACCACGCCCTTCAGCAAGATCTTCCTCAACCTGATCTTCATGCTGATCGTGCCGCTGCTGTTCTCGGCGCTGGTCTGCGGCATCGCCGAGATGGGCGACATCCGCGCGCTGGGCAGGATCGGCTGGAAGACGCTGGCCTACACCATCGTGCTGTCGGCCGTCGCGGTGCTGCTCGGCCTGGTGCTGGTGAATGTCTTCAAACCGGGCGTCGGCGTCGATCCGGCGCTGGCGCAGCAGCTGATCGCCGAGAACGCCGAGCGGACGAAGAAGATCGTCGCCAGCGTCGGCACGCAGGCCACCGGCATGGACATGCTGCTGTCGATCGTGCCGGACAACGTGATCGGTGCGGCGTCCAGCAACGCGGCGATCCTGTCGCTGATGTTCTTCGCGGTGATGTTCGGCATCGGTCTGGTACTCACCCCGTCCGAGAACACCGGCATCCTCAAGCGCGGCATCGAGGGCGTGTTCGAGATCTCGATGACGCTGATCGGCCTGGTCATCCGCCTGGCGCCGTACGCGGTGGCCTGCTTCATGTTCAATCTGGCGGCGATCTTCGGCTTCGACCTGCTGCTGCGATTGGGCCAGTACGTCTTCGTGGTGGTGCTGGCGCTGGCGCTGCACCTGTTCGTCAGCTACTCGGTGGCGTTGAAGCTGGCCGGCTATTCGCCGCTGCGCTTCTTCCGCGGCGCGCAGGAAGCGATGGTGATGGCGTTCTCCACCGCGTCCAGCAATGCCACGCTGCCCACGGCGCTGCGCGTGGCCGACGAAAAGCTCGGCCTGCCGCGCACGGTGTCGCGCTTCGTGCTGACCGTCGGTGCCACCGCCAACCAGAACGGCACCGCGCTGTTCGAGGGCGTGACGGTGATCTTCCTGGCGCAGTTCTTCGGCGTGGACCTGTCGCTGGGCCAGCAGTTCATGGTGATGCTGGTCTGCATCCTGGGCGGCATCGGCACGGCCGGCGTGCCGTCCGGCTCGCTGCCGGTGGTGGCGCTGATCTGCGCGATGGTCGGCGTGAATCCCCTCGGCATCGGCCTGATCCTGGGCGTCAACCACTTCCTCGACATGTGCCGCACCACGCTCAACGTCACCGGCGACCTGACCCTGGCGTCGCTGGTGGCCAAGGGCGAACGTGCCGACGTGAAGCTGCCGGGTCAGCCCGGCTAACACCGCCGGAAGCGCCCCGCAACCGCGACAGCGCGGGCGGGGGGTGGGACAATGGGCCGCCCGCAGCCCGCCGGGCGCCGCCCCTTCTGCCCCGATCCCCATGACGACGCCCACCCGCCGCCAGCTCGCCAACGCCATCCGTTTCCTCGCCGCCGACGCGGTGCAGGCCGCCAATTCCGGCCATCCCGGCATGCCCATGGGCATGGCCGACATCGCCGAAGTGCTGTGGAACGACTACTACCGCCACAGCCCGTCGAACCCCCACTGGTTCAACCGCGACCGCTTCATCCTGTCCAACGGCCACGGCTCGATGCTGCAGTACGCGTTGCTGCACCTGGCCGGCTACGACCTGCCGCTGCAGGAACTGAAGAACTTCCGCCAGCTGCACAGCAAGACCGCCGGCCATCCGGAGCGCCACGAGACCCCGGGCGTGGAGACCACCACCGGTCCGCTCGGCCAGGGCTTCGCCAACGCCGTCGGCTTCGCGCTGGCCGAGAAGCTGCTGGCGCAGCGCTTCAACCGCGACGGCCACGCCATCGTCGACCACCGTACCTTCGTCTTCATGGGTGACGGCTGCCTGATGGAAGGCGTGTCGCACGAAGCCGCTTCGCTCGCCGGCACCTGGGGCCTGGGCAAGCTGGTCTGCTTCTGGGACGACAACAAGATCTCCATCGACGGCAACACCGACGGCTGGTTCACCGACGACACGCCGGCCCGCTTCGAGGCCTATGGCTGGCAGGTGGTGCGCAACGTCAACGGCCACGACCCGGTCGAGATCAAGACCGCCATCGACACTGCGCTGAAGACCGCCGACAAGCCCACCCTGATCTGCTGCCGCACGACGATCGGCTTCGGTTCGCCGAACAAGGCCGGCAAGGAATCCAGCCACGGCGCGCCGCTGGGCAAGGACGAACTGGAGGCCACGCGCGCCGCGCTGGAATGGCCGTATGGTCCGTTCGAAGTGCCGGCCGAGATCTACGCCGGCTGGAACAAGGTCGAGGCGGGCAAGGCGCTGGAAACCGACTGGAACGCGCTGTTCGACGCCTACGCCGCGCAGTACCCGGAACAGGCCGCCGAACTGAAGCGTCGCGCCGCCGGTGAGCTGCCGGCAGACTTCGTCGCGCGGGCCGATGCGTACATCGCCAAGGTGCAGGCGGAAGGCCCGACCATCGCCTCGCGCAAGGCCTCGCAGAACGCCATCGAAGCCTTCGCGCCGCTGCTGCCGGAACTGGTCGGCGGCTCGGCCGACTTGGCCCATTCGAACCTCACGCTGTGGAAGGCGAGCAAGTCGGTGTCCACCACCGACCCGAACGCCAACTACGTGTACTACGGCGTGCGCGAGTTCGGCATGACCGCGATCGCCAACGGCCTGGCGCTGCACGGCGGCTTCGTGCCGTTCGACGCCACGTTCCTGGTGTTCAGCGACTACGCCCGCAACGGCGTGCGCATGAGCGCACTGATCCCGGCGCACGCCATCCATGTGTACACGCACGACTCCATCGGCCTGGGCGAAGACGGTCCCACGCACCAGCCGGTCGAACACCTCGCGTCGCTGCGCTACATCCCGAACAACGACGTGTGGCGTCCCTGCGACGCAGTGGAATCGGCGGTGGCGTGGAAGCAGGCCATCGTCCGCCAGGACGGCCCGAGCTGCCTGGTGTTCTCCCGCCAGAATCTGGCGCACCAGCCGCGTACCGAGGCGCAGGTGGCCGACATCGCGCGCGGCGGTTACGTGCTGGCCGATGCCGACGGCACGCCGGACGTGATCCTCATCGCCACGGGCTCTGAAGTTGGTCTGGCCACGCAGGCCAAGGCCACGCTGGATGCACAGGGCCTCAAGACGCGCGTGGTGTCGATGCCGTCCACCGACGTCTTCGACCGCCAGGACGCCGCATACCGCGAATCGGTGCTGCCGAAGGCCGTGCGCAAGCGCGTGGCGGTGGAAGCGGCCATCAGCGATTTCTGGCGCAAGTACGTCGGCCTGGACGGCGCGGTGATCGGCATGACCACGTTCGGTGCGTCCGCGCCGGCCGACGCGCTGTACACGCACTTCGGCATCACCGCCGAGGCGGTGGTCGAGGCGGCGAAGTCGCTGTAGCCCGGCCGCGCCCGTGACGGTCACGCCCGCGTACACGCAGCAGGTCGACGGACGCCGCATCTCGGTGTTCGACGGCCTGCTGGAGTTGCCGCAACTGGCGGAACTGCATCGCGTGCTGCTGCAGGCGGGCTATACACGCTCGGAGATCGCGCGACCCGATACCGCCGAGTACCGGCACTGGGCCACGGAGATTCCGCTGGCCCGACTGCCCGCCATGCCGTTCGCCGCGCCCACGATGGCCGCGGTGGCGGTGCATGCGCCGGCCATGGCGTATCGGCCCTACCGCAGCTACGTCAACGTCGCGCATTACGGCGACATGCTGTTCAGTCACATCGATTGCGTGGAAGGCGCGGGCGAACTGACCGCGCTGTGGTACGTATGCGAGCAGTGGGACCACGAGTGGGGCGGCGAGACCGTCTTCTTCGACCGCCAGCGCGACGTGCGTGCGGCCGTCAGCCCGCGTCCCGGACGGCTGGTGGTGTTCGATGGCGACATCCTCCACGCGGGTCGCCCACCCAACCGCAACTGCCACGCACCGCGCTTCACCCTGGCGGTGAAGCTGGAGCGTGCGGCGGCCTGAGTGGAGTCGAGCACGGAGGCTCGCTCAGCGCGTGCCGCTCTCCTGCAACCCAAGTCCCAGCAGCTTCGCCTCGATACGCTCCCCCACGCTGGTCGGTGCGGACAGATGCATCCGCTCCATCGCCTCGGCATCGTCCGATCTCGCCCCCAGCGCGCGCAGCACGGTGCCGATCTTCTTCCATGGCGTCGCAGTCTTCGTCTTCAGCCAGCCCAGCGCCCTGACGATGCGCTGCTCCACCTCGGTGAAGTCGCTGCCCAGCGGGTAGTCGGGCAGGGTGCCGTCGTGGCGGAACGCGCGCAGCCGGGCGGACAGGTGCACGGGGGTGTTGTCGATCCAGTGGGCGGGCGCATGGAAGCCGCTGCGCAGCTTTCCCGCCCGCTGTGCCTGCTCGATCAATCCTGGTTGGAAGCGGACATCGGTGATGCCGCCCATGGCGACGATGCAGTCCTCGTCGTTCCTGCCGCGGAGATCGGCGATGCCGTATTCGTTGACGTAGACGTCGCGCAGGTGGCGCGGGATGGTGGTATGGCCATAGTGCCAGCGGACGTTCGATCCGGCGGCACCGGCCTCCTCGCGCACGGCGCGGAACATCAGAACGCTGCGTGCGCCGTCCAGCGCGTTCGACATGTCGACGAAGTTGTACTGGCCGCCCACGCCCGACACCACGCGGCCGTCCTCCAGACCGTCGGACACCGCCGCGCCCAGCGCAGTGGCCATCATGCAGGAGTTGAAGAAGCGCGCGTCGCGGCGCTGCAGGCGGGCCAGCGACTCGCGGCCGCGCTCCAGTTCGTTGATCAGGCTGATGCGGCGCATGCCGATGGCGCGGCGCTGGTCATCCGGCAGCTCGCGCAGCCAGTCGTAGAAGGCAGGCGAACCGAGATAGAACGCGCCATGCAGATACTCGCCGTCGCGCTCCAGCCGCGCCTGGTCGCCGAGGTTGGCGGTGCCGTCGGCGAGCCGCTGCATCAAGGCTTCGTCGTCGACCACCTTGCGACGGATCACGCCGGTCTCCACCAGCCGCTTGAAGCCTTCGTTGACCATCTCGCTGCAGCCGTACAGGCCGATGGCGAACGGATCGAGGCCGCCGCTGGCGACCACGGCGGGATGCCGTTCCAGCTCGGGATCGAGTGACGCCAGCACGCGGCGGTAGGTCGGGTTGTCGGTATGGCGCAGCACCAGCGCATGGCACAACGCGTCGGCCAGTGCGCCGATGCCGATCTGCAGCGTGCCGCCATCGCGGACCAGCGCACTGGCGTACAGACCGATGGCGTAGTCAACGTCCGATACCGGCTGGCGCGGCAGGCCGAACAACGGCGGATACGGGCCGGGCGGCGAAACCACGATGTCGAAGTAGGCCTCATCCACCGCCGCCGTGCCGCCGATCCACGGCAGCGCGGGATCGACTTCGGCCACCAACAGCGGGCGCGGCAGCCCGCGCGCGACGACGGCGTCCACGGTGTCCTGGGTGAGGTCGTTGTTGCACGAGAACGACAAACGCGTGCCGCCCGGTTCGCGCGCAACCTTCTGCACGATGACGTTGATCTCGCGATCGGCGAGCGCGCGCGCGACATGGGTGTAGTTGAGGCTGGCGTAGTGGCGCTGTGCGGTGGTCGAGTGCAGCAACGCGCCGCCCTGCATGTAGAACTCCTCCACCTCGATGTTCGGAGGAAGCGCATCGCGCCTGATCGCCTGCACGTAGGCCAGCCGCGGGAAGTCCTCCCCGAAGTGCCGCGTCGCGAACGGTTTGACGAACCGGCCTTCCAGTCCCTTGCCGCCTCCCGGCGGATCCAGCGACAACGCCGTGTACAGCTGCCACGGTCGCGAGGGGTCCGCCGAGATGCGTGCGTAGAGGGCGTTCAACAGCCGGTGCGGCTTGCCGATGCCCAGCGGTGCGCCCATGCGCAGCGGACCGTAGGTGTGGGACAGGATCAGGTCGACGGCGTCGTCGAGGTCGGTAAGGTGCTTGGTCATGGCGCCAGCGTACCCAGCCGGGCGTTAACCGGCCATGGGCCGACTCACTGCTCCAGCATGTCCGGCCGGAACAGGCGCCGTCGGGAGACCTCCCGGCCCGATACCATGAAGCGGCCGTCGCCGCGGTAGTGTACGGTGCGCGGGATGCGCGGCGAGGTGGCGATGCGGGCGTGGACGATGCGCCAGACGAACAGCGGGTAGTCGGCGGTGATGCGGGTCTCGTGCAGGCGGCATTCGAAGCGCGCGTGGCACTCGGCGATGCCCGGCGCGTCCACGTCGCGTGATGGCGATGCGGTCAGGCCGAAGCGCTCGAACTTGTCCTGCTCGGTGCTGCTGCAGTTGCCGATCCGCACCACGGTATCCAGCAGGTCTTCGGTCGGCAGGTTGATCACGCATTCGCGGCTGGCACGGGCCAGTGCGTGGCTGCGGTTGGCCTGCCAGATGTAGGTGCCGACCAGGTCGTAGCCCAGCATCATGTGCCAGCCGAGCGTCATGATGGCGCGTTCGCCCCGGTGCGCCGTGCTCAGCAGCACGACGGGACCGGGTTCGAGATAGCGCCGCGACTGTTCGACGGGCAGGGAGGTCCAGCGCTTCTTCGTGCTCATGGTCGGCTCCGTGGTTCCACGGCGGCAGCCTACCCCTCGCTCAGTCGAGGGTATGTATGGAGTCGGCGACCCGCCGCACTTCGTCCGGATGGTGGCTGACGTAGACGATGGGCAGGCGGATCTCGTCCCGGACACGCTGCAGGTAGGGGATCAGTTCCTCGCGACGGGCCTGGTCCAGCGCCGACAATGGTTCGTCGAACAGCAACAGCGAGGGCTGCGACAGCAGGGCACGCCCGATCGCGACACGCTGGGCTTCGCCGCCTGACAGGTTGCGCGTGCGGCGCGGCAGCAGTGGCGCGATGCCGAGCAATTCGACCACGGCGTCGAAGCCGAATCGTGGCGCGCCGCGTCCGCCGTGGCGTCCGTAAAGCAGGTTGCGACGGACATCGAGATGCGGGAACAGGCGGGCGTCCTGGAACACGTAGCCCACGCGCCGGCGATGCACCGGTTCATCGATCCGCTGCGCGCTGTCGAACAGGCAACGGCCGTCGATTTCGATACGGCCGGCGACCGGCGTGACCAGTCCGGCGATGGCGTTGAGCACGGACGTCTTGCCTGCGCCGGACGGTCCCACCAGCGCGATCACGCGCGCGTCGTCGTCGATGCGCACGTGGCGATGGAAGTGGCCGCGCCGGAGTTCGATGTCGAGGCGGAGCATCAGGCCTCCTCACCCTGGCGCGTGTGGTGCCGTCGGACCAGCCACTCCGAGAACAGCAAGGCCGTCAGCGAGATCACCACGGCCACCGCGGCAAGGCGCCAGATACCGGCTTCGCCGCCCGGCACCTGCATCAGGCCGTAGATGGCCGATGACAGCGTCTGGGTTTCGCCGGGGATGTTGGAGACGAAGGTGATGGTGGCGCCGAACTCGCCCAGTGCCTTGGCGAACGCCAGCACGCTACCGGCGACCAGGCCCGGCCACGCCAGCGGCAGGGTGATGGTGAAGAACACGCGCCACGGGCCGGCACCGAGCGTGGACGCGGCCTGCTCCAGGCGGCGGTCCGTCGCTTCGAGCGACAGCCGGATGGAACGCACCATCAACGGAAAGCCCATCACCGCGCAGGCCAGCGCCGCACCGGTCCAGCGGAACGCGAACACGATGCCGAACTGCTCCTGCAGGAACGCGCCGACCGTGCCCTGCGTGCCCAGTGTCACCAGCAGCGCGTAGCCCATCACGACGGGCGGCAACACCAGCGGCAGGTGCACGATGGCATCGAGCAGCGCCTTGCCGGGGAAGCGCGTGCGCGCCAGCAGCCAACCCACCAGTATCCCGACCGGCAGGCTGGCAAGCGCTGCGACCGTGGCCACCTTCAGGCTGAGGCGGATGGCGGTGAGCTCTTCCGGCGAGAACGCGTCTAGCATGGGCCGCTCAGGGCTTCACCGAAAAGCCGCGGCGCTGGAAGATCGCATCGGCAGCGGGTGAGGAAAGCCACTGCACGAACCGCGTCGCCTGCGCCGAGCGCGCGCCGCGCAGTGCGGCCACCGGGTAGACGATCGGCGGATGGGAATCCTCGGGGAAGGTGGCCAGCACGCGCACACCGGGTTCAGCCCTGGCATCCGACGCATACACGATGCCCAGCGGGGTTTCGCCGCGCGCCACCAGCATCAGGGCTGCGCGCACGCTGTCGGATTCGGCCAGCCGCGCCTTGACGCCGTCCCACAGCGCCAGCGATGCCAGCGATGCCCGGGCGTACTTGCCGGCCGGCACGGTCTGCGTCTGACCGACGGCGAGGCGGCCGCTGCCCAGGGCGGTGAGCAGTGTCGCCGGACGCTTCAGGTCGACCTGTACCTTGCTCGCCTTCGGCGCGATCAGCACCAGCTGGTTGCCCAGCAGGTTGCGGCGCGTGGCGACTTCGAGCCTCTGTCGCTGCTGCAGATGGTCCATCCATTCCAGGTCGGCGGAAAAGAACACGTCGGCCGGCGCGCCCTGTTCGATCTGTCGGGCGAGGGCGGAACTGGCGGCGTACGACACGCGGACCGGGACGCCGGTCTGCGCCTGGTAAGCGGCAGCGGCCTCGTCCAGCGACTCCTTCAGGCTGGCGGCGGCGAACACGGTCAGGCCGCGTTCCTGCGCGAGGACCGTGGTGGACGCCAGGGACGCGAGCGCCACGGCAAGTGCCCAGAACGCGTCGCGGAGCAGCGTGGATGGGGTCATGCGAACGACTCCTGGGGCGGGCGATTCGATGATGCGATGCGCGGGCTCGCGGTGGCAGGACGGCGCCGGGTCGGATCAGCGCGGCGCCAGCGCCTTGTTCAGCACCGCCGCCAGCGCCACGCCACCGGCGCGCAACTGGCGCTCGGCGATGGGCAAGTGCTTGTCCACGTAAGCCTGTTCGAGTTTCGCGCGGCGTGGATAGAAGTCCGGCTGGATCACGACGCGGCACGACTGCTCGGCCCACGCGGCCGCAGGCGGCGGCAGCGTCATGGCCGCCAGGGTGGGACGCGGCAACGTGCGCAGGTGATCCAGGTAAGCCTGTTCGCTGCGGCCGGTGGACAGCAGCATGCGGCTGTCCCACAGCGTGTGCAGGTTGGTACCGCGCCCGTTCCAGTTGATCTGCGCATCGTTGCCGCCCTTGTCGCGCGCGTAGCCGGCGTGCAAGGGCTGGTGCGCGTCGCCGACGAAATGCACGACGAACTTCAAGGCCTGCAACCGCTCCGCGCGCGTGCGCGCCGGATCGGCCAGGATCGCGGTCTGCGCGCGGATGGCTTCCACCACGCAGTTACCGCCTGGGCAATCGCGGCGCTGCGAATAGACGCAATCGTCTTCGCCGAGATTGACGAAGTGCCAGTTCGCGCTTTGCCGGCCCAACACGGGATCGTTCTTGCGCAGGTCGTCCGCCCAGCCGGCAATGCCGGCCAGCGTGGGGTCCGGTTCGCCCTGCAGCAGCGCGTCGATCCGGCGGCGCGTATCCGGGGTCAGGTCGTCCCAGGCCAGCAGGGCGACCAGCCGATGCCCCAGCAGGCCCCATGCCTGCGCCGGCACCGGCAGCAGCACGAGGGCGGTGACGAGAACGAGGGATGAAAAAAGGGGACGGACCATGCCGGTACTTTACCCGACACGGGCCGTTCCCCGATTTGCCGCAGGCGACGGATCGGTTGTCTGCTCAGAACGTCAGGACATAAGCCACGCCGTAGACCATCGGATCGATGTTGGCGGTGCCCAGGTCCACGCCATCCACGCTGACGTCGGTATCGATGTCGATCCAGCGCGCATCCACGCGCACGGCGCCGCGCTCGCTGACCTTGATGTCGAGCCCCGCATGCGCGGCCAAGCCCCACGAGTCGTCCAGCTTCAGGTCGGTGCCTGCCAGCGCGCCCTGGGTGTCCTCGCTGAAGAAGGTGGTGTAGTTCAGGCCGGCGCCGAGGAACGGCGACACCTTGCCCTTGCTGTTGAAGTGGTACTGCAGTGACACGGTCGGCGGCAGGTGCTTGGTGCTGCCCACGGTGCCGACGCCGTCGACGGCGATGTCGTGCTTGAACGGCAGGGCGGCCAGCACTTCCAGGCCCAGGTTGTCGCGCAGGAAGTATTCGAAGGTGATGGTCGGCTTGACGTCGCTGTCGATGTCCAGCGGCAGGGTGCCGCCGGCGAGCGAGCCATTGCCGGACTTGGGGTTCACCTGGTGCGCGCCGACGCCCAGGGTCCAGTCGCCCTTGGACTGGGCGAAGGCGGGCGCGGCGGCGCCGAAGGCAAGGGCGACGGCGATCGGGATCAGGGTCTTCTTCATGGTGGTGACGCTCGTTGGAAGGTGGCGTCAGTCTCTGCCCGCGTTTCCCGTGCTGCCTTGATCCTGATCAATGCCCGCGGGGACGTGCCGCCGGGGTGGCCTGTTAGAATGTCGGCCCCCGTCAACCCCGCCGCGCCGCGTGCGTGGCCGCAGGAGTCCTGAGCAATGTCGATCAAGGTGGGTATCAACGGCTTCGGCCGCATCGGGCGCAACGTGCTGCGTTCCGCCGTGCAGAACTTCGGCAACGACATCGAGATCGTCGCCATCAACGATCTGCTGGAGCCGGACTACCTGGCCTACATGCTGCAGTACGACTCCGTGCACGGCCGTTTCGACGGCGACGTGAAGGTCGAGGGTGGTGCGCTGTTCGTCAACGGCAGGAAGATCCGCCTGACCCAGGAGCGCGATCCGGCCAACCTGAAGTGGGATGACGTCGGCGCCGATGTCGTCATCGAGTCCACCGGCCTGTTCCTCGACAAGGCGACTGCGCAGAAGCATCTCGATGCGGGCGCGAAGAAGGTCATCCTGTCGGCCCCGTCGAAGGACGACACGCCGATGTTCGTCTACGGCGTGAACCACGACACCTACAACGACGAGGCGATCATCTCCAACGCCTCGTGCACGACCAACTGCCTGGCGCCGATCGCCAAGGTGCTGCACGACAAGTGGGGCATCAAGCGCGGCCTGATGACCACCGTGCACGCCGCCACCGCCACGCAGAAGACGGTCGACGGCCCGAGCAACAAGGACTGGCGCGGCGGCCGCGGCATCCTCGAGAACATCATTCCCTCGTCCACCGGTGCGGCCAAGGCCGTCGGCGTGGTCATCCCCTCGCTCAACAAGAAGCTGACCGGCATGTCGTTCCGCGTGCCGACCAGCGACGTGTCGGTGGTCGACCTGACCGCCGAGCTCGAGAACCCGGCCACGTACGACGAGATCAAGGCCGAGATGAAGGCGCAGAGCCAGGGCGCCCTGAAGGGCATCCTGGGCTACACCGAGGACAAGGTGGTCGCCACCGATTTCCGCGGCGACACCCGCACCTCGATCTTCGACGCCGAGGCCGGCATCGCGCTGGACCCGACCTTCGTCAAGCTCGTGGCCTGGTACGACAACGAGTGGGGCTACTCCAACAAGTGCCTGGAAATGGTCAGGGTGGTCGCCGGCAAGTAAGCCGCAGGCTCCGGCGGCATCGCACGGGCGCCCCTGGGGGCGCCCGTGTCGTTTGCGGGTATCGCGAAGTGATACGGAGCGGGCGGGATGGCGCCACCTGCGCATCGAATCTTGCAAATCCGGCCGCCTTGGCCGAGGCTGCGGCGAGGCTGAATGGACGGCCGGGGAGCGGATGCGTCCGTTCCCGCATCGAACACGCAACGACGGGGTAGGCGATGGATGATCTGGCGGGAGTGCTGGTGCTGCTCGGCCTGGCGGTACTGGCCGTGCCGGTACTGCTGATCGTGGCGCTGGTCGCCATCAGCGGGCTGAAACGCCGGGTCGGCGAACTGGAACGGCAGGTGATGCAGCTGCGCAGCGCGCCGGTTGCGTCCGTCGCACCGCAGGCGGCGGATGTCGCGACACCCGCGCCGGTCGATGACGGGCCGACGCTGACCGAACTCGTGCGGTCGCCGCCGGTGCGCGTCCAGACACCGCCTCCCACCCCGGCGGCCGCGACGCCGCCACCGATTCCCCCGCAGCGCCCCGTGCCTGCGGCGCCGCCCGTGGAACCCGCGCCGGCGGTGCCGCCGCGCCCACCGCGCCCCGAAGCGCCGCCACGTCCCGCCAAACCCGATGTGTTCACCGTCGCCCTGCGTGCGGTGCAACGCTGGTTCACTGTCGGCAACGTACCGGTCAAGATCGGCGTGCTGGTGCTGTTCGCCGGCGTGGCCGCGCTGCTGAAGTACGGCGCGGACCAAGGCTGGTTCACCCTGCCGCCGGAACTGCGTCTGGCCGGCATCGCGGCAGCGGCGCTGGGCGCGCTGGTTTTCGCGTGGCGCAAGCGCGACAGCAACCGCACATTCGCCTTGAGCGTGCAGGGCGGTGCCATTGGCGTGCTGCTGCTGGTCGCGTTCGCGGCGTTCAAGATCTTCGGCGTGATGCCGGCCGGCGCGGCCTTCGCGCTGAGCATCGTGCTGATCGCCGGTGCGGGCATGCTGGCGGTGCTGCAGGATGCGAAGTCGCTGGCCGTGTTCGCGCTGCTGGCAGGCTTCCTCGCGCCGATCTGGCTGTCCACCGGCAGCGGCAACCACGTGGCGCTGTTCTCGTACTACGCGGTATTGAACGCGGCCATCGTCGGCATCGCCTGGTACAGGTCGTGGCGCGTGCTGAACCTGCTCGGCTTCCTCTTCACCTTCGGCATCGGCACCGCGTGGGGCCTGTTCGACTATGCGCCGGAGAAGTACGCCAGCACGCAACCTTTCCTGGCACTGTTCTTCGTGTTCTACCTGCTGATCCCGCTGCTGTTCGCGCGTCGCCAGCCGGCCAGCCGGCGCGACTTGATCGACGGATGTCTGGTGTTCGGCATGCCGCTGGTCGCGTTCTCGCTGCAGGAGGGGCTGATGCAGGGCGGCAGCTTCGAGGACAGCCGACTGCCGCTGGCGTTCTGCGCGCTGGGGCTTGGCGTGATGTATGCGGTGCTGTCGCGGGCGTTGCGGCGTCGCGAGAATTACGACGTGCTGGCGCATTCGTACGCCCTGCTGGCGGTCGGCTTCGCCACGCTGTCCGTGCCGCTGGCGCTGTCGGCGCAGGCCACGGCCTGCGTGTTCGCGCTGGAAGGCGCGGCGCTGGCGTGGCTGGGACTGCGGCAGTCGCGCCTGTTGCCGCAGTTTACCGGTGCGGGCCTGCAGCTTGCGGCGGCGGTGGCGTTCTTCATCGCGAGCGCCGACGCGCCGTCGTGGGATACGACCGCTGCCGTGCCGATGTTCGCCAACGCGGCCTTCATGAGCGCATTGCTGATCGCGGCCGCAGGCGTTGCCAGTGCCTGGGCGTATCGCGGGCGGAGTGCCGGCGTGGCGCTGGTGTACTACCTGTGGGCGCTTGCCTGGTGGCTGGGCAACGGCGTGCTCGAGATCGACACCCACATCGACGGAGATAGTGAGCCAGACGCGATGCTCGCCTTCATCGCGCTCACCGGCTGGCTGGCAGCGGAAGTGCATCGCCGGCGCCCGGCCGGCGCGCTCGCCTGGACCACGCTGGCCGCGCTGGCGTCCGCCGCGCCGCTGGCGCTGTGGCAGACCGCGGAGCACCAGCAGCCCTTCGCCGGCAATGGCGTGTGGGCATGGCTCGCCTATGCGGTACTCGGCGTCCGCAGCCTGATGTGCCTGCGCGACAGCGATCATCGGCTGGCCGGTGCGGCGCAGTTCGTGTGGTGGCTGGTGTGGCCGCTGGTGGCGAGCCTGCTGCTGGCCTGGCTGCCCGGACATGTGCAGGGCATGGGCAGTGGTTGGCAGGCCGGTCTCATCGCGTTGCCATGGCTGGTGGTGGTGGCGCTCGCGCTGTTCCGTTGGGCATGGCTGGCGGCTCCGCTTGGCGACCGGTTCGATGGCTGGCGTACACCGTTGCTGGGCGTGCTGTTCGCCGCACTGGGCCTGTGGTGGCTGGTGTCGCTGTTCATGGCCGGCAGCGCGCGTCCGCTGCCGTGGATGCCGGTGCTGAATCCGCTGGAACTCGCCCAGTTCGCGGTGCTGGTCCTGCTGCTGCGCTGGTGGCTGCCGGAAACCCGTACGCTGCCGCCGGCGCGCATCGTGCTGCTGTCGTCGCTGGCCTTCGTGTGGATCACCTCGGTGGTGCTGCATGCCGTGCATCACTGGGGCGGCGTGCCGTGGAACGAGGGTCTGCTGTCGGGCAGCCTGGCGCAAACCAGCCTGACCATCACCTGGAGCGTGCTGGGCGTGCTGGGCTGGGTGATCGGGTCGCGCCGCGGCCAGCGCATGTTGTGGCTGGGCGGTGCGGTGCTGATGGGCGTGGTGCTGGCCAAGCTGGTCTTCGTCGATCGCCAGCATCTGGGCAACCTGCTCGGCATCGGCTCGTTCATCGGCTACGGCCTGTTGTGCACCGTGGTGGGCTATCTGGCGCCGGCACCGCCGCGGCGCATCGACAACGAGGAAGCACCCGCATGAAGAAGTGGCTGATGGTCCTGTCTCTGCTGCCCGTGCTCGCCGCCGCGCAGGCGCCAACGTCTGCTCCCTATGCGAAGCGCTGGCCGCTGACGTTGTCGTCCGAACAGGCGGGTGCGTACCGCGTGGTCCTCGACCGCGAGGTCTACACCACCACGGCATGGCCGGACCTGCGCGACATCGATGTGCTGGATGCGCAGGGCAGGCCGGTGGCGGCGGCACTGTTCGGCCCCGAGCAGCCCACGGCCCTGCCGGCGCGACGCATCGTGGTGCCATGGTTTCCGCTGCCGGCGCTGCAGCAGGATCCATCGGTACCGTCGCGCGTGTCGGCGCAGTTCGGCGAGAACGGCCGCATCGTGCGCATCGAGGCCGACGGTGGCGGTACGGCCGCCTCCGGTCCCGCACGTGCCTTCCTGGTCGACCTGAGCGGCATCCGCGATACGCCCGAAGCGCTGGAGTTCACCTGGGATGCCGGCACGCCGCGCGAATCGCGCTATCGGGTCGAAGGCAGCCAGGACCTGCAGGCGTGGGAGGTCGTGCAGGACCGCGTGACCCTGGTCGAGCTGCAGCGCGGCCCGCAACGCCTGCTGCGCGACGAGGCGCCGATCCGCGGCGGTCTTCGCTACATCCGCTTCGTGCCGCTCGATGCCTCGCCGGCCCTGCCGATCCGTGAGGTGCGCGTGCGCCTGCAGGCCGTGCATCCGCGCCAGGATGTGCAGTGGTCGGAGCTGCAGGGCCGGCGCATGTCCGAGCAGGGTGTGGACGGCTACACCTACGAAAGCGATGGGCGCTATCCCGTGGCCCTGGCCGATCTGGCGATGGACGACTACACCGTCGGCGAATGGACGCTGGAGAGCCGCGACAGCACGGACGCGCCGTGGCGACTGCGCGCCGGGCCGTGGGTGGCGTATCGCGTGGCCGGCGAACAGCCCAGCGCCTCGCCGGCGCAACCGTTGTCGAGCGGACCGGCACGCGACCGCTACTGGCGGCTGCGCAACACCGGCGCACTGCCGGAGCGGGCGCCCACGCTTCGACTCGGCTACCGGTCGGAAGTGGTGGTGTTCCTTGCACGGGGCACGCCGCCCTACGCACTGGTGGCAGGCAGTGCGAGCGCGCGCCGCGCCGCCGTCCCGATGCCTGCCCTGGTGGATTCGCTGCGGCGCGACCGCGGCGAGGACTGGCAGCCCGCGCCGGCGTACCTGTCCCCGTCCACGGTGCTGGCCGGCGATGCGGCGCTGGTCGCTCCGCCCACGCCGCGCGACTGGAAGACCTGGCTACTGTGGGGCCTGCTGATCGCCGGTGCGGCGCTGGTGGCGGCCTTCGCCTTCAGCCTGCTGCGCAGCCGGCCACCGGCCTAGGCTGCGGTCGTTTGCGGCATGCGGGGGCAGGCGGGACAATAGCGGTCTCTCCCGCTGCCCAGGACTTCCGATGCCCATCGTCCGCATGACCGACCTCGACCTCGCCGGCAAACGCGTGCTGATCCGCCAGGATCTTAACGTGCCGATCGACGCTGGCCGGATCACGTCCGAGCAGCGCATCACCGCGTCGTTGCCGACGCTGAAGCTGGCGCTGCAGAAGGGCGCGGCGGTGATGGTGACCTCGCACCTGGGCCGCCCGAAGGAAGGCGTGTGGAGCGAAGCCGATTCGCTGGCGCCGGTCGCCGCGCGCCTGTCCGAACTGCTCGGCGTCGAGGTGCCGCTGGTGAAGGACTGGGTGGATGGCGTCGACGTGGCGCCGGGCCGGATCGTCCTGCTCGAGAACTGCCGCATGAACGTCGGCGAAGGCAAGGACGACGAAGCGCTGTCGAAAAAATACGCCGCGCTGTGCGACGTCTTCGTCATGGACGCGTTCGGCACCGCGCACCGCGCGCAGGCCTCCACGCATGGCGTGATCCGGTTCGCCCCGGTCGCCGCCGGCGGCCCGCTGCTGATGGCCGAACTGGACGCGCTGGACAAGGCGCTGGCCAATCCGGCCCGCCCGCTGCTGGCCATCGTCGCCGGCAGCAAGGTCTCCACCAAGCTGGAACTGCTGACCAGCCTGGTGGGCAAGGTGGACCAGCTGATCGTCGGCGGCGGCATCGCCAACACCTTCATCGCGGCGGAAGGCCATGCGGTGGGCAAGTCGCTGATCGAAGCCGACCTGATCGAGACCGCGAAGAAGATCGATGCCGATGCGAAGGCGCGTGGTGCCGAGATTCCGCTGCCGACCGACGTGGTGGTCGCCACCGCGTTCTCCGCCGATGCGCCGGCGACGGTGAAGGCCGTGGACGCCGTCGCGGCCGACGACCTGATCCTCGACATCGGTCCGCAGACCGCGCAGCGCTATGCCGAACTGATCAAGTCGGCCGGCACCGTGGTGTGGAACGGGCCGGTGGGCGTATTCGAGTTCGATGCCTTCGGCAAGGGCACCGAAACGCTGGCGCATGCGATCGCGCAGTCGAAGGCATTCTCCATCGCCGGCGGCGGCGACACGCTGGCGGCGGTGGACAAGTACGGTATCGCCGACGACGTCAGCTATATCTCCACCGGTGGCGGCGCCTTCCTCGAATTCCTCGAAGGCAAGACGCTGCCGGCCGTCGCGGCGCTGGAAGCACGCGGCCAGTGAGCCGCGCCACGCTGTTCTTCGACCTCGACGGCACGCTGATCGATTCGGCCGTCGGCATCACCCGCTGCATCGCCCACGCATTGACCCAGCTCGAGCATCCGATTCCATCGGAGGCCGAGCTGCGCGGTTGGATCGGTCCGTCGCTGCGTACCAGCTTCATGCCGCTGCTGGGCGATCCGGCCAAGGTCGAGGCCGCCATCGAGCATTACCTGGAGCGCTTCGAGTCGCACGGCTGGCTGGAGCACCAGGTCTACGCCGGCGTCGGCGAAACCATCGAGGCGCTTCACGCCGAGGGTCACCGGCTCGCCGTGGTCACCGCCAAGAACGAGCCGCACGCGCGCAAGATCCTGGCGCACCTGCCGTTCGGGCATCGCTTCGAGGACATCATCGGCGCGACTGTCGATGGCCGCCTCAGCCACAAGAAGGACCTGATCGGCGAAGCCCTGCGGCGCCTTTCACTGACGCCTGATGCGTGCTGGATGATCGGTGACCGCCGCATGGACATCGAGGGCGCGCGTCACCATGGCATGCGCAACGTCGGCGTGCTGTGGGGATTCGGCGGAGAAGAGGAGTTGCGCGATGCAGGCGCGACCCGGCTCGCAGGCGCACCCGACCAATTGCAGCCACTGCTCGCCTGAGCGGAAACGCACGCGATCAAACGCGCGTTTCATCCTCGCGTTTTTTGCGCAGTCGGGTGTGCGCGCGCAGCATCCGGCATGCGGGCAGAGACCAAAAAAATACCAGTCGCACGACGTGCGCGACCGTTGCGAAAGCGCTTGAAAACAGGGCTTTGCTGGCGTGCCGGTACACGTGCCTCATGCTGTCCCGGGACAGTGCGATCACACGGGGTCCGCGGGTCTCTACGCATCCGTATCGCTGTGGTAGCGTTTGCGCGATCACAGGGAATCCGCACCATGACCGAACGCCAGCGCCGCACCAAGATCCTCGCCACCCTCGGACCGGCGACCGACCCGCCCGGCGTGCTGGAGGATCTGTTCCGCGCCGGCGTCAACGTGGTGCGACTGAACTTCTCGCATGGCGATCCGTCCGGACAGGCCAAGCGTGCCGCTGCCGTTCGCCTGGCGGCGCAGCGCGTCGGTGCCGAGGTCGGCATCCTGGCCGACCTGCCGGGCCCGAAGATCCGCGTGGAACGTTTCGCCGAAGGCAAGGTGGTGCTGAAGACCGGCGACCGCTTCGACCTGGTGGCCCGTGTCGATGCACCTCCGGGCGATGCCACCCAGGTGGGCGTCAGCTACCTCGGCCTGCCGGGCGACGTGGAAGCGGGCGACGTCCTGCTGCTCGACGACGGCCTGATGCAGCTGAAGGTGACCTCGGTCGAGGGCGAACGCATCATCTGCACCGTGCTCAACGACGGCGTGCTGTCCGACCGCAAGGGCCTGAACAAGCAGGGCGGCGGCCTGTCGCTGGGCGCGCTGACCGAGCGCGACCGTGAGCTGATCGCCTATGTGGCGGAGAACATCGGCGTGGACTTCATCGCCGTGTCGTTCTGCCGCAATGCCGACGACATGAACGAAGCGCGCCGCATCGCCCGCGAGCACGGCTGCGACGCCGCACTGGTCTCCAAGATCGAACGTACCGAAGCCATCGAGAACCTGGCCGAGATCGTCGATGCCAGCGACGTGGTGATGGTCGCGCGCGGCGACCTGGGCGTGGAGATCGGCGATGCCGAATTGCCCGGCCTGCAGAAGAAGATCATCCGCGAGTCGCTGGCGCGCAACAAGGTGGTGATCACCGCCACCCAGATGCTGCAGTCGATGGTGGACAGCCCGATCCCCACCCGCGCCGAAGTGCTGGACGTGGCCAACGCCGTCATCGACGGCACCGACGCGGTGATGCTGTCGGCCGAGACTGCGGCCGGCAGCTACCCGGTCCGCGCGGTGGAAGCGATGGCGCGCATCTGCCTGGGCGCCGAGAAGCAGTTCGAGATGGATACCGATTTCGAGAAGGCGCCGCGCAACCTGGAGCGCGCCGACCAGGCCATCGCGATGGCCACGATGTTCCTGTCCGAGCACATCGGCGTGCGCGCGATCGTGGCGATGACCGAATCCGGCGGCACCGCGCGCTTCCTGTCGCGCTTCCGCTCCAGCGCGCCGATCTATGCGTTCTCGCGCCACGACGGCGCGCGCCGCAAGATGGCGATGATCCGCGACGTGTTCCCGATCGCCTTCGACAGCCGCGGCCTGGCTCCGCGTGAGGCCGCGCGCGATGCGATGCGCGTGCTGCACGACCGCGAGCTGCTGGCCGAGGGTGACCGCGTCATCTTCACCAGCGGCGACCACATGGAGCGCCACGGCGCCACCAATACGCTTCGCCTGCTGCAGATGGGCGAGCGCGGCAAGGCCGAGGGACTCGGCGAGCTGTAAGCGGTTCCGGCCGCGCGGGACCGCCTGCGACGTCGGGATTCCGGGCGCGCTGCGGCGCGTTCGCCGCCGCGATTGCCCGCTGTCGGCGGGGCGCGGTCTATAATTGGTCTCTTTTTCGCCCCGCCACAGGAATCCCATGAGCATCGAACAGCTTGCCGAAACCGCCCAGGCCATGGTGGCCGCGGGCAAGGGCATCATCGCGATCGACGAGTCCACCACCACCATCGCCAAGCGGTTCCAGGGCGTGGGCATCGAGAACACCGAAGAGAACCGTCGCGCCTACCGCGAGCTGCTGCTCACCACGCCGAAGCTGTCGGACTACATCTCCGGCGCCATCCTGTTCGACGAAACCCTGCGCCAGTCCACCAAGGACGGCGTGCCGTTCGCCAAGTACATGGCCGACCACGGCATCATCCCCGGCATCAAGGTCGACAAGGGCACGCACCCCCTGGCCGGCTGCCCGGGCGAGGTGGTCACCGAAGGCCTCGACGGCCTGCGCGACCGCCTGAAGGAGTACTACAAGCTGGGCGCGCGCTTCGCCAAGTGGCGCGCGGTCATCACCATCGGCGAGGACATCCCCTCCGGCACCTGCATCGAGGCCAATGCGCATGCGCTGGCCCGTTACGCCGCGCTGTGCCAGGAGTGCGGTCTGGTGCCGATGGTGGAGCCGGAAGTGCTGATGGACGGCGACCACAACATCGAGGTCTGCTACGAAGTGACCGAAGCCGTGCTGCGTTCGCTGTTCGGCGCGCTGTACGAGCAGAACGTGCTGCTGGAAGGCACCATCCTGAAGGCCTCGATGGTCATCGCCGGCAAGGACTGCGAGGAGCAGGCCGACGTCGACGAAGTGGCCGAGTCCACCGTGATGTGCCTGAAGAGCACCGTGCCGGCCATCCTGCCGGGCGTGGTGTTCCTGTCCGGCGGCCAGACCGACGAGCAGTCCACCGCCCACCTCAACGCCATGAACCAGCTGGGCAACCTGCCGTGGCCGCTCAGCTTCTCCTACGGCCGCGCCATGCAGCAGGCCGCGCTGAAGCTGTGGTCGCAGGACCTGGTGGGCAACTTCGCCAAGGCCCAGGCCGTGGTGTACGAGCGCGCCAAGGAAAACGGCCTGGCCGCGCTGGGCAAGTGGGAAGGCTGATCGCCTGCGCCACGAAGTGATTCCGACGCCGGCCTTGTGCCGGCGTCGTCGTTTGCGGGGTCGGAATCGGAAACCAAGGCCTGTCGTCCGCTCCGCCGATGCGTCATTCGCGTGAAGGCGGGAATCCAGGGCCTTTGGCTTCCGAGCAGGAAAGTCGCTGGGTCCCCGCCTTCGCGGGGATGACGGCCTTTCTTCCGTCGGCCTTGCTGGTGGCCACTTGCACGCTTGATGCAGGGAGCGGCGAGTGCCCTCTGCGTGGGCGACCTAAATGCCGGCAGGAGCATCCGGTCCATCACACCGTCATTCCCGCGCAGGAGGGAACCCAGTGCCTTCGGCTTCACAGTGGGAAAGTCGCTGGGTCCCCGCCTTCGCGGGGATGACGGCTCTCTATCCATCGATCTGGTGCGGGGCACTCGCTTGGAACAGGGCGCTGCGATGGTCTTGTGCGGGGGATCGAACTCCATGCCAACGGTGAAATCCGTTCCCTCCCACCGTCGTTCCCGCGAAGGCGGGAACCCAGTGCCTTCGGCTTACGAGCAGGAAAGTCACTGGGTCCCCGCCTGCGCGGGGATGACGGCTCTCCATTCATTGATTTGGTGCGGGGCACTCGCTTGGAACAGGGCGCTGCGATGGTTCTATGCGGTGGTCAAGCTCCATGCCAACGGTGAAATCCGTTCCATCACACCGTCGTTCCCGCGAAGGCGGGAACCCAGCGCCTTTGGCTTACGAGCAGGAAAGTCGCTGGGTCCCCGCCTTCGCGGGGATGACGGCTCTCCATTCATCGATTTGGTGCGGGGCTCTCGCTTGAAACAGGGCACTGCGAGGGTCTTGTGCAGGGGATTGAACTCCCTGCCAACGGTGGAATCCGTTCCCTCCCACCGTCGTTCCCGCGAAGGCGGGAATCCAGCGCCTTCGGCTTCTGAATGCCAAAGTCGCTGGGTCCCCGCCTTCGCGGGGATGACGAGCCTTCCTCGGTCGCCCGGTTCGGGCCCCTGATGGTCGTTTGAACCGGGCGACGAGAACCGTCTTGCGGGCCCAGTCCGCGTCCCTAAACACCCTGAGCCGTAGCGAAAGCTCGGCTGAACGATTTTCCGTCGCCTTGAATATAATTGCTTAAGCATCTATATCATAGGCACCCATGAAGACACCTGCCGGCCAAAGCACCATCGGTTACCTGATCGCGGACCTGAGCCGGTTGTTCGGCCGCGTGTTCGATCGCCGCGCCGCCCATCTGGGCCTGACCCGCGTGCAATGGCGCGCGCTCAAGCGCATCCACCAGAGCGAGGGCATCACCCAGTCCGCGCTCGCCGACCTGCTGGACATGGAGCCGATCGCGGTCGGCCGCGTGCTGGACCGCCTGCAGAAGGCCGGCTTCATCGAGCGCCGCAGCGATCCCGACGACCGCCGCGTGTGGCGGCTGCACCTGCTGCCGCAGTCGGACGCGGTGATGCACGACATCGAGGCCGTAGCCACCTCGGTCCGCGAAGACTGCCTGGCCGGCGTCGACCCCGGTGAACTGGCGACGACACTCAAGGTGCTCGGCCAGATCCGCGAAAACCTCTCCCTGCTCGACCGTGCCAGCCGCGGCGAGTCCTCCCTCCGCAAGGGCTGAATCCCCACCATGACCAGCAAGATCAACGAGGCCGCCGAGAATGCGGCCCGGACTCCCGCTCCCAAGCGCCGCCGCGTCCCCGTGTGGCTGTGGGTGGCAGGCCCGCTCGCCGTGGCCGGCTTCTTCGGTTGGGAATACGTCGCCTCGCAGCGCGAGGTCAGCACCGACAACGCCTACATCAAGGCCGAGCGCATCCTGATCGCGCCGCAGGTCGGCGGCCGCGTGGTCGAAGTCGCTGTCCAGCAGAACCAGCCGGTGAAGAAGGGCGATCTGCTGTTCCGCATCGATGCCGATCCGCTGACGATCGCCGTCGCGCAGAACGAGGCGCTGGTGGCGCGCATGGCGAACAGCGCCAGCGCCAGCCGCGCCAAGGTGGTCGGTACCGGCACCTCCATCCAGGCGGCGCGCGAGACGCTGGCGTGGGCGCAGCGCGATTTCCAGCGCATGCAGCAGCTCGCCGGCCAGCAGCTGGTCTCGCGCAAGATGCTGGACGACGCGCGCCACGCGGTCGCCGAAGCGCGCACCGACCTGGCAGATGCCATCGCCACCCAGTCCGAAGCCACCGCCTCGCTGAGCGGCAGCCCGGGCACCCCGACGCAGGACCTGCCGGAATACCGCGCCGCCGCCGCAATGCTGGCGAAGGCCAGGCTCGACCTGGCGCACGCCGAAGTGCGCGCGCCGGTGGACGGCATCGTCGGCCTACACGACCTGCAAGTGGGCGAGTACATCAATGTCGGCCAGACGGCGATGCCGCTGGTGGCCACCTCGCCGATCTGGGTGGAAGCCAACTTCAAGGAAACCGAGCTGGAGAAGATGAAGGTCGGCCAGCCCGCGACGATCGAAGTGGACAGCTATCCGGGCGTGACGTGGAAGGCGCACGTGGCGTCCATCGCGCCGGCCTCCGGCGCCGAGTTCAGCGTGCTGCCGCCGCAGAACGCCACCGGCAACTGGGTGAAGATCGTGCAGCGCATCCCCGTGCGCCTCGAGATCGACAGCGCTGCCGCCGATGCGCCGCAACTGCGCGCCGGCATGAGCGCCGACGTGCACGTCGAGCTGCGCGATGGCGGCAGCGCCTCCAGCCGCGCGACCGCCGCGCGCTGAGGTTTCCTTTCCATGTCATCCCGGGCGTGCGCGGACGCGGGCGAGGGCACTGTGGTGGGGCCCGGCCCCGCTGACGCCGCGCCCCGGGTGACCTCTGGATCGACGCATGCCCTATGCGCCGATCCCTTCCGGACTTCCCCATGAGCACGACCGCCGCACCCGCACAGGACGACACCGGCAAGCGCACGCTGCTGGTCGGCTCGGTGATGCTGGCCACGCTGATGCAGGCGCTGGACACCACCATCGCCAACGTCGCGCTGCCCGACATGCAGGGCTCGCTGTCGGCCACCCAGGACCAGGTGTCGTGGGTGCTGACCAGCTACATCGTCGCGGCCGCGATCCTGACGCCGGTCACCGGCTGGCTGGCCGGGCGCCTCGGGCGCCGGCGCCTGCTGATCATCGCGGTCAGCGGCTTCACTGTCGCTTCGCTGCTGTGCGGCATCGCCACCGGCATCGGCGAGATGGTGCTGTTCCGCATCCTGCAGGGCGTGTTCGGTGCGTCGCTGGTGCCGATCTCGCAGTCGCTGCTGCTCGACGCGTTCCCGAAGGAGAAGCACGGTGCGGCGATGGCGATGTGGGGCATGGGCATCATGGTCGGGCCGATCCTGGGGCCGCCGCTGGGTGGCTTCCTGACCCAGAACTACAGCTGGCACTGGGTGTTCCTGATCAACCTGCCTATCGGCATCCTCGCGCTGGTCGGCATCATGGCCAGCGTGAAGAAGGACGCGGTGCAGGAACGCAAGCTCGACGGCATCGGGCTGGGCCTGCTGGCGCTCGGTATCGGCGCGCTGCAGTTGTTCCTGGACCGTGGGCAGAGCGAGGACTGGTTCGGCAGTGTCGAGATCCAGATCGAAGCCGCGCTCGCTTTCCTCGCGCTGTACATGTACGGGCTGTGGTGGTGGCGCAAGCGCGAGCACGCGCTGCTCGATCTGGGCCTGCTCAAGAATGCCAACTTCGCCGTCGGCTGCGCGTTGATCTTCGTCGTCGGCATCGTGCTGTTCGCGACGCTGGCGCTGCTGCCGCCGTACCTGAGCACGCTGATGAACTACCCGGTGCTGACCATCGGCCTGGTGCTCGCGCCGCGCGGCGTCGGCACGATGTTCAGCATGATGGTCGTCGGCCGGCTGCTGGGGCGGATCGACGCGCGCTGGCCGATCCTGGTGGGCATGGCACTGATGGCATTCTCGCTGCACGGTATGACCCAGTTCGGGCCGAATGCATCGATGGAATCCATCGTCTGGCTGGGCGTGGTGCAGGGCATGGGCCTGGGCCTGGTATTCGTGCCGATCTCCACGGTCGCCTACGCCACGCTGGAGCCGCACCAGCGCACCGAAGCCGCCGGCCTCTTCAGCCTGGTGCGCAACATCGGTTCGTCGGTCGGCATTTCGGTGGTGATGACCATGCTGTCGCGTGCGATGCAGGTAAACCATGCCGAGATCGGTGCGCGCATCCAGGCCTTCGGCGCGGAGACGACGCTGCTGCCCGCCGCGATGGATCCGTCCACCGCCACTGGCCTGGCGCTTCTCAATGCCGAAGTGAACCGGCAGGCGGCGGCCATCGGCTACCTCAACGACTTCAAGCTGATGATGCTGTTGACGCTGGTGTCGATGCCGCTGGTGCTGCTGATGCGCGGCGGCAAGGCGCCGTCCGGCGGCAATGCCGGTGCGGATGCCGCGGCGGCGCATTGAGCTCCAGTACCCGAGGACATGCGCGCATGAAGATCGAAGGTGTGCACCACGTCGCGATCATCGCGTCCGACTATGCGCGGTCGAAGCGCTTTTACACCGAGGTGCTGGGCCTGCGCATACTCGCCGAGCATTACCGCGCCGAACGCGATTCATGGAAGCTCGATCTCGCGCTGCCCGACGGCACGCAGGTCGAGCTGTTCTCGTTCCCGTCGCCGCCACCGCGCGTCTCGCGGCCGGAAGCCTGCGGGCTACGCCACCTCGCACTGCGCGTCGCCGATCTGGATGCCGCCGTCGCCCATTTGCGTGCGAGTGGCGTGGCAAGCGAGCCGATACGCGTGGACGAGTACACCGGCCGGCGCTTCACCTTCTTCGCCGATCCGGACGATCTGCCGCTGGAGCTGTACGAGCCGTGATCCGGCTTCTGTAGGAGCGACGTGAGTCGCGACCGGACACTTTCGGTGCACAAGCCTCTACGAGGAATCCATGGAAGGGAGTCGCTTGTCGTCTTCTGCCGACTCCGTGGCAGACTGGATTCACGGTCGCGACTCACGTCGCTCCTACAGAGGCAAGGGGATCGCGGGTTTGACTCGGGCCTGCTAACTTCGCGTACCGACAGCGAAGCGAGTCGAATCCATGAAACACCTGGCGACGTTTTTCCTGTCCGTGCCAACGGCACTGATGGCCACCTCGGCCTCGGCCCACGATCTCGACTGGTTTACCGGTCACTGGTGCGGGCAGCAGGGCAAGACCTTCAGCGAGGAAACCTGGATGGCGCCGCGCGGCGGGCTGCTGGTCGGCATGCATCGCGATACGCGCGAGGGCAGGGCGACCGGCTTCGAGTTCATGCGCATCGCGCAGCAGGAAGGGCGCTGGGTATTCGTCGCGCAGCCAGGTGGCGGTGCGGCGACCGAGTTTCCCGCCGAACGCGTGGCGCAGGATCGCGTGGTGTTCGCCAACCCGGCGCACGACTTCCCGAAGCGCGTGATCTATTCGCGACCGGACGCCGACACGCTGCACGCGCGTGTCGACGATGGCCGCGACGACGGCAAGGCGCTGGAGTGGACGTGGCGACGCGATTGCGTGGCGCCACCGTCGTCCTGACCTCGATTACGGCAGCGCGGCGTCGCCCAGCGACGACAGCCACTCGTCGTCGGAGCCTTCGTTGACCCCCTCGAACAGCGGCGTGGAGAAGTAGCGCTCGCCGGTATCCGGCAGCATCGCCAGCAGCACGTCGCCGGGCTTGGCCTTCTGCGCGACCTGCAGCGCCGCCGCCACGGTGGCGCCGCCGGAAATGCCGACGAAGATGCCTTCCTCGGCCGCCAGGCGGCGCGCGGTGGCGATGGACTCCACGTCGGTCACCGGCAGGATCTCGTCGGCGATCTCGCGGTTCAGCACGTCGGGCACGAAGTCCGGTGTCCAGCCCTGGATCTTGTGCGGCTGCCATTCCTTGCCCTGCAGCAGCGAGGCGCCGGCCGGTTCGGAGGCGGTGATGCGCACGTCCGGGCGCGCGACCTTCAGCACCTCGCCCACGCCGGTCAGCGTGCCGCCGGTGCCCCAGCCGGTGACGAAGTGGTCGAGCCGACGACCGGCGAAATCGCGCAGGATCTCCGCCGCCGTGGTCTGCCGGTGGTAGGCGGGATTGGCGGGGTTGGCGAACTGGCGGGCGAGGAACCAGCCGTGCTGCTTCGCCAGTTCCTCGGCGCGCCGCACCATGCCGCTGCCGCGCTCGGCGGCCGGCGTCAGGATCACCTTGGCGCCGTACGCGCGCATCAGCTTGCGGCGCTCGATGGAGAAGGTCTCCACCATCGTGGCGACGAACTTGTAGCCGCGCGCGGCGGCCACCATGGCCAGTGCCACGCCGGTGTTGCCGGAGGTGGCTTCGATGATGGTGTCGCCGGGCTTCAGCAGGCCCTTGGCCTCGGCGTCGAGGACGATGGCCAGCGCCAAGCGGTCCTTCACCGAACCGCCGGGATTGAACGATTCCACTTTCGCATAGAGCGTGACGTGCTCCGGCGCGATGTGGTGCAGTTTGACGACCGGCGTGTGGCCGATGGTGTCCAGGATGCTGTCGTAGAGGGCCATGGAATGTCCTTGGAGAAACGAGAGGTCAGGCAGCCTGCAGTGTGGGCGCGGGCAGGTTGCGGGAATGTGTGGGAGCACCGACGGGCGGCGCGCCGAACCAGTGCAGCGTGTCGGCCAATGCGGCGACCTCGCCCAGGATCAGCAGCGCGGGCGAGCGTACCTGGTGGAAACGCGCGGTTTCCGGCAGATCGGCCAAGGTTCCGTTCAGCACGCGCTGATCGCGGCGCGACCCGTTCTCGATCAGCGCGAACGGCGTTGACGGGGCTCGGCCATGCTGGACCAGCCGCTCGCGCAAGCCTTCCAATCCGGCCACGCCCATATAGACGGCCAGCGTCTGCCGCTCCTGCGCCAGCGCCTGCCAGTCGAGGGTGTCGAAGGAGTCCTTGCAGTGCGCGGTCACCAGCTTTACCGACTGCGCATGGTCGCGATGGGTGAGCGGAATGCCGGCGTAGGCCGCACAGGCCACGGCCGCGGTGATGCCGGGGACGACTTCGTACGGGATGCCGTGGGCGCGCAGGAACTCCAGCTCTTCGCCGCCGCGTCCGAACACGAACGGGTCGCCGCCCTTCAGCCGCACGACGCGATGGCCGGCGCGGGCGTGTTCCAGCATCAGCGCATGGATGTCGTCCTGGCGCATGCTGTGGCCGCTGGCCGACTTGCCGACTTCGATATAGGTCGCATCGCGGCGGCCGAGCCGCAGCACGTCCTCGCTGACCAGGCGGTCGTGCAGGATCACATCGGCTTCGTTCATCGCCCGCAGCGCGTTGAGCGTCAGCAGGCCGGCATCGCCCGGACCGGCGCCGACCACGGCGACCGAGCCGCTGCGCCCGAGGTTCGCGTGCTCGTCCAGCATCGCATGGAAATGCTGCTCGGCCTGCGCATGCAGCTGCTGCCGGAACAGGCGCGGCAGCGGGCCGGCCAGCAGTTTCTCGAAGAACCGGCGCCGGTCCGAGGTCTGCGGAAAGCGCTGGCGGATGCGCTGGCGCTGGCGGGTGAACAGCTCGGCCAGCGAGGTCCAGGAATCGTCCAGCAGGGTCTCCAGCTGGCGGCGCAGATGGCGCGCCAGCATCGGCGCGCCGCCGCCGCTGGAGATGGCGACCTGCAGCGGGCCGCGCTCGACGATGGCGGGCACCTGGAAGGTGGACAGTTCTGCATCGTCCACCACATTGGCGAACAGGTGGCGCGCCTCGGCGGCGGCGGCGACGGCGCGGTTGACGACCGTGTCGTCGGTGGCGGCGACCACCAGCCAGGCGTCGGACAGCCAGTGGGCGTCGAAGCGGCCTTCGATCCAGTCGATGCGGCCCTGAGCCTGCCACGCTTGCAGGCGCGGGGTCAGACCGGGCGCACCGACGCGCGGGCGGGCGCCGGCGTGCAGCAGCGCTTCCGTCTTGCGCTCGGCCACCGGGCCGCCGCCGACCACCAGGACCCGGCGGCCTTGCAGATCGGCGAACAGGGGAAACAACGGAGCGCTCACGGGCGTCGGGAATGTCGGCGGGGCTGCTGACCGTACTGCCCGCTCATGGTGGTCGGAAATGACATCCCGCCACCGCCATATGCCTTGCAGTTATAAGTGGCGGCGGCTACGTTCCCGACAAATCCTCTACAGTCCAAGGCCCCTCCCGGTGGGCCGCCGCGCCCCCACGCCGATGACGCTGACCCAACTCCGCTACCTGGTGGCCATCGCCGACGCCGACCTCAACATCACGCTGGCGGCGGCGCGTGTGCATGCCACTCAGCCCGGACTGTCCAAGCAGCTGAAGCAGTTGGAGGACGAACTGGGCTTCCTGCTGTTCGTGCGCAAGGGCCGCAGCCTGGAAGCGGTGACGCCGGCCGGCCATGAAGTGATCGACCGCGCCCGGCTGGTGCTGGCCGAGGCCAACAACATCCGCACCTACGCCGCCAACCAGCGGCGCGAGAGCCAGGGCCAGCTGGTGCTGGTGACCACGCATACGCAGGCGCGCTTCGTGCTGCCGCCGGCCATCGCACAGATCAAGCGCGACTTCCCGCAGGTCAGCGTGCACCTGCAGCAGGCGCCGGAAAGCCAGGCGCTGGACCTGCTGACCCAGGGCGATGCCGACATGGCGGTGGTCAGTACCGCCGGCGACCCGCCGCAGGCCGGCATCGCCGTGCCGCTGTACCGCTGGCGGCGCCTGGTGCTGGTACCGCGTGCCCATGCGCTGGAACAGCTCGGTCGCGTGCCCACGATGGCCGACCTGGCCGACCAGCCGCTGATCAGCTACGAATCGTCGACGCGGCCGGGTTCGTCGTTGCAGCGCGCCTTCGCCAAGGTGGGACTGGAACCGAACATCGCCCTGACCGCGCTCGATGCGGATCTCATCAAGACCTATGTCCGCGCCGGCCTCGGCGTGGGGCTGCTGGCCGAGATGGCGGTGAATGCGGCCGACACCGACCTGCGCGCGTGGCCGGCGCCGCCGGAGGTGAAGGAATGCATCGCGTGGGCGGTGCTGCCGCGCGAGCGGGTGCTGCGCGACTACGCGCTGGACCTGGTGCGCACGTTGGCGCCGCAGATCGACCGCCGCGACCTGCGCCGGGTGATCGACGGCAACCAGGATCCGGACTGGCCGGAGCCGCCGACCTGGCAGTCGCTGACGCAGACCATCACCAGCTGAGGTCACCCGTCGGCGTGATTGACGCGATGTGCCCATGCGGGCGACGCTGACGGCACCCCCTCCGTCCCGTCTCCCATGAACCGCATTTCCCGCATGGTTGCCCGCATGTATGCCCCGGCCGTGGTCATCGCGGTAGGGGGCTTCGCCACGGCGGAAGTGGTGACGCGGACCGAACGCGCCTTCGGCGACATCACCCCGCAACGGTTGGCCTCGCTGTCATTCCTGCTGGCGATCCTGCTGGGGACGGCGTGGGCGCTGCATTCCAGCTGGCGCCTCTACCGCTGGGCGCGCGGCCGCGAACTGCGCTGCGCCTGCGGCGGCATGATGTCGCGCATCCGCTACAACCGGCAGCGGCAGAAGTACCGCAAGTGCCTGGCCTGCGGCAGCAAGAGTCTGGAAGGCGCGCATTGCGGTAGTTGAACCCGGCCAAGATGACGACGTGGGGTGTCCGGAGATTCCACCTACGGGCGAATAATCGTCAGTCGGTCCGCAACGAAAGGAATCCGGTCGCGTGAAGCAGATCTTGTTCGTACGCCACGCCGAAAGCGTGTCGAACGCGGGTGGGGTCACCCAGCCGCATGCGGACATCCCGCTTTCCATGCACGGCTGGCGACAGGCGCAGGTGCTTGCAGGCGTGCTGCCCGCGTCGCCGAGTCGGATCTACTGTTCTCCCTTTCTGCGTGCGGTCAGCACCGCCGAACCCTACAGCCGTCGAACCGGCGTTGCATTGACGTACCTGGACGAACTGCAGGAATTCTCGGCGATCGATCCCGAGTTGCTGCAGGGCATGACGGGCGCGCAACGACGTCCAGTCGCGGACGCTTACTGGGCCGAGGCCGATCCGGCCAAGCGCATGGGCGAGAGAGCCGAAACATTCGCGGAGTTCCATCAGCGCGTGCTGCTCGGCATCGAGAGATTGCGAACGCTCGAGGACGGCAGCGTCGTCTTCGGTCACGGCATCTGGCTTGGGCTCGCGTATTGGATGGCGGAGAACGCGATGGCTTCCCGCGCCGACCAGATGCGCGCTTTCCGTGCGTACCAGTCGAACCTACCCTTGCCGAACGGCGGCTGCCATACGATGCGATTCGATCAGCGGGCCGCGCCGAGCATCCGCTTCGAGGCGGACTTGCATCGCAAGGTCTGCGAGGCGCTGTCGTCAGAGGCGTCCACGGTGAGGGAAGTCCGGTCGCCGGCCTGAAAGAAATGAATGACCAACTCGCCACGGAATCAGAGCTTCAGGCTGCCGATCTGCTTGCGGAGATCGAACGGGAGCGCGAGTCGCTGCAGACCGCGCGGCTCGGTAGCTCCAGTCCTCGTTCGGCGGACAGCGAAGCATGTGCGCCAAGCGTGGCGCGCATGGAAATGCTTGAAGGACTGATGCGCGGCGAGCGCGCCATTTCTGAAGGTCGCGCTGTCTGCCACTGGCAAGCCAGAGAATTGCTTGTCAGATGGTTGGGCAAGGTCGCCGCCGGATGATAGAAGCCGTTCGTGGTGAGCCTGTCGAACCACGCTCTTTGCGATAGCCCGAAAGGTTGCTGTAGCCCCTGCTGCAAAGCCTTCGTGATTTTTCTCTTCGCGGCATCGCGAAAGTGCGCGCCGATCCCCAGCGTGAGGGCTCATTCCGAACGAGGAGTCAGCCCGAGCAGACGAGGACCGCCTCCTTCGCCACGCATTGCCGGAAGTCCTCCGGCAAGCCACGGATCTCATGCGTCTTGCCCGGTGCCAGCGCAAAGTCTTCAAGCGTGGTGCGGGTGCAGTCGGCGGGATTCGTGCTCGCTGAGGGAACCGCGCAGCGCTCCGTATAGACGCGGTAATGGCACTGGCCGCTTTCGCTGGCGAAGCACTCGAACGTCGCCACGCCTTCCTTCAGCGTGCTTTTGCTGAAAAGCGTATCCACGCCGTTGGCGCTGCTGTGGTGGATGGTGGTGACGCTGGGTTTCTCGTCGCATCCTGCCAGGGCCAGCAGGCAGGACATCAGGGACGTGATGATGCGCATGGCGGTTTCCTCGGGGTTCCGTTGGGCAATGGCAGGCCCTCCACGACGCGGGTTGCGTCGTGCCGGCGATGCCACGTTGGATGCCGCACGGGGCGGCAGGGTTTGGATCGGGGCTACATGTTGCGGAACAGCGTCATGAAGGGCTGGCTGACCGTCAGCACTTCCGGCCGCGTCTTCAGCTTCAGGCGGCCGCGGCCCGCATCGTCGCGACTGACCGAGGCGACCTGTTTCATGTTGACGATGGTCGAGCGGTGGATCTGCTTGAAGGTGGTCTGGTCCAGCGAATCGAGCAGCTCGCGCAACGGCGTGCGCAGCAGCGATTCGCCCTCGGCCGTCATCACCGTGGTGTACTTGTTGTCAGCCTGGAAGTAGGCCACGTCGTCCACCATGATCAGCTTGGTGTCCTTGCCGACGCTGGCGGTCAGCCAGACCAGCGCCGGTTTCGCCGGCGCCGACGACACCGCGGACAGGCGGCGGAGCAGCGCGTCCAGCGTGGCGCCGTCGGGGTGGCCGGCGGTGGCGCGCGCCTGGATGCGCTGCACGGTGGCCACCAGGCGCTCGCGCGTGATCGGCTTGAGCAGGTAGTCGATGGCGCCCTGCTCGAACGCGTCGATCGCGTACTGGTCGTAGGCGGTGACGAACACCACCTGCGTGCGTGGGCAGGCATCGGCCATGCCGCGCGCGACCTCGATGCCGGTCAGGCCGGGCATGCGGATGTCGAGGAACGCGACGTCCGGTTGCAGCTCGACGATGGACTCCAGCGCGCTGGCACCGTCCTCGCATTCGGCCACGATGTCCAGCTGCGGCCAGGTTTCCTTGAGCAGCGAGGACAGTGCGGTGCGCAGCAGTTCCTCGTCTTCGGCGATCACGCCGCGGAAGTTCATGCGGCACCTGCCTTGCCGGGGAGCGGCAGCGTCAGCGTGGCGGCCACGCCGCTGGGGAAGTTGGAGACGATGGCGAACGAGGCCTCGCCGCCGAAGGTCAGGCGCAGGCGTTCGCGCAGGTTCTTCAGGCCGATGCCGGTGCCGCTGCTCTGGCCGCCGAATCCCTGGCCATCGTCGGCGACGGTCAGTGTCGCGTGGTCATCGTGCTGGCGCGCCAGGATCCAGACGGTGCCGCCGCCGGTTTTCGGCTCCAGGCCGTGCTTGATGGCGTTCTCGACCAGCGTCTGCAGCATCATCGATGGCATCGGCACCGACTTGAGTGCCTCGGGCACTTCGATCTGCAGCGACAGACGGCTGCCCATGCGGATCTTCAGGATCTCCAGGTAGGCCAGCGTGCGCTCCAGTTCCTCGCCCAGCGTGGACAGCGCGTCGTCGGTGCGCGGAAGCGAGCTGCGCAGGTACTGGATCAGGTGGCCGAGCATCACGTCCGCGCGCGGCGGATCGGTGCGCGTCAGTACCTGCGCGCTGGCCAGCGTGTTGTAGAGGAAGTGCGGTTCGACCTGGGCATTGAGTAGGTTCAGACGGGCGACCGTCAGTTCCTTCTCGCTGACGGTCTTTTCCACATCGGCCTGCTCCTGCCGGCGCTGGTCGGCGACGCGGCGGGTGATCGCACGGGTCACGGCCTCGGCGTTCTCCACATTGACACCGTCGTCCAGTACGAACAGGTCCAGCCAGGCGCTGGCATCGGGACCGACGATCAGGGTGATGCTACTGGTGCCGTTGCCGGGCGTGACCGTGGCCTGCACCAGGTCACGCTTCACCGCGAAGCGCGCCATGATGTTGAAGCGGGACGGCTGGCTGGGGCCGTCGAAGCTGTCGATGCGACGTACCTTCACCCGCACCTGCAGGCTGTCCGGGGCGCTTTCCGCCTCCTCGGCGCGCGGCAGTTCGCGCAGCGCACCTTCGATCAGCGCGAAGGCGTCGGCGGTGTCCAGCGGCACTTCGATCTGCCGACGCTGGCGGCTGGCCAGCGTGGTGCTGTCGAGCCGCCCCGTGATCAGCCAGATCCGCCGCAGGTGGCTGATCAGGCCGATCACCACCGACAGCATCACCAGCGTCGAGGCGAGATTGAACAGCCACTCGGCCGCGCCCGACAGCATGGTCCGCTCGAACAGGCCGTTCCAGATGAAGCCCGCCATGAGGATCGCGCCGAACCAGGCGACGAGGATGCGGATGATCAGCAGCAGGCTGGGGAACACGTCGGAGACCACGGCAGGGAAAGTGCCGTGGAGGATAGCCCGCCGATCCTGGGAGGGAAGAGGGCCACCGATGGAACCGGTCTTCCGGCGACGGAAGGCCGCTCGAACGGCGCGAATCGGGTGGGGCACCGCCCGTGGCGGCAGGCTGGAGCGTGGCTACGCTCGCCGCGTATCAGACGTCGATGTGGATGCCGCACTCGCGCTTGAGGCCGTTGAAGCGGGTGTCCTCCTCGCGCATGCCGGGCTCCCAGCGACGCGTGGTGTGGAAGTCGCCGATCGACACGTAGCCCTGCTCCCACAGCGGGTGGTAGGGCAGGCCGTGCTGCTTCATGTACTGCCACACGTCGCGGTCGGTCCAGTCGACGATCGGGTTGACCTTCCAGCGGTCCTCGCGCTGCTGCAGCACCGGCGCGTTGGCGCGGCTGGTGGCCTGCATGCGGCGCAGGCCGGTGAACCAGGTGCCCACGCCCAGTTCCTTGAGCGCGCGCTTCATCGGTTCCACCTTGCGCAGGCTGTTGTACTGCTCGATGCCGACCAGGCCCTGCTCCCACAGGCGGCCGTGGCGCGCTTCCATCCAGGCACGGCTGACCAGCGGGCGGAACACCTGCAGGTTGAGCTGCAGGCGCTCGGTCAGTTCGTCGGCGAAGCGGTAGGTCTCGGGAAACAGGTAGCCGGTGTCGATCAGCACCACCGGGATGTCCGGCTTCTGCCGGGTGACCATGTGCAGCAGCACCGCGGCCTGCGCGCCGAAGCTGGACGACATCGCCGCTTCCGCCGGGCCGTGCTTGAGCGCCCAGGCGACGCGCTGCTCGGCGGTCTGGGTTTCCAGCCACGCGTTGTGCTCCGCGATCCGGTCGGTGTCCAGGGAGTGGGCGAGGGCGCTCATGCGTGCAGTTCCAGTGCGATCTGTCGGTGGGTGGGGTAGGCGGGCAGGGCGACCACGCCGCTGCGGTGCAGGAAGTCGCCGAAGCCTTCATCGGCGTCGCGCTCGCCCGCGTAGCGCGCGAACAGGCCGTCGAGGGTGTCGAGGATGGCGACCTCGTCGATGTTCTCGCGGTACAGCGTGTTGAGGCGCTGGCCGCGGGCGTCGCCGCCGAGCATCAGGTTGTAGCGGCCGGGCGCCTTGCCGACCAGCGCGATCTCGGCGAGGTAGGGACGCGAGCAGCCGTTCGGGCAACCGGAGATGCGCAGCACGATCGGTGCCTCGCGCAGGCCGTGTTTTTCCAGCAGGGGCTGCAGCTTGTCGGTGAAGTCGGGCAGGTAACGCTCGGCTTCGGCCATCGCCAGGCCGCAGGTCGGCAGCGCCACGCAGGCCACGGCCGCGCGCTGCAGGGCGGTGCCCAGACGTTCGCCGGCATCCAGTCCGTGTGCCTTCGCCAACGCATCGATGCGCTGCCGCTCGCCGGCCGGCACGCCGGCGATCACGAGATTCTGGTTCGCGGTCATCCGGAACTCGCCGCGATGGACGTTGGCGATCTCCCTCAGGCCGGTCAGGTGCGTCGCCTGTGCGGTATCCGCGATGCGGCCGGCATACAGATGCAGGGTGAGGTGCCAGCGGCCGTCCTCACCCTCCACCCACCCATAGCGGTCGCCGTTGTGCTCGAAGCGGAACGCGCGCACGGGCTGTAGCGTCACGCCGCTGCGGCGCTCGATCTCGCCGACCACCTTCTCCAGGCCATGGTCGTCGATGGTGTACTTGAAGCGTGCGCGCTTGCGCTGCTCGCGGTTGCCCAGGTCGCGCTGGGTG
This sequence comes from Pseudoxanthomonas sp., assembly GCF_035999195.1. Classification (NCBI taxonomy): domain Bacteria; kingdom Pseudomonadati; phylum Pseudomonadota; class Gammaproteobacteria; order Lysobacterales; family Lysobacteraceae; genus Pseudoxanthomonas; species Pseudoxanthomonas sp. The sequence continues at coordinate 518,116 of NZ_DASYGY010000004.1, forward strand.
GTGACCACGGCCGTGGCCACGTCCAGCAACTGCTCCGGCGTGATGAAGCCGACCACATTGCCGACGCGCGGATAGGTCTCGGCATCGCCATGGGTCGCCCCCATGCCGCCGCCGATGACCAGGTTGAAGCCGGCCAGCGCGCCGTCCTCCAGCACGGCGATAAAGCCCAGGTCGTTGGCGAACACATCCACGTCGTTGACCGGCGGCACCGCGAAACCGATCTTGAACTTGCGCGGCAGGTAGGTGGCGCCGTAGATCGGTTCCTCTTCCTCGCCGCTGCCGGCCACACGCTCTTCGTCCAGCCAGATCTCGTAGTAGGCGCGGGTGTTGGGCAGCAGGTGCTCGGACAGCTTCGCCGCCCAGGCCTGCACCTCGGCGTGCGCGCGCGATTCGAGGGGATTGGCGGCGACAAGCACGTTGCGGTTGACGTCGCCGCAGGCCGCCAGCGTGTCGATCAGCGCAGCGTTGATGGCCTGCATCGTCGCCTTCAGTTCGCGCTTGATGACGCCATGGAACTGGAACGCCTGCCGCGTGGTGATGCGCAGCGAGTGGTTGGCGTACCGGGTGGCGATGGCGTCCAGCTTCAGCCACTGTGCCGGCGTGACCACGCCGCCCGGCGTGCGGGTGCGGATCATGAACTGGTAGGCCGGCTCCAGCTTCTGCCGCCGGCGCTCGTCGCGCAGGTCGCGGTCGTCCTGCTGGTAGCTGCCGTGGTACTTGATCAGGGTCTGGTCCGACTCGCGCAGCGCGCCGGTGACCGGATCGGCCAGGCTGTCGAGCAGGCTGCCGCGCAGGCGGTGGCTTTCGGATTTGATGTCTTCGACGGAGTGGTTGCTCATGGGTGTTCTTGGCTGTGGGAGCGACGTAAGTCGCGATGACGCTGTCCGGATTCCTGGGTTCGCGACTTACGTCGCTCCCACGTCGGAGCCAGCCTCAGTACACATCGCGGCTATAGCGCCCCTCCGTCTGCAGCTTCACCAGATACTCGCGCGCGGCATCCTCATCCAGCCCACCGTGTTCGGCCACGATCGCCTGCAGCGCCGCATGCACGTCCTTGCCCATCGCGATGGCGCCGCAGACGTACAGGTGCGCGCCGTTCTGCAGCCAGTCGTAGACGTCGCGGCCGCGTTCGCGCAAGCGATCCTGCACGTAGATCTTGCGGGCCTGGTCGCGCGAGAACGCCAGGTCCAGGCGATGGAGCTCTCCGTTGCGCAGCGCGTCCTGCCACTCGCTCTGGTAGAAGAAGCCGTGGTTGAAATGCTGCGCGCCGAAGAACAGCCAGTTGCGTCCGCGCGCGCCGGTCTCGGCGCGTTCTTGCACGAAACCGCGGAACGGCGCCACGCCGGTGCCCGGGCCGATCATCAGGAGGTCGCGGCTGCTGTCGGCCGGCACGCGGAAGCGTTCGTTGGCCTCGATGTAGACCGGCACCTGATCCCCTTCGTCCAGCGCCGACAGGAAGCCGCTGGCGGCGCCGCCATGGGCGTGGCCAAAGGCCTCGTAGCCGAGCACATCGACGGTGAGGTGCGCTTCCTCGCCCACGCGCTTGCGGCTCGAGGCGATGGAGTACAGGCGCGGCGCCAGGGGGCGCAGGGCGGCGACCAGTTCCTGCGCCGACCAGCCGGCCGGCCAGCGGCGCAGCACGTCGATCAGCTGGTGCGTGGTGAACAGCTGCGCCAACGCGGCGTTCTGTGCCGGCGCCAGCAGGGCGTTGAGCTCGTCGGCCCGCGCGTGCGCGGCATGCGTGGCGAGGAACGGGCGCGACAGCCGGGTCAGTTCGCGACGGGCGGCCAGCCACTCGCGCAGCGGCAGCGTGTCGCCGCTGTCGCTGACGGCGGCGTCGCCCTCCAGCTTGAGCGCCTCGAGCACGCCGTCGACCAGCGCGGCGGGATTCCTGTGGCGCACGCCCAGCGCATCGCCCGGCTCGTAGTGCAGGCCGCTGCCTTCCAGCGACAGTTCGATGTGGCGCACGTCCTTGTCGGCCACGCCGTGCTGGCCGAAGCGCGGGCCCTTGAAGTCGCGGCCGCTGATGCGCTGGTTGAGCAGCAGCTCGGCGGGGAAGGGGTGCTCGTGCGTCCACAACGCGGCGTGGCCGGGACGCAGCGGCGTCACCGTCGCCAGCGGCGCGGTGCCGGTGACCGGCGCCTTGAGCAGGTCGCGGGCATGGGCCAAGGCCTGTTCGCGCCATGGCCCGGCGACGGTGTCGATGTCCAGGTCGGCCAGTCCGGGTGCGAACAGGCGGCTGCCGCCGAGTTCGGCCAGGCGCGCATCCAGCCGCGTCGCGATGCCGCAGAAATCGGCATAGCTGGAATCGCCCAGGCCCAGCACGGCGTACTTCAGCTCCGGCAGCTTCGGCGCGCGCTTGCCGGCGATGAACTCGACCAGGCCGATGCTGTCGTCCGGCGGATCGCCTTCGCCCTGGGTGCTGATGACGATGTAGAGCAGGCGTTCGCTGGCCAGCTCGCGCTGCGGATAGGCGTCGGCGCGCAGCAGGCGGATCGACAGGCCGGCCGCTTCGGCCTGCTGCGCCAGGGCCTCGGCGGCCCGGCGGGCGTTGCCGGTCTGGCTGCCGTAGACGATGGTCAGACGCTGTGCCGCCTGCGCACCGGCTGCCGGGGCTGGCGTCCTGGGCAGGGGAGAGGCCGATCCCGCTTGCGGCGCCAGCTGCGCCTGCGCCAGGCCGGCCGCGTAGCCCGAGACCCACCACAGGCTGGCGCCATCCAGCCCGGCCACCGCCTGGGCCAGCAGCGCCCGCCGTTCCTCCGCGAGGGGGATGGGGGCAACGACAGGCTGGGTGGCGGACATCGGCATGGCCCGTGGGCGCGACTGGGACGACCGATGGTAGGGAGGCGCCGGGACCGCCAGAAAGGACGCATGGTTATGGGCTTATGGCCTGCGCTTATTTCGCCGCCATGCGCCGCTCGCCGAATACTGCCCGCCCTCCCGGACCGCGCAGCGACGCCCTGTTAGGCTAGCCCGCCCGGTCCCACCGACCCTGCTGCCTGCCCTGATGACTGCCGTACCCCGCCTGTCCCACCTCGACCGCCTGGAAGCGGAAAGCATCCATATCCTGCGCGAGGTCGCCGCCGAGTTCCGCAATCCGGTGCTGCTGTACTCGGTGGGCAAGGACAGCTCGGTGCTGCTGCACCTGCTGCTGAAGGCGTTCGCCCCCGCGCGCCCGCCCATCCCGCTGCTGCACGTGGACACGCGCTGGAAGTTCCGCGAGATGATCGCCTTCCGCGACCGCCGCGCCGCCGAGACCGGGGTGGACCTCCGTGTGCATATCAACCCGGACGGCATCGCCCGCGATATCGGTCCGATCAGCCACGGTGCCACCGTCCACACCGACGTGATGAAGACCCAGGGCCTGAAGCAGGCGCTGGACCACTACAAGTTCGATGCGGCCATCGGCGGCGCGCGCCGCGACGAGGAGAAGTCGCGCGCCAAGGAGCGCGTGTTCTCGTTCCGCAACGACAGGCACCGCTGGGACCCGAAGAACCAGCGCCCCGAACTCTGGAACCTCTACAACGCCCGCATCAACACCGGCGAGAGCGTGCGCGTGTTCCCGCTGTCGAACTGGACCGAGCTGGACATCTGGCTCTACATCTACCGGGAGCACATCCCGGTGGTGCCGCTGTACTTCGCCGCCGAGCGGCCGGTGGTCGAGCGCGACGGCGCGCTGCTGATGGTCGACGACGAACGTCTGCCGCTGCACGACGGCGAAGTGCCGCAGCAGCGGCGCGTGCGTTTCCGCACGCTGGGCTGCTATCCGCTGACCGGCGCCATCGACTCCGATGCCGACTCGCTGGAGAAGATCATCGCCGAAATGCTGGTCACCACCAGCTCCGAACGCCAGGGCCGCGTGATCGACCACGACCCCGGCGCGTCGATGGAGAAGAAGAAGCTGGAGGGCTATTTCTGATGAATGGCCGGGATTGGAGATTGGGGATTGGGGATTCGGAAGCGCATAGCTCCGCGACGGCGTCGGCGGATGCATCGGCCAATCCCGAATCCCGTACAACGAATCCCGTCGCCATCGGCGACATCTCGACATACCTCAAGCAGCACGAAGCCAAGCCCCTGCTGCGCTTCATCACCTGCGGCAGCGTGGACGACGGCAAGAGCACGCTGATCGGCCGCCTGCTGTACGACAGCAAGCGCCTGTTCGATGACCAGCTGGCGGCCCTCGAGAAGGACAGCCGCAAGCACGGCACGCAGGGTGAGCGCGTCGACTACGCGCTGCTGCTGGACGGGCTGGCCGCCGAGCGCGAGCAGGGCATCACCATCGACGTGGCGTACCGCTACTTCGATACCGACCGGCGCAAGTTCATCGTCGCCGACTGCCCCGGCCACGAGCAGTACACGCGCAACATGGCCACCGGCGCGTCCACGGCGGACCTGGCGGTGGTACTGGTCGATGCGCGCAAGGGCCTGCTGACACAGACCCACCGGCACAGCTACATCGTCTCGCTGCTCGGCATCCGCCATGTGGTGCTGGCGGTGAACAAGATGGATCTGGTCGATTTCGATGCCGCCGTGTTCGAGCGCATCGCCGCCGACTACCGCGTGCTGGCGCAGCGGCTGGGCATCGCCGAGGTCACCTGCATCCCGCTGTCGGCGCTGGAGGGCGACAACCTGTCCTCGCGGTCCCCGCGCACGCCGTGGTACGACGGCCCCGCGTTGCTGGAGCACCTGGAACAGGTGCAGGTCGACGCGCAGGACGGCGGCGGCAGCCTGCGCCTGCCGGTGCAGTGGGTGAACCGTCCGCACCAGAACTTCCGCGGCTACGCCGGCACCATCGCCGCGGGCGAGGTGAAGCCCGGCGACGAGATCATCGTATTGCCGTCGGCGCGCCGCTCGCGCGTGGCGCAGGTCTTCGATGCGGATGGCGAAGTGGCGTCGGCCGCTGCCGGGCAGGCGGTCACGCTGACCCTGGCGGACGAGATCGACATCAGCCGGGGCGACGTGATCGCCGCCGGTGGCGATCCGCCGGAGGTGGCGGACCAGTTCGCCGCCCACCTGCTGTGGATGTCCGATGCGCCGCTGCTGCCGGGACGTCCGTATTGGCTGAAGATCGGCGCGCGGACCGTGTCGGCCACGGTCACCGAGATCAAGCACCGCATCGACGTGAACACGCAGGAGCATCTCGCCGCCAAGCGGCTGGAGCTCAACGAGGTGGGGTACTGCAACCTCAGCCTGGACGAGCCGGTCGCCTTCGAGGCCTATGCGCGCAACCGCACCCTCGGCGGCTTCATCCTGATCGATCGCTACGACAACACCACCGCGGCGGCGGGCACGCTCGACTTCGCCCTGCGTCGCGCCGGCAACGTGCACTGGCAGCATGTCGATGTCGACCGCGTCGCGCGCGCGCGCCAGAAGGGCCAGTCGCCGAAGGTGCTGTGGTTCACCGGCCTGTCCGGCGCGGGCAAGTCCACCATCGCCAACCTGGTGGACAAGCGGCTGCATGCGCTGGGCTACCACAGCTTCCTGCTCGACGGCGACAACGTGCGCCATGGCCTGAACCGCGACCTGGGCTTCACCGACGAGGACCGCGTGGAGAACATCCGCCGGGTCGCCGAAGTGGCGAAGCTGATGGCCGATGCCGGCCTGATCGTGCTGGTCAGCTTCATTTCGCCGTTCCGCGCCGAGCGGCGGATGGCGCGCGAGCGCTTCGCCGACGGCGAGTTCGTCGAGGTCTTCGTCGACGTGCCGCTGGCGCTGGCCGAGGCCCGCGACGTGAAGGGCCTGTACCGCAAGGCCCGCGCGGGCCTGATTCCCAATTTCACCGGCATCGATTCGCCGTACGAGGTGCCCGAGCACCCGGACCTGCACCTGCACGCGGGGGAACGGACCCCCGAGGCGCTGGCGTTGCAGGTGCTGGCCCACCTGGGCCTGGAGTAGGCCTCCCGCGGCGATTCGCCCTGCAAGGGCCATTGGTCATGGCGGACGGTGTGCACGGTCCGCCCTTTGGCGCGTTTACCGCACGTGCCGCCGCATCCGTGACACTGCGTGTCCCGTAGGGTCGGTAAACTCGCCGAATAATGATGATTACGGGACCCTCCATGCTCAGCCGATCCGTCCTCCGCGTGCTCGCGGTCGCCCTGCCCCTGCTGATGCTCGCCGGCTGCGGCGACGACGAGGCGCAGGCGAAGGCCGGCGGCGGGCCGGCGGAGCGGCCGATCCCGGTCACCACCCAGGTGGTGCAGCCCAGCGCATGGAACGACACCCTGCAGGCGCTGGGCACGGCCAGGGCCCGCGAGTCCGTCACCCTGACCGCCAAGGTCAGCGAGATCGTGCAGGACGTGCATTTCGAGAGCGGCCAGCAGGTCGCCGCCGGCCAGAAGCTGGTGACGCTGAAGGGCGACGCCGCGCAGGCCGCGCTGGTGCAGGCCGAGGCCACCTACGCCGAGGCGGAGCGTCTTTACCGCCGGCAGAAGGAGCTGGCCGACCAGCAGCTGATCGCCCGCTCGCAGCTCGACACCCAGCTCGCCCTCCGCGACGCCGCCGCCGCGCGCGTGCGCCAGGCGCGCGCCGACATCGGCGACCGCAGCGTGCGCGCGCCGTTCGCCGGCGTGCTGGGCATCCGCCAGGTCAGCCCCGGCTCGCTGATCACCGCCAACAGCACCATCGCCACGCTCGACGACATTTCCCGCATGTACGTCGACTTCCAGGTACCGGAAGCCGCCCTGGCGTCGGTCGAGCCGGGCAACACGGTGACCGCGACCGCTGCCGCCTACCCGGGCGAATCGTTCGAGGGCCAGGTCGAGACCATCGATGCGCGCATCGACGCGGCCACGCGCGCGGTGACCGTGCGCGCGGTGTTCGCGAACGACGACCGCAAGCTGCGCCCGGGCATGCTGCTGGACGTGCGGCTGCTCCGCCCGGAACGGCAGGCGCTGGTGATTCCGGAGATCGCGGTGGTGCAGGTGGGCCGCGATTCCTTCGTCTACCGCGTCAAGGGCGATGGCAGCGTCGAGCAGGCGCCGATCACCGCCGGCGTGCGCCGCGACGGCCGCGTGGAGATCGTCGAGGGTCTGGCGGCCGGTGAGCGCATCGTCATCGACGGTACCGGCAAGCTGCGTCCCGGCGTGAAGGTCGCCGACGCGGCGCCGGCGACGCGCGACGCGCCCGCTGCCGACGGCCAGGGCTGAGCGCCATGCTGCTTTCCGACGTTTCGATCAAGCGCCCCGTCTTCGCGGTGGTGGTGAGCCTGCTGCTGGTGGTGCTCGGCGTGATGTCGTTCCTGCGCCTGACCCTGCGCGAGCTGCCCAACATCGACCCGCCCATCGTGTCGGTGGAGGTGAACTATCCGGGTGCTTCCGCGGCGGTGGTGGAGACGCGCGTCACCCAGATCCTCGAGGACGGCCTGTCCGGCATCGAGGGCATCAAGACCATCCAGTCCAGCAGCCGCAACGGCCGCTCCGACGTCACCATCGAGTTCAACCTCAGCCGCGACATCGAAGCGGCTGCCAACGACGTGCGCGACCGCGTCAGCCGGGTGATGGACCGCATGCCCGACGAGGCCGACCCGCCGGAGATCTCCAAGGTCGAGGCCGACGCCGACGTCATCATCTGGTTGAACATGCGCTCCACCGTGATGGACACGATGGAGCTGACCGACTACGCCGACCGCTATGTGCTGGACCGGCTGTCCTCGCTCGACGGCGTGGCCCGCGTGCAGTTGGGCGGCGGCCAGCGCTATGCCATGCGCATCTGGCTGGATCGCGAGGCGATGGCCGCGCGCGGGGTCACCACCAGCGATGTCGAGACCGCGCTGCGGGCGCAGAACGTCGAACTGCCGGCCGGCCGCATCGAGTCCGCCACGCGCGATTTCACCCTGCGCGTGGAGCGCGGCTACCAGCGCCCGGAGCAGTTCGCGCAGTTGCCGTTGCGCAAGGGCGAGGACGGCTACGTGGTGCGGCTGGGCGACGTGGCGCAGGTGGAACTGGGCGCGGAGGAACGCCGTTCCTATCTGCGCAGCAATGCCGTGCCGAACGTCGGCCTGGGCATCGTGCGCACCTCCACCGCCAATGCGCTGGACGTGGCGCGGGCGGCGCGGGCCGAGGCCGAGATCATCCAGCAGACGCTGCCGGAAGGCACGGAGATCTTCATCGCCTACGACAGCACCACCTTCATCGAGGCCTCCATCGAGCGCGTCTACTGGACGCTGGGCGAGGCCATGGTGCTGGTGTTCCTGGTCATCTGGCTGTTCCTGGGCAGCCTGCGCGCGGCACTGATTCCCGCGGTGACGGTGCCGGTCTGTTTGATCGCGTCCTTCATCGCGCTGTATGCCTTCGGTTTCTCGATCAACCTGCTCACGCTGCTCGCGCTGGTGCTCTGCATCGGCCTGGTGGTGGACGACGCCATCGTGGTGCTGGAGAACGTGCAGCGGCGCGCCGATTTGGGCGAGCCGGCGCTGGTGGCGGCGCGGCGCGGTACCTCGCAGGTGGCGTTCGCGGTGATCGCGACCACCGCGGTGCTGGTGGCGGTGTTCCTGCCGGTCGGCTTCATGGAGGGCAATACCGGCCGCCTGTTCCGCGAACTGTCGGTGGCCCTGGCGGCAGCGGTGGCGATCTCGGCCTTCGTCGCCCTGACGCTGACGCCGATGATGTCGTCCAAGCTGGTACGGCCGCACACCGAGCCGCGCGGGCTCAACGCATGGACCAACCGCACGCTGACCCGGATCAGCGATGGGTACGCCCGGCATGTCGAACGGCTGGTCACCCTGCCGGGCAAGCGCATCGTCGTCATGCTGCTCGCGGCGATGGCGGTCTGCGGCATCGCGATCGTCGCGCTGGGACTGCGCGTGCCCAGCGAACTGGCGCCGCCCGAGGATCGCGGGCGTTTCTTCGTGATGGTCGATGGTCCGGAAGGTGCCGGTTTCGACTACATGGTCGGCCAGATGCAGCAGGTCGAGAAGATCGTCATGGCGCAGGTGGGCGAGGACAAGCCGGTCGACCGCGCGAACTCGCGCACGCCGCGCGGCTTCGGCGGCAGCGAGGAAATGCACACCGGCCAGGTGATCGTGTTCCTTCACGACTGGCACGAGCGCGACGTCGCCACCGACGACGTCGTGGCCCAGCTGCGGGGCGAGCTGGCCAGGCTCCCCGGCGTGCAGGCGCGCGCCAATGTCCCGGGCGGCCTGGTGGGCAGCCGCGGCCAGCGCTACCAGCTGGTGCTGGGCGGCCCCGACTACGCCGAACTGGCGCAATGGCGCGACCGTATCCTGCAGCGCCTGGAATCCAACCCGGGCATCCAGGATCCCGATTCGGACTACAAGGAAACGCGGCCGCAGATGCGCGTGAACATCGATCGCGACCGCGCCGCCGACCTCGGCGTGTCGGTGCAGGAGATCGGCCGCACGCTGGAAACCATGATGGGCTCGCGCCAGGTGACCACCTACGTGGACAGCGGCGAGGAATACGACGTCATGCTGCAGGCGGGACGCGAGCAGCGGGCCAATCCTGCGGACCTGGCCAACACCTACGTGCGCGGCAGCGACGGCGCGCTCATCCCGTTGTCCAACCTCGTCACCCTCAGCGAGATCGCCGAGCCCGGGACCTTCAACCGCTTCAACCGCCTGCGTGCGATCACCATCAGCGCCGGCCTCGCGCCGGGTTACACGATGGGCGAGGCGCTGGAGTGGACGCGGCAGGTCGTGGACGAGGAGCTGCCCGACTACGCGCAGATCGACTGGAAGGGCGAGTCGCGCGAATACCAGGAAGCCGGCGGCGCCATCCTGCTGACGTTCACTCTGGCCCTGCTGATCGTCTACCTGGTACTGGCCGCGCAGTTCGAGAGCTTCATCCACCCGCTGGTCATCATGCTGACGGTGCCGCTGGCGGTGCTGGGCGCGTTGATCGGCCTGTGGGTGACGGGCGGCACGCTGAATCTCTTCAGCCAGATCGGCATCGTCATGCTGATCGGCCTGGCGGCGAAGAACGGCATCCTGATCGTCGAGTTCGCCAACCAGCTGCGCGACGACGGATCCAGCGTGGCCCAGGCCATCGCCGAGTCCGCGCGCGTACGGTTGCGCCCGATCCTCATGACCTCCGTCGCCACGGTCATGGGCGCAGTGCCGCTGGTGCTGGCGGGCGGGCCGGGGTCGGCCAGCCGCGCCACCATCGGCGTGGTGGTGATCTTCGGCGTGACGTTCTCCACGCTGCTGTCGCTGTACGTGGTGCCTGCGTTCTACGCGCTGCTGGCGCCGTTCACGCGGTCGCCGGAGGCGGTGGCGCACGAGCTGACCAAGCTGGAAGCGGAGACCCCGTCCGTGGGTGGCCATGGCTGACCGCGGCGCACGCCCGTTCGCAGGCGTGCGCATCGAGGGCGAGGGCTTCCTGCTGCGCGCCTGGCGGCGGGACGACCTGGATTCGCTGCTGCGGCATGCGGACGATCCGCAGGTGCCGCGCGGGCTGAGCGACCGCTTCCCGCACCCCTATACGCGCGCCGATGGCGAAGCGTTCCTGGCGGGCGGCATCGTGGATTTCGCGCATCCCGTGTTCGCCATCGACATCGCCGGCGAGGCCTGCGGCGGCATCGCCGCGCGACCCCATGCGGGCGAGAAGGCGCACAGCGCGGAACTCGGTTACTGGCTCGGCCGGCGCCATTGGGGCCGCGGCCACATGACCCGCGTGGTCGCGACCTATCTGGACTGGGCGGTTCCGGCACTGGGGCTGGTCAGGATCGAGGCCAACGTGCTGGACACCAATCCGGCCTCGGCGCGGGTGCTGGAGAAGAACGGTTTCATCGAGGAAGGCCGCCGCCGCAGCGCGATCCGCAAACCCGACGGACTGCACGACCTGAGGCTGTTCGGACGGGTCTGGTCGGGCTGAAACGCCGGCGGGGACTGCGCAGCGGCGCGTGTTGCGGTTATCTTGCAGGGACCCGGCGGCGCCCTGCGCCGCCTTCCCGTATCCCGCGCACGCACGAACGAACGGAGACGCATCCCCGTGGAAGCCTTTTTCAACTGGTTGAACGGCATCATCTGGAGCAACGCGCTGATCGCGCTGTGCCTGGGTGCCGGCCTGTGGTTCACCCTCCGTACCCGCGTGATGCAGGTGCGTGGCTTCGCCGAGATGTGCCGGCTGACGGTGACCGGGCAGAAGTCCGATGCGGGCGTCTCCTCGTTCCAGGCGCTGGCCATTTCGATGGCCGGCCGCATGGGCATCGGCAACATCGCCGGTGTTGCCACCGCCATCGCCTACGGCGGCCCCGGCGCGGTGTTCTGGATGTGGGTGATGGGCTTCCTCGGCGCGTCCACCTCGTACATCGAGTGCACGCTGGCGCAGATCTACAAGGAGAAGGACGGCGAAGGCCGTTACCGCGGCGGTCCGGCCTACTACATCGAAAAGGCGATGGGGCTGAAGTGGTACGCGGTGGCGTTCGCCGTCGCCACCGTCGTCGCCACCGGCCTGCTGTTGCCGGGCGTGCAGGCCAATGCCATCGCCGACAGTGCCAGCACGGTGCTGTGCAGTATCGGCAGTTGCGACGCGGCGGGCGGGTCGTCCGGCATGAAGCTCTGGATCGGCCTGGGCGTGGCGGCGCTGCTGGCGCTGATCATCTTCGGCGGCATCAAGCGCATCGCCACGTTCGCCGAGATCGTGGTGCCGTTCATGGCGCTGGCCTTCATCCTGATGGCCGTGCTGGTGATGATCTTCAATGCGGACAAGGTGCCGGGCATGTTCGCCGACATCTTCAGCAGCGCGTTCGGCGCGCATGCGGCGTTCGGCGCGATCCTCGGCCAGGCCATCGCGTGGGGCGTGAAGCGCGGCATCTACGCCAACGAGGCCGGCCAAGGCACCGGTCCGCACGCGGCGGCCGCGGCCGAAGTCTCGCATCCGGCCAAGCAGGGTTACGTGCAGGCCTTCGCCATCTACTTCGACACCATGCTGGTCTGCACGTCGACGGCCTTCCTGGTGCTGTCCACCGGCATGTACAACACGTTCCGCACCGTGACCGAGAACGGCGTGCAGAAGCTGGAAGCGATCGTCACCGGCGTGCCCGGACTGCAGCCCTCGGAGGGCGCGCTGTACACCCAGGCCGCCGTGGAATCGGTGCTGCCGGGTGGCGGTGCGATCTTCGTGGCGGTGGCGCTGTTCTTCTTCGCGTTCACCACCATCATGGCCTATTACTACATGGCCGAGACCAACCTGACCTACCTGGCCGGCGTGAAGAAGACCCATCCGCTGGCCACGCTGCTGCTGCGGCTGGGCATCATCGGCATGGTGGTGTTCGGTGCGTACCACAACGCCGCGATGGCCTGGACGCTGGGCGACATCGGGGTGGGCGTGATGGCGTGGCTCAACGTGATCGCCATCCTGATCCTGCAGAAGCCGGCGCTGATCGCACTGCGCGACTACGAGCGGCAGAAGAAGCTGGGCGTGGATCCGGTGTTCGATCCGGAGGCGCTGGGCATCCGCAACGCCGACTTCTGGAAGACGAAGGCCTGACGTGGGCAATCCCTGGAACACCCGTCCGCCGCGCGGTTCCGGCAATCCGCCGGACCGCCGCCGGCCGCCACGCGCGCCGGACGAGCGCGCGCCGCGTCGCGAGGCATCGCGCGAAGAGCGGCCGGCGGGCGCGTCGCGCACCGAACTGCGCATGTACGGCCTCAACGCCGTGCACGCGGTGTTCGCGCGTCGTCCCGACGCCATCCGCAAGGTCTACCTGCTCGAATCGCGCATTCCCGCGCTCAAGCCGTTGCTGGCATGGTGCGTGAAGCAGCGCGTCGGCTATCGCGTAGTGGAGGAAGCCGATCTCGATCGGCTCGCCGCCAGCACGCACCACGAGGGCGTGGTGGCCGACGTGGTGAAGACCGAACCGCTGCCGATGGGCGACTGGCTGCGCACGCTGCCGGAAGGCCAACCCGCTGCGGCGCTGTGGCTGGACGGCGTGGGCAATCCGCACAACTTCGGCGCCATCCTGCGCTCGGCCGCGCATTTCGGCGTGGCCGGCATCCTGCTGCCGCGCGACTCAACGCTGGCGTTGTCGGGCGCCGCGGCGCGCGTGGCCGAAGGCGGTGCCGAGCAGGTGCCGCTGGTGCGCATGGGACAGACCGACAACGCGGCGGCGCAACTGCGCAACGCCGGCTTCTCGCTGGCCGCCACCCTCGTGCGGGGCGGCGACGACCTGTTCGCGGCCACGCTGCCGCAGCGCCTGGTCTACGTGATGGGTGCCGAAGGCGAAGGCATGGATGCGCGCCTTGCCGAGGCCTGCGATCTGCGCCTGTCGATTCCCGGCAGCGGTGCGGTCGAGAGCCTCAATGTCGCCGCCGCGACGGCGGTGTTCCTGGCGCAGTGGGCGCAGCGCCTGTAGAGCGGAGCTTGCTCCGCTGCTCGGGACCCCACTGCTGCCTGTAGGAGCGCCCCAGGGGCGCGATGCTTCCCAGCCGTCCAACTGAAGAGAATCGCGGGCATGGCCCGCTCCTACAAAGGCAGGCAACTGCCTGGGCAGAATCGCACTGCCTACTCCTTCAGCCGGCTGCCGAAGTCGCCCTCGGCTTCCGCCGCCAGGTACGCGAACACCGTGTACGCCGCGACGTTCTGCGCCAGCGCGGCCGGATCGATCTTGTCCAGTGTGTCGTCGGCGTTGTGGTGCAGGTGGAAGTAATCGCTGCCGTCCTGCGCCAGCCACGCCCACGCCATGCCCTTGGCCGCGAACGGGCTGATGTCGGGACCGGCGCTGCCCTTGCCCGGCGCGTACTCGATGCCCAGCGGTGCCAGCGCCTGTGCGATCTGTTCGGTCGCCTTGCGCGCGTGCTCGGGCGCGCCGGTATTGAACGCGTAGATGCGGCCGGCGCCGAAGTCGCTCTCGGCGGCGATCTGGTGGCGGGTGATGTCGGCCAGGTGCTTTTCGGCATACGCCTTGCCGCCGTAGAGGCCCTGTTCCTCGTTGGCGAAGGCGATCACGCGGATGGTGCGCTTCGGTGCCTGCTTGAGCTTGCCGATCAGATGGCCGGCGGCCATGGTGATGCCGATGCCGGCGCCATCGTCGATCGCGCCGGTGCCCAGGTCCCACGAATCCAGATGGCCGCCGATCACCACCACCTCCTTCGGCAGGCTGCGTCCGGTGATCTCACCGATCACGTTATGCGAGGTGTATTCGCCATCCCAGCCGCAGTCCAGCGCCAGCGATACGCGGACCGGGCCGCGCTGCAGCAGACGGGCCAGCTGGTCGGCATCGGGGATCGTCAGCGAGGCCGACGGCACCGGCGTCAGGCCTTCGTCGAAGCGGGTGATGCCGGTGTGCGCGACGCGGTGATTGTCCGTGCCGGCCGAACGCATCAGGAACGCGACCGCGCCCTTGCGGATCGCCGCCGACGGACCCTTCGAGCGGATCGCGCCGCCGTTGCGGTAGTCGCTGCCATCGCGTGCGGCCTTCATCTGGTAGTCGACGAACGCGATCTTCCCGGCCAGCGAACCGTCGGGGGCCGCTTCAAGCGCGGCGAGGTCGGCGAAGCGGACGATCTCCGCCTCCACCGCACCGGCCGGGCTGCCGCCCAGCGCGGTGACCGTCAGCGATTGCGCATGTGCGCCGAGGATCGCGGCGCGCTCGCTGCGGCGCACCCACTTCGGGAACGTCACCGGCTCCAGCCAGACCTTGTCGAATCCGAGCGCCCTGAACTTCGCCTGTGCCCACGCCACCGCCTTCGCATCGGCCTCGCTGCCGGCCAGGCGCGGACCGATCTCGGTGGTCAGCGATTCGACGACCTTCCATCCGGTGTCGTCGGCGAGCGCCTGTTTGCGCAGGGTGGCGGCGGTGGCGAGCGCGGCGTCCGGAATGCGCGTCTCGCGCCCGGCGGCCAGGGCGGGAGCGGCGAGGGTCAGGGCGAGCAGCAGCGGAGCAAGGCGCATGGCGTATCCCGGGAAAACGAAGGCCACGAGCTTAGCAGCCCGTGGCCTCGCGGTTCCTTTGCCGGTGTTGCCGGTTCGGAATGCGGCGTCCGCCTACTTCTTCAGGGCATCGCGGATCTCGCGCAACAGCAGCACGTCTTCCGGCGGCGCCGCCGGTGCGGCCTCGGGCCTGCGGTGCAGGCGGTTCACCGCCTTGACCAGCAGGAAGATGGCGAAGGCGACGATGACGAACTGGATCACCGTATTGAGGAACTCGCCGATGCCGACCACGATCGCCGGCACTTCCTTGCCTGCCGCGTCTACCGTGGCTTCCTTCAGGGTCCACGCCCACTTCGAGAAGTCGATGCCCCCGATCAGGTAACCGATGGGCGGCATGATGATCTTGTCGACGAGCGTGGTGACGATCTTGCCGAAGGCCGCGCCGATCACCACGCCGACCGCCAGGTCGACCACGTTGCCACGCGCGATGAACTCCTTGAACTCGCCGATCATGCCCATGCTGTTGTCCTTAGTCTGCCGGCGCCGCTGCGCCATCGGCGGGGACTATAGCGCGCATGGAGGCCGTGGTTGCAACGCTCAGTCCGTAATGCGTCCCTGCAGCGTCACCACGCCGTCGAGCGAGGCCGCGAAGCGGTCGCCCGGCGCCAGCGCGGCCACGCCGGCGGGGGTGCCCATGAAGACCAGATCGCCGGCCTTGAGTGCATAGAGCTTCGACAGTTCGATCAGGATGTCGGGCACGTCCCAGATCAGGTCGTGCAGCGATCCGTGCTGGCGGGTTTCGTCGTTCACGCGCAGGGTCAGCGTGCGGTCCTCCAGCGTGCCGATGTCGGCAACGGGAACCAGCTCGCTCACCGGCGCGGAATGGTCGAAGCCCTTGCCGGTGTCCCACGGCAGGCCCTTGGCCTTGGCCGCGGCCTGCAGGTCGCGTCGGGTCAGGTCCAGGCCCACGCCGCAGGCGACCACGAGCGACGCGGCGGCATCGCGCCCCAGTTCGCCCGGCGGCGCATCGGCTCCCAGCGCCACGACCAGTTCCACCTCATGGTGCAGGTCCTGCGTCCCGGGCGGGTAGGGCACGTCCGCACCGTCGATGACGATGGCATCGGCGGGCTTGTGGAAGAACACCGGCGTTCCGCGTTCCGCCTTCGAGGCCGGAGCGGTCGCGCCCATTTCGCGCGCGTGGTCGGCGAAGTTGCGGCCGACGCAGAAGATGCGGCGGACGGGGAACGTGCCGCCGCCGCGCACGGGCACACGCGGCACGGAAGGAGCAGGAAAGAGGTCGGTCATGGCAGCCGTACGAGCAGGGAACGGCCGCAGAGTGTAGGCGGGAAACGGCGTCCCGCGGTGCGATCAGCGCGGCAGCGGCAGCGCCGATTTCCGGACCACGCGGTACTCCGCGTCCATCACGCGCGCGTCGCGCGCCACCGGTTTGCCGCGCTGGCGCACCAGCTTGTAGACCAGGCCGGCGGCGATCATCGCGGCGCCGACGAACACGCTGAAGAACACCAGTACGCCCAGCACGACCACACCCAGCAGCCCCAGGCCGACCCGCAGCAACGGATGGCGCGGCTTGCGCGGCGCGAAGACATGGCGGAAGGCGTTGAACTGGAAATGGCGTGCGTACATGGCGTTGCGTCGTGACAGAATGCGGCCGGAGCCGGTGCGGGGCAGTATCGGATGACCGTCGGATGACCGTGTGAGGACTTCGTTAAACGCCATGCGACTGAGCGCACTGAACGACATCGCCGATGGCGGGTTCGCCGAGGTCGAGGCCATGATCGGCGGCGATGCCGAGTCGTTGATCCTGTATCGGCAAGGGGCTGACGTCCGCGCCTGGCTGAACGTCTGTCCGCATGCCGGGCGCCGCCTCGACTGGGCGCCCGGCCGGTTCCTCAAGAGCAGGGACGGTCATCTGGTCTGCGCCGCCCACGGCGCCTCGTTCGAGCTGGTGCGCGGTGATTGCATCGCCGGCCCCTGTCGCGGCGATGCGTTGCGCGCCGTTGCGGTACAGGTGCGCGACGGCGAGGTGTGGCTCGGCTGAGCCGCCGAGGATCGGCGTCAGTCGACGTCCTGCACGATCACGCAATGCCAGCCCGTGCGGTAGGTCTCGTACCCGGGCGAGGCGGCGTGTGCCACGCACTGCGTGCGCCCCTCCATCACCAGATCGGCTGCGGCGCGCGGCTGGGCGAACAAGGCCGCCCGCCCCGGAAAGTCCAGCCGTGCCGGCGCGGCGTCTGCGCCCAAGGTGTCGGCCAGCACTTGGCCGTGGCCATCGACGATGCAGACCCGGCTGCGGCGCCATTCGGCGTCCGAGAGCGGCGTGCGCGCCACGATCGTCTGCGCCAGCGCATCCCAGCGGAACACGATGCCGAGTACGCCCAGCGGGCGCCCGGTCACGCGGCCACCTTCGCGCACCGTGCAGGCGTAGACCAGCACGCGCTCGCCGCCGGCCAGCGGGCTGGCATGCATCGACTGGAAGCCGAACTCCTCGCCGCTGCCCGTGGCCATCGCCGACTGGAACCAGGGCTGTTGCGCCACCGACTGGCCCACCGACCGGTACTGCCGCGGTCGACCGTTGGCGATGACGTTGCCCTGCAGGTCGGCGAGCACCAGGTCGAAGTAGACGGTGTAGGAATCCAGGATCTGGCCCAGCCGCTGGCTGGCATGGGCGAGCGCCGCAGGCTGCGGGTCCGCGGCGGCGGCCACCATCGCCGCATCGGTGGCCCACCAGCGCACGTCGCAGCTGCGCTCGTACAGGTTGCGGTCGATCAGGTCGATGTTCGCCAGCGCCAGGCCGGTCAGGCGGGTCCGGCGCACGTCCGTCTGCAGTTGCTCCAGCCGTTCGCGCAGATCGGTGCTGGTGCGGCCGGCCATGCGGTCGATCTCCTGCGCGGTGTCGCTGACCCGGCGCGAGAGCGTATCCATCTCCTCGGCGATCACCCCGAAGCTGCGGCCGGCGGTCCCGATGCGAACCGCCTCGATGCGCGCGTTCATCGAAATGATGCGGGTGATGCGGTTGATCTCGTCGATCTTCTGCAACGACTGCCGCAACTGCTTCAACAGCGAGTCCGACAGCCCGGAGACGGACTGGATGTGGTCATCGATACCGGCATCGGACACGGAGGCGACGGCGCATGCGTTCATGGAACTCCTTGAGGCGAAGGGGACGGGACCGTGACGTGCCGGCGGGCGGCAGCGTGAAGTCGGTCCCGGTATTCAGGCGCTATCGGCGCGGGTCCACGGCGCTTTAATCCGCACCTCGGCAGTGCATGGATTCCCCGGAATGGGGCGATGGCGGAAGCGCGTCGGACTCATGCGCGAGGCTTGCCAGGGATTCCGCGCGCCACTCGCCGCGACGACGCCGGCCTTGCCGTCGCCTGCGCGCGGCGTTGTTCACCGCAAAAAAAAGCCCGCCGATCGGCGGGCTTTCTGCTGGGGCTCAACGTGGCGCCGTCACTTCAGCGCCTTGAACCGCAGGCGGTGCGGGCGCGCGCCTTCCTCGCCCAGGCGACGCTTCTTGTCTTCCTCGTACTCGCGGTAGTTGCCCTGGAAGAACTCCACGTGCGAGTCGCCTTCGAAGGCGAGGATGTGGGTGGCGATGCGGTCCAGGAACCAGCGGTCGTGCGAAATGACGAAGGTGTTGCCTGGGAACTCCAGCAACGCGTCTTCCAGCGCACGCAGGGTTTCGATGTCCAGGTCGTTCGACGGTTCGTCGAGCAGCAGCACGTTGCCGCCCTGCAGCAGCGTCTTGGCCATGTGCAGGCGGCCGCGTTCGCCGCCGGACAGCGAGCCGACCATCTTCTGCTGGTCCTGGCCCTTGAAGTTGAAGCGGCCGATGTACGCGCGCGACTGGATCTCCACGCCGTTGATGTTGAGGATGTCCAGGCCGCCCGAGATTTCCTGGAAGACGTTGTGGTTGCCTTCCAGCTTGTCGCGGCTCTGGTCCACGTAGGCCAGCTTGACCGTCGGCCCGATGACGATCTCGCCCGAGTCCGGCTTTTCCTGGCCGGTGATCATCTTGAACAGCGTCGACTTGCCCGCGCCGTTGGGGCCGATGATGCCGACGATCGCGCCGGCCGGCACCAGGAAGCTCAGGTTGTCGATCAGCAGGCGGTCGCCGAACTTCTTGGAGACGTTCTTGAACTCGATCACCGAGTTGCCCAGGCGCTCGCCCGGCGGGATGAAGATTTCGTTGGTCTCGTTGCGCTTCTGGTAATCGACCGACTGCAGCTCCTCCAGGCGGGCCAGGCGCGCCTTGCCCTTCGAGCGGCCGCCCTTGGCGTTCTGGCGCGACCATTCCAGTTCCTTCTGGATGGCCTTCTGGCGGGCCTTTTCCTGGTTCTCTTCCTGTTTCAGGCGCTCGTCCTTCTGCACCAGCCACTCGGTGTAGTTGCCCTTCCACGGAATGCCGCGGCCGCGGTCGAGTTCGAGGATCCACTCGGCGGCGTTGTCGAGGAAGTAGCGGTCGTGGGTGACCGCCACCACGGTGCCCGTGTAGCGGGCGAGGAACTGCTCCAGCCACTCGACGGACTCGGCGTCCAGGTGGTTGGTCGGTTCGTCGAGCAGCAGCATGTCCGGCTTCTGCAGCAGCAGGCGACACAGCGCCACGCGGCGCTTCTCGCCGCCGGAGAGCTTGCCGACGATGGCGTCCCACGGCGGCAGGCGCAGCGCGTCGGCGGCCACGTCCAGCTGGTTTTCCAGCGTATGCGCGTCGCCGGCGGCGAGGATGGCCTCCAGGCGCTCCTGCTCCTTGGCCAGCGCGTCGAAGTCGGCGCCTTCCTCCGCATACGCGGCGTAGACGGCTTCGAGCGCGGCCTGCGCCTGCAGCACGTCGCCCACGCCTTCCTCGACGGCCTGGCGGACGGTGTGCTCGGGATTCAGTTCCGGCTCCTGCGCCAGGTAGCCGACCTTGATGCCGGGCTGCGGACGGGCCTCGCCCTCGAAATCCTTGTCCACGCCCGCCATGATCTTCAGCACGGTGGACTTGCCGGCGCCGTTCAGGCCCAGCAGGCCGATCTTCGCGCCCGGAAAGAAGGACAGCGAGATGTCCTTGATGATCTGCCGCTTGGGCGGGACCACCTTGCTGACCCGGTTCATGGTGTAGATGTATTGCGAGGACATGCTGGCTCCGGTACGCAAGCCCCGGCGCCCGGCCGGACGGCGGCGGGCGGGGAGGCAGAAGGGAAGGCGACGATTATAGCGGCTCGGCACCGGCCGACCGGCGGCTGAATACATTTCGCCGACGCGGCGTTGACATGGCCGTAACCGTTTTCCAGCCGGAATCGGTTCAGATGTGATCGGCATGATGGGTCCACGTGCCACCCAGAGGGGTTTCCATGAATACCAAGCGCCTTTTCCAGACCATGGCCTGCGCCGTCCTGGCCTTTGCCGTCACCGCTCCCGTGCTGGCGCGCGACGACCGCGGCCACGACCGGGGTCGCTCCCATCACTACGACCGTCGGGATGATCGCCGCGACTGGCGCGAGGACCGCCGTGACGACCGTCGCGACTACCGCCACCAGCGCCAGGCCTACCGCCATGGCTACCACGACGGGCGTCGCGACGACCGCCGCTATGACCGCCGCTACGACGACCGTCGCTATTACGCCCCGCCGCGCGTGGTCTACCGCCCGGCCCCCGGCTACCACCGCTGGGCCAAGGGCCAGCGCTACCGCGACTACTACCGCGGCCCGGTCTACGTGGTGAACGACTACAACCGTTACCACGTGCGCCATCCCCCCCGCGGCTACCACTGGGTGCGGGACGACCGCGGCAACCTGCTGATGGTCGCCATCGCCACCGGCATCATCGCCGACCTGCTGCTGCACCACTGAGCCAGCCGGCCCGATGTCCCCGAAAAGCGCGCTCCGGCGCGCTTTTCCTTTGCCGGGGCCGGGTGGCCGGGGGCCGGGCGGGCTACAATCGGGCATCCCGCCCGCCCTAGCCCCGGAGACCCGATGTTCCCGCGCGACGCCCGCATCGAAACCTACGATCCCGAACTGGCCCAGGCCATCGCCCACGAGGCGCGCCGGCAGGAGGATCACGTCGAGCTGATCGCCAGCGAGAACTACGCCAGTCCCCGTGTGCTGGAAGCGCAGGGCAGCGTGCTGACCAACAAGTACGCCGAGGGTTACCCGCACAAGCGTTACTACGGCGGTTGCGAATACGTGGACATCGCCGAGCAGCTCGCCATCGACCGCGTGAAGCAGCTGTTCGGCGCCGACTATGCCAACGTGCAGCCGCATTCGGGCTCGCAGGCCAACCAGGCCGTTTACTTCGCCCTGCTGAATCCCGGCGACACCATCCTGGGCATGAGCCTGGCCCACGGCGGCCACCTGACCCACGGCGCCAAGGTCAATGCCTCGGGCAAGCTGTTCAACGCCGTGCAGTACGGCGTGAACGACCAGGGCCTGATCGACTACGACGAAGTCGAAAGGCTTGCGCTTGAGCACAAGCCGAAGATGGTGGTGGCCGGCTTCTCCGCCTACTCGCAGATCATCGACTGGGCGCGCTTCCGCGCCATCGCCGACAAGGTCGGCGCCTACCTGTTCGTCGACATGGCGCACGTGGCCGGCCTGGTCGCCGCCGGCGTGTATCCGAACCCGCTGCCGCACGCGCACGTGGTCACCTCGACCACCCACAAGACGCTGCGCGGCCCGCGCGGCGGCATCATCCTGGCCAAGGGTGCGGGCGAGGAGATCGAGAAGAAGCTGCAGAGCATCGTCTTCCCCGGCATCCAGGGCGGTCCGCTAATGCACGTCATCGCCGCCAAGGCCGTGGCCTTCAAGGAAGCGCTGGAGCCGGAGTTCAAGGCCTACCAGGCGCAAGTGGTGAAGAACGCGCAGGCGATGGCGAAGACGATCATCGCGCGCGGCTACAAGATCGTGTCCGGCGGCACCGAGAACCACCTGATGCTGGTCGACATGATCGGCAAGGACGTCAGCGGCAAGGAGGCGGAAGAGGCGCTGGGCAAGGCGCACATCACCGTCAACAAGAATTCCGTGCCGAACGACCCGCGCAAGCCCTTCGTCACCTCCGGCCTGCGCATCGGTACTCCTGCGGTCACCACGCGCGGCTATGGCGAGCAGGACTGCATCGACCTGGCCAACTGGATCTGCGACGTGCTGGATGCGCCGGGCGACGAGGCGGTGCTGGCGAAGGTGCGCGATGCGGTGACCGCGCAGTGCCGGAAGTATCCGGTCTACGGCTGAAAAGCGAGGAGTGAGTGATGAGGAGTGAGGAACGAGTGACGGCAGTCGCACATCGATGGCAGGACGGCATCGCCTTTGCTCACTCCTCACTTCTCCCCACTCACACCTGATCCCATGCACTGCCCCTTCTGCCAGCACACCGATACCCGCGTCATCGACTCGCGCGTCTCCGAAGACGGCGCGACGATCCGTCGCCGGCGCGAGTGCGAGGCGTGCGGGGAGCGGTTCTCCACGCTGGAGAACATCGAGATCAAGCTGCCGGCGGTCATCAAGGGCGATGGCCGGCGCGATACCTTCGATGCGCGGAAGCTGCGCGCCGGCTTCGACCGCGCGCTGCAGAAGCGGCCGGTGTCGGAAGAGCAGATCGAGGCCGCGGTGCGCGCGGTGATCCATGCGATCCGCATGAGCGGCGAGCGCGAGATCGCGTCGCGCAAGATCGGCGAGTTCGTCATGAACGAGCTGCGCAAGCTGGATCACGTGGGCTACGTGCGCTTCGCCTCGGTCTACCGCAGCTTCGAGGACGTCGCGGACTTCCGCGACGAGATCGAGAAGCTGGAACGCGATCTGCCGGCCGCCGGCCAGCTGTCCCTGCTGGGCGGCGACGTGGTCCCGTTCGACAAGCACGCGGACAAGAACAAGAAGCGCTGAGCCGTGCGCATCGAAGCGATCGGCCGGCACCCGGCGTGCATCGAATCGCTCGCGCGCTGGCATCACCAGGAGTGGGGCGCGCTCTACGACGACTGGACGCTGGACGTCGCCACCGCCGAACTGGCCGACCATGCGACGCGGACGTCGGTACCGACCACGTTGCTGCTGATGGACGGCGAGGACCTGCTGGGTTCGGTCAGTCTGCTGGTGGAAGACGCACCTGCGCTGCAGGATCGCGGCGGTCCGTGGCTGGGCAGCCTGTTCGTGCGACCCGAGGCGCGCGGACGCGGCGCCGGGCGTCTGCTCGTCGATGCGGCGGTCGCGCATGCCGCACGCGAAGACGTGCAGGTGTTGCGCCTGTTCACGCTCTGGCATGAGCAGTTCTACGCATCGCTGGGCTGGCAGGCGGAGGAGCGCACGTCGCTGCACGGCACGCCGGTGGTGATCATGTCGATCCGGCCGGCCGACCGTGTGGCGCATACTGGCGTCCTTTCCGATGCTGTTTGGACGACGCATGACTGATACCGCCTTCTCCGCGTTCGACCACCAGTGCATGGCGCGCGCGCTGCGGCTGGCCGAGCGCGGTGCGTACACGACGCGCCCGAACCCGATGGTCGGCTGCGTGATCGTGCAGGGGGATGGGATCGTCGGTGAAGGTTGGCACCAGAAGGCGGGTGGGCCGCACGCGGAGGTGTTCGCGCTGCAGGCGGCAGGCGAACGCGCGAAGGGCGCGACCGCCTACGTCACGCTGGAGCCTTGCGCGCATACCGGCAGGACGGGACCGTGC
Source organism: Pseudoxanthomonas sp. (assembly GCF_035999195.1). Lineage (NCBI taxonomy): Bacteria > Pseudomonadati > Pseudomonadota > Gammaproteobacteria > Lysobacterales > Lysobacteraceae > Pseudoxanthomonas > Pseudoxanthomonas sp. The sequence goes on from NZ_DASYGY010000004.1 coordinate 541,611, forward strand.
GCGGAAGCCCTGGTCGCTGCCGGCGTGACGCGCGTGGTCGCGGCGATGCGCGATCCGTTTCCGCAGGTCGACGGGGCCGGCTTCGACCGGTTGCGTGCGGCCGGCATCGTGGTGCAGTCCGGGCTGATGGAGGCGCAGGCGCGGCGCCTGAACCGCGGCTTCCTCTCGCGTGTCGAGCGGGGCCGGCCGTGGATGCGGGTGAAGCTGGCGACCAGCCTGGATGGCCGTACCGCGATGGCGAACGGCGATTCCAAGTGGATCAGCGGCGAAGCCTCGCGCCGCGACGTGATGCGCTGGCGTGCGCGGGCCGGTGCCATCCTCACCGGGGCCGGAACGGTGCTGGCGGACGACCCGTCGTTGACGGTGCGCTTCGGCGACGACACCGCCTTCGAGCCGCCGCTGCGGGTGGTGCTCGATCCCGGCCTGGCCACCGTGGCCCGCGGCAACGTGCGCCAGGGCGAGGCGCCCACGCTCTACGTGCATACCGCCGAGGCGAAGCCGCCGCGCGATGTCGAGGTGCAACGCGTGGTGGCGCCGGCGACCGGCAGCAACTTCAACCTGAAGGCGGTGCTGGAACTGCTGGCGGCGCGCGGCATCAACGAAGTGCACGCCGAAGCCGGCGCCACGCTGGCGGGTGCGTTCCTGGCGGCGGGACTGGCCGACGAGGTGCTGCTGTACATGGCGCCGGTGCTGCTGGGCGACCAGGCACGACCGCTGTTCGGCGGGCTGGGCATCCAGGCGATGGCCGACCGGCTGCGGCTGGAGATTGTCGACAGCCGCTCGATTGGCGAAGATCACCGCCTCCTGCTGCAACCCGCCCGCTGACCGCCCGCCAGAATGGCTTTCAAGGATCATTTTTCCGGCGTCGCCGACGTCTACCTCGCTTCGCGCCCCACCTATCCGGAGGCGCTGTACGACGTGATCGCCGCGGCCGTGCCGGGCAGCGCACGGGTCTGGGAGCCGGGGGCCGGCAGCGGCCAGGCCACGCGCGGCCTGGCGGCGCGCTTCGCCCATGTCCATGCCACCGATCCCAGCACCGCGCAGATCGAGCGCCACTGGGCCAGGGGCGAACCGGGGAGCAACGTCAGCCTGGCCGTCGAGGCGGGGGAAACCACCGCGCTGGCCGACGGCAGCGTGGACCTGGTGGCGGTGGCGCAGGCGCTGCACTGGTTCGATCGTTACCGCTTCTTCGCCACCTGCGAGCGCGTGCTGCGGCCGGGCGGCGTGCTGGCGGCGTGGACGTACCAGGACATCATCTTCGAGGACGACCTGGCCGAGGTGGCCGAGAAGGTCCGCGACGACATCGACCCGTACTGGCCGCCCGAGCGCGCCGACGTGGACATGGGCTACGGCGACTACGTGTGGCCGTTCGAGTTCGTGCCCACGCCGCGCCTGTGGCTGACCGCCGAATGGAACCTGCCCACGCTGCTGGGCTATTTCGGCAGCCTGTCGGCGACCGGCAGCTACCGCGCGGCCACCGGCGAGGATCCGGTCTATGCCCACACGCCGGCCTTGGCCGAGGTGTGGGGCGATCCGCAGCGCGTGCGCACCATGCGCTGGCCGCTGATCCTGCACCTCCGCCGCAAGCCGGCCTGACACCGCTGCGGAACACTCCGTTCGCCGGCCTGCGCCGGGGCCGGCGTGTAGAATGCGTGGGCCGGTCCGCCGGTACACCACCAACGACGTCTTCAGGGCGGGGTGCGATTCCCCACCGGCGGTAGGTCGCCCAGCGACGAGCCCGCGAGCGCCTTGGGCACCCTGCGAGTCCCTCGCACAGGTCGCCGGAGGGTCAGCAGATCCGGTCGGATGCCGGAGCCGACGGTCATAGTCCGGATGAAAGAAGACGGCATCGCCGAACCGCGCGCAAGCGCGGCGTCGTGCGCCTGCCTTCGTGCCCGGAGGCGTCTCCGCTTTGCTTTCGCGAGAGACGCTGCATGCCTTACACGCTTCCCATCGCTTTCCCCGTCCTCCTGCAGGAGGCCTGCTGATGTTCACCGGCATCATCGAAGGCGTCGGCCGCATCGCGGCGCTGGAACCCGTCGGCGGCGATGTCCGCCTGACCGTGGCCGTGGGCACGCTGCCGTTTGACGCCGTGCAGCTCGGCGAGAGCATCGCGGTGAACGGCGTGTGCCTGACCGTGGTCGCGTTCGACGTCGCCAGCTTCCAGGCCGATGCGTCCACCGAGACGCTGTCGCTGACCACGCTCGGCGGCCTGGCCGCAGGCGCGCTGGTGAACCTGGAGCGCGCCATGCGCCCGACCGATCGCCTCGGCGGTCACCTGGTCAGCGGCCATGTCGACGGTATCGGCCGCGTGCTGTCGGTGCACGAGGATGCGCGCGCGCAGCGCTGGCGATTCGCCGCACCGGCACCGCTGTCGAAGTACATCGCGAAGAAGGGCTCGATCTGTGTCGACGGCGTCAGCCTGACCGTCAACGAGGTGGACGATGAGGGATTCGAGGTCGCGCTGATCCCGCACACCGTGTCGCATACCGCGTTCTCGCAGACCGTCGTGGGCGATGCGGTGAACCTGGAAATCGACCTGGTGGCGCGCTACGTGGAGCGCCTGCTGGGCGCGCGCTGAGTGGCGTCCGACCCCTCAATCGACACCGTCTCCTCCGCCTTGATACCAGCGAACGCCGGGATCCACGCTGACGTTTTTGCATCGCTGCCAAGACAGACGAAGCATCAAGATCAAGATGGATCCCAGCGGTCGCTGGGATGACGATTCCCTCTCTGTTATCCGAGCACCGAAAGATGGCTTTTTCCCCGATCCCCGAACTCCTTGAAGAGATCCGCAACGGCCGCATGGTCGTCATCGTCGACGACGAGGACCGCGAGAACGAAGGCGACCTGATCATGGCGGCCGAGCTGGTCAAGCCGTCGGACATCAACTTCATGGTCACCCACGCGCGCGGCCTGGTGTGCCTGTCGCTGACGCGCGAGCGCTGCACGCAGCTGGGCCTGGCGCCGATGGTGCAGACCAACACGGCGCAGTTCCACACCAACTTCACCGTCAGCATCGAAGCGGCCGAGGGCGTCACCACCGGCATTTCCGCCTACGACCGCGCGCATACGGTGCGCACCGCCGTGCGACCGGATGCGAAACCGAGCGACCTCAGCCAGCCCGGCCACATCTTCCCGCTGATCGCCCAGCCTGGCGGCGTGCTGACGCGCGCCGGCCACACCGAGGCGGCCAGTGACCTGCCACTGCTGGCCGGTCTGGAGCCCGCCGGCGTGCTGGTGGAAGTGCTCAATCCCGATGGCAGCATGGCGCGTCGCCCGCAGCTGGAAGTGTTCGCGCGCGAGCACGGGCTGAAGATGGGGTCGATCGCCGACCTGATCGCCTACCGGCTGGCCACCGAGCACACCGTGGAGCGCATCGACGAGCGCGCCATCGACACCGAGTTCGGACCGTTCCGGCTGGTGACCTACCGCGACCGCATCGCCCACGACCTGCACTTCGCGCTGGTCCTCGGCAGCCCCGACAAGGCCACGCCGACGCTGGTGCGCGTGCAGGTGGAGAACCCGCTGAGCGACCTGCTGCACTGGCGGCGTGACGATTTCGGCGTGCACGCCACCGACGCGCTGCGTGCGATCGCCAGCGAAGGGCAGGGCGTGATGGTGGTGCTGTCCGAGCCGCGCAGCGCCGATGCGCTGCTGGCGCGCCTGCGCAAGCAACCCGAGGTGCAGGCCAACGCCAAGGATGTCGGCCAATGGCGCCGCAATGGCGCCGGCGCGCAGATCCTGGCCGACCTGGGCCTGGGCCAGCTGCGGGTGTTGGGCACGCCGCGGCGGCAGGTCGGCCTGGCCGGGTTCGGCCTGGACGTGGTCGAGTACGTCCAGCCCTGACCGCCGGAACGGACCCGCCGCCGCCGCGGCTGCTAGACTTCCCCACCCCCAAGGAACCTGCCATGTCCCACTACGAAGGCGATCTGCGCGCGCCCGACGGCGCCCGCTTCGCGATCATCGCCAGCCGCTGGAACCCGCGCATCACCGACGTGCTGGTGGCCGGCGCGCGCGAAAGCCTGGCCGGCAACGGCGTGGGCGAGGATGCGATCGACGTGGTGCGCGTGCCGGGTGCCTGGGAAATCCCGCTGGTCGCCGCACGCCTGGCCGCCAGTGGCGACCACGCGGCCATCATCGCGCTGGGCTGCGTGATCCGTGGCGACACCCGCCACTACGAACATGTCGCCGACCGCTGCGCCGAGGGCCTGATGCGCGTGCAGCTGGACACCGGCGTGCCGGTGCTCAACGGCGTGCTGGCGGTGGAGCGCATCGAGGACGCCGAAGCGCGCGCCGGCGGCAGCCATGGCAACAAGGGCGAGGAAGCCGCGCTGGCCGCCATCGAGATGGCGCACCTGCTGTCGCGGTTCTCCTGATCCCGATCCGATAACCCGAATACCCGCAGTCGAGGAGCCGACGTGAGCCGACATCAACATCCCCACCGCAAGGACGGCGTCGATCCGGTCACGCGCGCGCGCGCGCGTCGTCGTGCGCTGCAGGCCGTGTATGCGTGGCAGATGTCGGGCGGCGAAGTCGGCCAGGTGATCGCGCAGTTCGCGCACGAGCAGGCGCACGAGATCGCCGATCTGGAGTACTTCGAGGACCTGGTGCGCGGCGTCGTCCGCCATCGCGCTACTTTGGATGAGGCGCTGCTGCCGTTCCTCGACCGCACGGTGGAGGAAGTCGATCCGATCGAGCGCGCGGTACTGCGCATCGCCGCCTACGAACTGATCCACCGCCTCGACGTGCCGTACCGCGTGGTGCTGAACGAGGCGATCGAAACCGCCAAGCGGTTCGGCTCCGAACACGGCCACACCTACATCAACGGCGTGCTCGACCATGCTGCCGTCGAATGGCGCCCCGCCGAGGCGCAGGCGCGCCGCTGACGTGTCGGCCGGCGACGCGCGCTTTTCCGCCGACGAACGCGACGCGCTGCTCGCGCTGAAGGGCGTCGGCCCCACCGTCGTGCAACGGCTGGAACAGATGGGCATTGCCTCGCTGCGGCAACTGGCAGCGGCCGAGCCGTCCGAGATCGTCGCCGGCGCGGCCGGCCTCACCGGTTCCACCTGCTGGAAGAACAGCCCGCAGGCACGCGCGGCGATCCAGTCCGCCGTCGACTTCGCGCGATCGCGCACCTGACGCCGCCATGGCAGCCGGCGAGTTCGACCTGATCGCCCGCATCCGCGCACGCGCGGGCACGCGCGATGACATCGTGCTCGGCATCGGTGACGACGCCGCGCTGCTGGCGCCGCCGCCCGGGCGGCAGCTCGTCGTCACCGCCGACACCTTGAATGCCGGCGTCCATTTTCCGGCCGGCACCGCGCCGGCCGACATCGGCTGGAAGGCGCTGGCGGTCAACCTGTCCGACCTCGCTTCGATGGGCGCGGAGCCAGCGTGGTGCACGCTGTCGCTGTCGTTGCCGCAGTCCGATACGGTTTGGATCGACGGCTTTCTCGACGGTTTCCTTGCGCTGGCCGGCGAGCACGGCATCGTGCTGGTGGGCGGTGATACGACGCGCGGCCCGCTGTCGGTGTCGGTGACCGCGATGGGATTCGTCGATGCCGGGCGTGCGCTGCGTCGTGACGGCGCGCGCGTCGGGGACGATGTCTGGATAACCGGGACGCTGGGCGATGCGGCGGGCGCGCTGGCACTGCTGGAACGCGACCCTGCCCATGCGCTGCGTACGCGGCTGGACCGGCCCACGCCGCGCGTGCGCGCAGGGCTCGCACTGGTCGGCCTGGCGAATGCCTGCGTCGACGTGTCCGACGGCCTGCTCGCCGACCTCGGCCACATCGCATCGCGCAGCGGCGTGGCCGCGCAGGTCGAGGTCGATGCCTTGCCGGTGTCGGAGGCCTTGCGGGCCGCGTTCGATGAAGTGACCCGCACTGCCATGCAGGCCAGCGGTGGCGACGACTACGAACTCTGCTTCACCGCGCCGGTCGATGCGCGCGAGCACGTGGAAGCACTCTCATCGCAGCTCGACCTGCGGATCACCCGCATCGGCCGCATGGTGGCAGGCGAGGGTGTACAGGCGTTGCGTGCCGATGGCCGGCCCTGGTCGTCCGCGCGGCGTGGATACGATCACTTCGCGGCGCCGTGAACATGCCTGTGGATGTGGGAGCGACGTAAGTCGCGATCGCTTCCCGGCAGCAATACCGCCTGCAACAACGAAAACGCGCCGCAGTACACGCGCAACGCGAATGACCGGATCTTCGCGCAGAGGTTGGGTTTCCGATCGCGACTTACGTCGCTCCCACAGTATTCATCCCGCGCGCGGCGGCAGCACCTTGCCGGGGTTGAGGATGCCGTCGGGATCCAGCGCGGCCTTCACCGCACGCATCGCGTCCAGCGTCGCCGCGTTGAACGCATCGGCCATGAAATCCCGCTTGCTCAGGCCGATGCCGTGTTCGCCCGACAGCGTGCCGCCCAGCGCCAGCACCGTCGCGAACACGGTCGGTAACGCAGCCTGCGCACGTGCGGTTTCGCCCGAATCGGCGTCGTCGTACATGAGGTTGACGTGCAGGTTGCCGTTGCCGGCATGACCGAAGACGACGATGGGCAGTGCGGCATCGCGTGACAACGCTTCCATCGCTGCCACCAGGTCCGGAATCCGCGAGACCGGCACCACCACGTCCTCGTTGATCTTGCCGGGCTTGATCGTGCGCAGCGCCGGAGACAAGGCGCGCCGTGCCGCCCACAGCCGGTCGCGCGCGGCGCCGTCCTGTGCGACATCCAGTGCCAGCATGCCGTCACCTTCCGCTGCGTCGGCCAGCGACTGCAACGCGTAGGGCAGCGTGTCCTCGTCGCCATCGGCTTCGACCAGCAGCATGGCGCCCGCCTCGGGAACGTCGCTGCCGTTGCGGCGGATCAGGGCGATAGCGCTGCGGTCCATGAACTCCAGCATCGCCGGCGTCGCCGGCCGCGCCATGATGCGCGACACCGCCGCCGCGGCCGTGGCGGCGTCCCGGTACAGCACGCGCAGGCCGGCTTGCGCGCGCGGGCGCGGTGCGAGTTTCAGCGTGGCTTCCACGATCAGCGCCAGCGTGCCTTCGCTGCCGACGATCAGGTGGGTGAGGTCGTAGCCGGTCGCGTCCTTGGTGTACGCACCGCCGCAGCGGATCAGGTCGCCGGCACCGGTCACCGCGACGATGCCGAGCACGTTGTCGCGCGCGGTGCCGTACTTCACCGCGCGCGGGCCACCCGCGTTGGTGGCGAGATTGCCGCCGACGCTGCAGGCATCCGCGCTCGACGGGTCCGGCGGCCAGAACAGGCCGTGCGGCATCAGCGCCTGCTGCATTTCGCCGTTAAGCACGCCCGGCTGCACCACCACACAGCGGTCGGCGGCCCGGATGTCGACGATACGATCCATCCGCCCGAACGCCACCACCACACCGCCCTGTATCGGTACCGCCGCACCGGTCGTACCGGTGCCGGCGCCGCGCGCGACGATCGGCACGCGGTGCTCGCGGCAGGCGCGCACCAGGGCGACGACATCCTCCTGTGTGCGCGGCAGCGCGACGGCCAACGGCATCGCCCATCGCCTCGAATCATCGCCGCCGAACGGCCGGCAGGCTTCGCCGCTCAGCCAGCCATCGCCGAGCCGGGTCGACATCGCTGCGTGCAGGGCGGGAGGAAGGCGTGCATCCATCGCGCCATTGTAGGTGTCGCCGGTCAGATCTCGTCGGCCCTGAAGGCATCGCGGATCCAGTCGAGACGCGGCGCTTCCGGATCGCCCTGCGCATCGATCACGTCGAACCGGCACGGCGCCTCGGCCAGTGCGGGATGGTCCTGCAGGAAACGCTGCGCCGCATGCACCAGGCGGCGGCGCTTGCCAGCGTCGATCGACGCCGTGCCGCCACCGAACGCCTGCGACTGCCGGTAGCGCACTTCGACGAACACCACCGCGGGCGTGCCCGGACGTGTCGCGTCGAGCATCACCAGGTCCAGTTCGCCGCCGCGGTAGTTCGCGTTGGCGGCGATGTCGGTCAGGCCCGCGCGCCGCAGCAGGTCGCGCGCGGCGACCTCGACGGCGTGCCCGCGTGCGCGCCGGTCAACCGCCATCCGCGATCGGGACGGCGCGTCCGCCGGCGAACGTCGACCACGAGGGCGTACGCACCACGTTGCCGAATCCGTCCAGCTGCAGGCGGCCGGTGGCGCCGCTCAGCTCGGCGTTGGCGCCGGTCGCCAGCCTTTCCAAGTAGGCGGTCAGCAGCCAGGCGTCGTAACCGAACGCGAACAGGCGGGCGGCCGGGCCGCGCGCGGTCGGCACGCGTTCGCCGGTGACGCTGGCGGCGGGCAGGGCGGGCACGCCGCGCGAGGTCCACGCCTCGGTCGGGAACGCGATGCCGTCCAGCGCCATGTCTTCTTCCGGCTTGCCGGTGCCCGACGTCAGCTGCGAGGTGCCCACGCGCGTCTTGCCGCCCAGGCCGGCCAGCGCCAGTTGCGGCGTCAGCGCGCGCGCGGTGCCGCCGCGCACGGCCAGGAACACCGCGTCGGCGCCTTCCTGCGCGGCGGTGGCGAGCGCGGCCGACAGGTCGCCCGGTGCGTCCTGCACGCGGATCACCCGCGTGACCTTGCCGCCGCGCTCGGCGAAGCGCGCCGCGAACGCCTGCGAAGCGCGGCGACCGTTGTCGTCGGTGCCTTCGATCACCAGCGCCGCGCGGCGCTCGCGCGCGAGCAGGTATTCGGCCGCCGCGATTCCGTCGTCCTCCGGCGCCAGCGAGAAGCCGGCGTTGCCGTCCGGTACGCCCACGGTGCCGCGGTTCAGTACCAGCAGCGGGGTGGCCAGCTCGGGTTGCTGGAACAGCGCGCTGACCTCGTCGCGCCCGAGCGGGCCGACGACGAAGTCGGCGCCTTCGGCCGTGGCCCGTGCGTAGGCGGCCGTGGCACCAGCGGCGGTGCCGGTGGTGTCGTAGAACTGCAGGTCGGGGCGGCGACGGCGTTCGCCGTAGTAGCCCGCCAGCAGGCCGTCGCGCACGGGGGCTGCCGCGGTGGCCAGGTTGCCGGACAGCGGCAGCAGCACGGCCAGCTTCATCGGCGGGCGATAGCCGTCGGCTTCCGCAGGCGGGCGGTTGCCGGCGTCGAACCGCCATTGCGCGCCGCGGTCGAACGGGCGCGGCAGCGGCAGGCCGCGGCGCTGCAGCGCACGGCCGGCAAAGTTGTACAGCGGGTCGCCGACCGGCAGGGCGGCGGCGTCGCGGGTGAGGGTGGCGTCGTCGAGCGTCGCCAGCAGGCGGTCGATCTCGCCCACGTTGTCGGCACGCGCCTGCCCGCTGAGGACGGCATCCTGGCGGGCGAGCGTGGCCGCCGTGGCGAAGGCGGGCGCGAAGCGTGTCGCCGGCGTGGCGGGACCTGCGCCCGGCGAGGTCGCGCAGCTGGTCAGGACGGCGACCAGCAGCAGCGCCATCCACGTCCGGACGGGACGGAGGCGGACAGAAAGCGGGCGTGCGACAGGCAGGTCCAGGGGCATCGTCGGTGTTCAGGCAGGGGAACCGGCTACGATTCTACCCCCAGCCACCGAGCCCCACCGGAATGCCTGCAGGAACCCTGTTCATCGTCGCCACGCCGATCGGCAACCTGGGCGACCTGACGCCGCGCGCGCTGGAGACCCTGCGGAGCGTGGCGGCGATCTGCGCGGAGGACACGCGCCGCAGCGGCCAGTTGCTGTCGCATTTCGGCGTGGCCACGCCGCTGCTGGCCCTGCATGAGCACAACGAGGACGCGCTGGCGCAGCGCGTGGTCGAGCGTCTGTCGGCCGGCGACTCCCTCGCCCTGGTCAGCGACGCCGGCACGCCGCTGGTCAGCGATCCCGGCTTCCGTCTGGTGCGCGCCGCCCGGGCCGCCGGCATCAAGGTCAGCCCGCTGCCGGGTGCCTGCGCGGCCATCGCCGCGCTGAGCGTGGCCGGGTTGCCCAGCGACCGCTTCACCTTCGAGGGCTTCATGCCGGCGAAGGCCTCGGCACGGCGCGAGCACCTGCAGCGCCTGGCCGGCGAGACGCGCACGCTGGTGTTCTACGAATCCTCGCACCGCATCGCCGAATCGCTGGCCGACATGCGCGCGGCTTTCGGCGACGAGCGCCCCGCGGTCCTGGCACGCGAGCTGACCAAGCTCTTCGAGACCGTGCTGGATGGCACCCTGGCCGACCTGCACGCGCGGGTCGAAGCGGACGACAACCAGCGCAAGGGCGAGTTCGTGGTGATGGTGCAGGGCGCGGGCGACGACCTGGATGCGCGCCTGGTCGAAGGTCGCCGCGTCTACGGGCTGCTCAGCCAGCACCTGCCGCCGTCGGCGGCGGCCAAGCTGGCGGCGGAGATCACCGGGGCGCCGCGCAAGGCGTTGTACGGGATGAAGGCCGATGCGGAATGACGGCCGGCGTCGTCCACGGCTGACGTGATGGAGGCCTGGCGCGTCTTCCTGGTGTTCCTGCGGCTGGGGCTGACCTCGTTCGGCGGTCCGATCGCGCACCTGGGGTACTTCCGCGACGCGTTCGTCGTCAGGCGCCAGTGGCTGGACGAAGCCGAGTACGCCGACATCGTCGCGCTGAGCCAGGTGCTGCCGGGACCGGCCAGCAGTCAGGTGGGCATGGTGCTGGGGCTGCGCCGTGCCGGTCTGCCGGGTGCGCTGGCCGCGTGGTGTGGCTTCACGCTTCCCTCCGCGCTGCTGATGGTGGCGCTGGGCGCCAGCCTGTCGCAGTGGCGCGCTGCGGTGCCGGAGGGACTGGTCCACGGATTCAAGCTGCTCGCGGTCGTCGTGGTGGCCCAGGCCGTGTGGGGCATGGCGCGGGCGTTCTGCCGCGACGCCATCACCTGGCTGCTGATGCTGGTGTGCGCGGTGGCCCTGCTGGTCTGGCCGGTGGCCGGCATGCAGATCGCGGTGATCGTGGCCGGTGCGCTGGTGGGGCTGGGACTGCGCGCGGGCGTAACCGCATCGACGTCGGCGAGGATGCCGGGCGTGCCGTCGCGGCGGGTGGGGGTGCTGGCGCTTTCGGTGTTCGCGCTCTTGCTGGCGGCGTCCTGGTCGGCGGGAACGGGGTCGCCTGCGGATGGGTTCGGCCTGTTCTACCGCGCCGGTGCGCTGGTGTTCGGCGGCGGCCACGTGGTGATGCCGCTGCTGCAGGCGGGCGTGGTGGCGCCCGGCTGGCTGTCGCAGGATGCTTTCATCGCCGGGTACGGCGCGGTGCAGGCGGTGCCGGGTCCGATGTTCACCTTCGCCGGTTACCTGGGCGCGGCGATGCAGGCCGGTCCCGGCGGATGGCTGGGCGGTGCGCTGGCGATCGTCGCGATCTTCCTGCCGGCAGGACTGCTGGTGGTGGGCGTGTTGCCGTTCTGGCAGCGGATCGTCGCCGTGCCGCGCATGCGCAGTGCGCTGGCGGGCATCAATGCCGCCGTGGTCGGTCTGCTGCTGGCGGCCCTGTGCGATCCGCTGTGGTCCAGCGCGGTCTCGGGCATCGCCGATGCGATGGTGGTGCTGGCGGGGTTCGTGGCGCTGGTAGGGGCGCGCCTGCCGGTGGGCTGGATGATCGTGGCGATGCCGCTCGCCGGCATGGCACTGCACGCAGTGGCGTGACGACGCGGCCGACGGGACGGGGAGGCTGTGCGACAATGCGCGCGGCGGAGCCGGCCAGACAGTCGCGTCATTGGAAACAATGCCGAGGAAAGTCCGGGCTCCACAGGGCACGGTGCCAGGTAACGCCTGGGCGGCGCGAGCCGACGGAAAGTGCAACAGAAAGATACCGCCAGCGGTCCTTCGGGATGCGGGTAAGGGTGAAATGGTGCGGTAAGAGCGCACCGCGAGTCCGGCAACGGACCGGCACGGCAAACCCCACCGGGAGCAAGACCAAATAGGGAGGCTATGCTGCGGCCCGCAGTGTCTCCGGGTAGGTTGCTTGAGCGTAACGGTGACGTTGCGCCTAGAGGAATGACTGTCCACGACAGAACCCGGCTTACCGGCCGGCTCCGCCGCTAGCTTTTCCTGCGCAAGCGCAGGAAAAGCTCCCAAAGTTTGCGCCGGCAAACTTTGGGCCCCGAGCCTTGCTGCCACACCCCCATCCGCACCTGCGGTGCGGATCGCCCCCTGACTCAGGGGGCTGGTGAAGCCACCCTTCTCTGTTTGCTGTTGTAGGAGCGACGTAAGTCGCGACCGCAATCTGTCAGGCGTTGTGGGGTCTACGCACCAGGCCCGACCCGCAACGTCGTCTCCCCCTCGAACACGCCCTCCGGCCCGAACCTCCGCTCGCTGATCCACCCATGCCCCGCATGGTCGATGGCGATCAGGGTGCTGGCGCGGGTGCCGTAGCGGTCGTTGCGGATGAAGGCGGGGGACAGCAGGCGTTCCCGCTCGAGGCCCACGCCGGTGTCGGGCAGGTGGTCGTCCGGCGCCGGAGTCTCGTCGGCGAGGGCGGCCCAGAGCGGGGCGACATCGTCGCTGCCCGTGGCGACCCAGGCCGCCAACCGTCGCTTCAACGCCATCGTCTTCGGCCACGGTTCGTCGAGGTCGCCGTTGGACAGGGCGTGCAGGCCGGGCGCCAGCGTGATGCGTCGTGGCGTGGGGTAGTTGCTGACGTACTCGCATGCCGAGGCGTCGGCCAGCACCAGGTTGAAGGGGGCGAAGGCTTCGGCGGCCGCCAGCAGGCCGCTGGCGCAGTGTTCGGCGCTGTCCGGCGATTGCAGGAACCCCGTCGCGAGCTGGCCGCGGGACGGAGCCCCGGGCACCCGGATGGCCGGGTCGCGCACGTTGGTCACCAGCGCCATCCGTCCGTGGGCATCCACCCCGGCCCAGGTGCCGCCGGACTGCAGGTCCTGTCCCGCCATCAGCGCGGGCGACGTCGTCCACCGGGCCAGCGGCGCGGTGGGGCGGGCATGGAATTCGTCCCGGTTGCCCGCCAGCACCAGGCGCCAGCGCGGGTGGACCTTCCAGGCGAGGGCGACGAGGCACATGGGCCGATTCTGCGGCGGGAGTTTGCGCAGTTCCAGCCTGCGCCAGACGCGGACAGTGGCGGTCATGTGAAACGACGGTCACCTCACTGAATCATCCCTCAATCTCAAAATTTGAGACGAAACAGCAACTTGTGGATAAGGCTTGAACAAGTCTCTGAAGTTTGCTGCAAGCCATTGATCCGCCAAGCGATTTCCGCTCCGCATTCCTGTTGACAACCCTGTGCGCGGTGCTAAGGTGGGCAACAGAGGGAAAACCGGGTTTTCAGTGGTTTTTCGTGGTTCAATTGATCGCTCATTCGCGCGTCGGGAAGGCAAGGCCTGTGTTTCAGGGTGAGACCGCCATCACAGTGGACGACAAGGGACGGCTCGCGGTGCCCACCGCGTACCGTGACCTCGTCGCGCGCGAGTGCGGCAACCGCCTGGTGATCACCTACAACCCGTTCGAGGCCGGCAGCCTGTACCTGTACCCCGAAAAGGTCTGGCAGCGCGTCCGCGACGAGGTCAGCAAGCTCCCCAGCACCCATAAGGCGCACCGCAGCCTGCAGTTGAAGCTGATCGGTGCCGCGTCGCCGGTCGAACTGGACGGCAACGGCCGCATCAGCGTGCCGGCCAGCCATCGCAGTGCGGTGGGCATCGAGAAGAAGGCCGTGCTGCTGGGCATGGGCGAGAAGTTTGAACTCTGGAGCGAACAGGCGCATCACGCGCAGATCCGTCAGACCCTCACTGACGACGATCTGAGCGCACACATGCTCGAGCTGCGCTTGTGACCCGGGGTGACGGCGAGCGGCAGTCCGCGCCGGCCGGTCACCTTCCAGCGCTGCACGTGCCGGTGTTGTACACGCAGGTCATGGAAGGGCTGCAGGTGAAAGAGGACGGTACCTATCTGGACGGCACGTTCGGGCGCGGAGGCCATGCGCGCGGCGTGCTGCAACGACTCGGCCCCGGAGGCCGGCTGCTGGTGATGGACAAGGATCCCGACGCGATCGCGCATGCCGAACGGACGTTCGCCGGCGATGCGCGCGTGTCGATCTTCCGCGGCAGCTTCGCCTCGCTCGCGCAGTGGGACGACACCGCCGCCGGCCTAGACGGCGTGCTGCTGGACCTGGGCGTGTCGTCGCCGCAGCTGGACGTGGCCGAGCGCGGTTTCAGCTTCGGCAAGGATGGTCCGCTGGACATGCGCATGGACCCGCAGTCCGGCGAGAGCGCGGCCGACTGGATCGCCCGTGCCGACGAGCGCGAGATCGCCGACGTGCTGTGGACCTATGGCGAGGAGAAGCAGAGCCGCCGCATCGCGCGCGCCATCGTCGCCCGTCGCGCGACCCAGCCGTTCACCCGTACCGCCGATCTGGCGGCCGCGATCGCGTCGGTGATGCCGCGCGGCGAGAAGATCCATCCGGCCACCCGCAGCTTCCAGGCGATCCGCATCCACATCAACCGCGAGCTGTCGGACCTGGAAGTCGGTCTGGACGCCGCGCTGGCGCGGCTCAAGGTCGGGGGCCGACTGGCGGTGATCAGCTTCCATTCGCTGGAAGACCGCATCGTCAAGCAGTTCATCAACAAGCACGCCAAGGCACCGCCGGCCAATCGCCGGTTCCCGGTGGCGGTGGACTTCGTTCCCACGCTGCGCGCCATCGGCAGCGGACAGAAGGGCGAGGCAGACGAGGTGTCCGCCAACCCGCGCGCCCGCAGCGCCGTGCTGCGGGTTGCCGAGAAGCTGGGAATCGGGAGTGGGGAGTCGGAATTCGCAACCGCGGGCAGCGGCATGGGTGCCGATTCCAGCCCTGCCGCGGCTTCCGCTTCCCGAATCCCCAATCCCGACTCCCCACTCCCGGCCTCCACAAGAGGCACCGCATGAGCCGCTTCCTGATCATCGTGCTGGTGCTGGCCAACATCGCGTCGGCGATCGGCGTGGTCTACGCGCGCCACCGCCATCGCGTGCTGTTTGACGAAGTGACCCGGCTCGAGCGCGACCGCGATGAGCTGAACGTCGAGTTCGGCCGGCTGCAGCTGGAGCAGGCCACGGTCGCCGAAGCCACGCGCATCGACCAGGTCGCCCGCGTGCGCCTGGGCATGAAGTTCCCGGAAGCGACCGACGTGGTGGTGATCCGCCCATGACCGCCGCGCCCGCCAAGAACCGCAACCGCGCGCGCTTCAACCTGCGCGGCCGCCTCGCGCTGGTGCTCGGCGCGATGGGCTTGTGCTCGGTCAGCCTGGTCGGCCGCGCGGCCTACGTGCAGCTGATCAACCACGATTTCTACCAGCGCCAGGGCGATGCGCGCTTCCTGCGCGAAATCCCCATTCCCACCTCGCGCGGCATGATCACCGACCGCAACGGCGAGCCGGTGGCGGTGTCCTCGCCGGTGGAATCGGTGTGGGGCAACCCGCAGGAACTGCTGAAGGCGCCCGACCGCCTGCCCGAGCTGGCGCAGGCGCTGGGCGTGCCGCTCGACCACCTGACCAACCGCCTTTCGCAAAAGGCCGACAAGGAATTCCTGTACCTCAAGCGCCGGATCAATCCGGACGAGGCGCAGAAGATCCTGGCGCACAAGATTCCCGGCGTGTTCTCGCAGCGCGAGTTCCGTCGTTTCTATCCGCAAGGGCCGGCGATGGCCCATGTGCTGGGCTTCACCAACATCGACGACCGCGGCCAGGAAGGGCTGGAGCTGGCCTTCGATGAGTGGCTGAGCGGGACGCCGGGCGCGCAGAAAGTGATCCGCGACAACCGCGGCCGCATCGTCGAGAACGTCGACCTGATCCGTTCCGCGCAGCCGGGCAAGGACCTGACGCTCAGCATCGACCGGCGTATCCAGTACCTTGCACACCGCGAGCTGCGCAATGCGCTGCTCGAGCACCAGGCCAGCAGCGGTTCCATCGTCATCATGGACGTGGCCACCGGCGAAGTGCTGGCGATGGTCAACCTGCCGACCTACAACCCCAATGCGATCGACCGGGTGAAGCCGGATGCGCGCCGCAACCGTGCGCTGACCGACATGATCGAACCGGGTTCGACGATGAAGCCGCTGACCGTGTCCACCGCGCTGAAGGCCGGCGTGGTGACGCCGGGCACGCTGGTCAACACCAATCCCGGCTACATGGCGTTGAACAGCCGCTACACCATCCGCGATGTGCCGCGGAACAACGGCGTGCTGACCGTGACCGGCGTGATCACCAAGAGCTCCAACATCGGTTCGATCAAGATCGCGGAAAAGCTGGACAACCGCTACTTCTACGACAGCATCCACAGCTTCGGCTATGGCCAGAAGCCGGGCAGCGGGTTCCCGGGCGAATCGGCCGGCATGCTGGCGCCGCCGGACCGCTGGAACGGCCTGCAGAAGGCGACCATATCCTACGGCTACGGTCTGGCGGTGACGCCGTTGCAGATTGCGCGTGCGTACGCGGCGCTGGGCAACGGCGGCAAGCTGGTGACGCCGACGTTCGTGAAGGGCCAGCGCGGCGAAGCGCCGCAGGTGCTGGACCCGGCGATCGCGCGCGAAGTGGTCGGCATGATGGAAACGGTGGTCACCCAGGGCGGTGCCAAGCGTGCGGGCGTGCTCGGTTACCGCGTCGCGGGCAAGACCGGCACGGCGCGCATCGCGTCGGGCGGCGGCTATGCGAAGGGGCGCTATGCCTCGTTCTTCGCCGGCCTGGTGCCGGCCAGCAATCCGCGCTTCGCCGCGGTGGTGGTGATCAACGATTCGCAGGAAGGCGGCTACTACGGCGGCCTGGTCGCCGCGCCCGTCTTCCATGACGTCATGGACGGAACGCTGCGCCTGATGGACGTGCCGCCGGACGACATCGAGGCCTGGCTCGCCGCGCAGGCCAAGCATGCGGGCCGGTCGACCGGCGCCGCGCCGGTGCCGGCGCCGGTCGCCGACGATGCGGTCGACACGACCGACCCGTCCGCGTTCGACGCCCCGCATGCCGCGCTGCCGGCCACGGAGGCGACGCGATGAGGCGGATGATGGCGCTGGCCGAACTGCTGCCCGACGTGGACGTGCCGCGCGACATCGTCGTGCGCGGATTGACGCTGGACAGCCGCAGCGTGCAGCCGGGCGACGCCTTCGTGGCCATCGCGGGATTCGGCGCGCACGGCCTGAACTTCGCTGCACAGGCAAAGGAGAACGGCGCCAGCGCGATCCTGTTCGAAGCGCCGGTGCCGGACGGGCTGGAGGCGCCGCGTGATGCGATCGCCGTGCCCGGCCTGCGCGCACGCATGGGTGCGATGGCGGACCGCTTCCATGCCGCGCCGTCGCACGACATGAAGATGGTCGGCGTCACCGGCACCAACGGCAAGACGTCGACGGTGCAGTTGCTGGCGCAGGCCTGGCACCTGCGCGGTGTGCGATGCGCGACCGTCGGTACGCTCGGCGCGGGCATGTACGGCGAAGTGGCGCCCACCGGCTTCACCACCCCGCTGGTGCTGCAGATACATGCGCTGCTGGCGCAGTTCCGCGACGCCGGCGCCAAGGCTGTCGCCATGGAAGTCAGTTCGCACGCGCTCGACCAGGGCCGCGTGGACGCGGTGCATTTCGACGTCGGTGTGTTCACCAACCTCACCCGCGACCACCTGGACTATCACGGCGACATGGAGCGCTACGGCGCCGCCAAGTCGCTGCTGTTCGTGCGCGACGGTCTGAAAGCTGGCGTCGTGAACCTCGACGACGCCTACGGGCGCGATCTGTTCGGCCGCCTGCCGCACGGCCTGCAGCGGATCGGCGTGAGCTCGCGCGGGCAGGGCGATGCGGTCGTGCGCGCGGACGCGCTGCGGCTGGACGGCAGCGGCATCGGCTTCGACCTGGTCATCGGCGACGAAACGCAGCCGGTGCAGTCGCGCCTGCTGGGCCGTTTCAACGTGGACAACCTGCTGGCGGTGGCCGGTGTGCTGCATGCGCTGGGCGATACGACGGCCGAGATCGGGCGCACACTGTCGCGGCTGTCGCCGATCCATGGCCGCATGAACCGGCTCGGTGGCGACAGCGATGCGGCAGGGAACCGTCGTCCGCTGGTCGTCATCGACTACGCGCATACGCCGGACGCGCTGGAGCAGGCGCTGTCCAGTCTGCGCGACCACGTGCAGGGCCGCCTGTTATGCGTATTCGGCTGCGGCGGCGATCGCGATGCCGGCAAGCGCCCGCAGATGGCCGCCATCGCCGAGCGCCTGGCGGACGTGGTGCTGGTCACCGACGACAATCCGCGTACCGAAGACGGCGATCGCATCGTCGCCGACATCATGGCCGGTTTCGCGAAACCGGACGTGGTGCTCGTGCAGCGCGACCGCGCGCAGGCGATCGCGCAGGCGGTGGCGCAGGCCGGGCCCGACGACATCGTGCTGGTGGCGGGCAAGGGTCATGAGCCCTACCAAGACGTCAACGGCGTGAAGCATCCGTTCGACGACACCGCCGTCGCCCGCCAGGCGCTGGAGGACCGTCGATGAAACGGCTTCCCCTTTCCCTGCTGGCGCACTGGGCGGGCGGCGAACTGCTGGGCGACGACCTGGTGATCGGGTCGCTGACCCACGACACCCGCGCCCTGGTGCCGGGCAGCCTGTACGTGGCGCTGCGCGGCGAACGGTTCGACGGCCACGACTTCGCCTACGACGCCTCCATGCGCGGCGCCGCCGCGGTGCTCGTCGACCATGAGGTGAAGGTCGACGTGCCGCAGGTGGTGGTGCCGGATACGCTGCTGGCGCTGGCGCGCATCGCCGCCGGCCTGCAGCGCGACCGCGTGGAAAAAACGGTGGCCATCACCGGCAGCAACGGCAAGACCTCGGTGAAGACACTGGTCGTGTCCATCCTGCAGCGCGCCGGCGTCACCTACTTCAATCCCGGCAACCGCAACAACGAGATCGGCCTGCCGATGGCCATCATCGACGGGCCGGACGACGCCGACTTCTCGGTCTACGAGATGGGCGCCGGCAAGCCGGGCGACATCGCCTACCTGACCGACATCGTCACGCCGGAAGTGGCGCTGGTGAACAACATCGGCGCCGCGCACCTGGAGCGCATGGGCTCGCTGATGGGCGTGGCCGAGACCAAGGGCGCCATCTACGACGCGCTGCCGGCCGACGGCACGGCGGTGATCAACGCCGACGACGCCTTCGCCGAATACTTCGCCAGCCGCGTGCCCGACCGCCGCATCCTGCGCTTCGGCCTGGAGGCCACCGCCGACCTGACCGCGCGCGACATCCGCGCGACCGCGGACGGTTCGGACTTCGTGCTGGTGGCGCCGCATGGCGAGATCGCGGTCGAACTGCACCTGCCGGGCCGCCACAACGTACTCAATGCACTTGCGGCCGCCGGCATTGCGATGGCCTGCGGCGTATCGCTGCCGATCATCGCCGAGGGTCTGTCGGCCGCGCAGCCGGTCGCCGGCCGCCAGGTCGCGCACACGCTGCCGAACGGCGCAGTGGTGATCGACGACAGCTACAACGCCAATCCCGGCTCGCTGGTCGCCGCCATCGATACGCTGGCGGCGGCGAGCGCGCAGGCCGGTGGCGAGGGCTGGCTGGTGCTCGGCGACATGCGCGAGCTGGGTGCCGACGAAGTCACGCTGCACGCCGAGATGGGTACACGCGCAAGAACGGCCGGCATCCGTCGCCTCTACACGCTGGGTCCGCTCAGCGCCGCCGCCGCCGCCGCCTTCGGCGATGGCGCGTATCCGTTCCAAGACCACGCCTCGCTGGCCGACGCCCTGCGCGCCGAGCTGCGGGCCGGCGTGCGCTGTCTGGTCAAGGGCTCGCGCGGCAGCGCGATGGACCGGATCGTCGCCGCCCTGCTGTCCAACGGGGAGGAAACCTCGCATGCTGCTTGAACTGGCTCGCTGGCTGCAGAGCCTGGAAAACTTCTTCGGCCTGTTCGGCTACCTGACGTTCCGCGGCATCCTGGCCGCGCTGACGTCGCTGGCGCTGTCGCTGTGGCTGGGTCCGGCGGTGATCCGCAAGCTCGGCCAGCTCAAGGGCGGCCAGCCGATCCGCAAGGACGGCCCGCAGTCGCACTTCTCCAAGGCCGGCACGCCGACGATGGGCGGCGCGCTGATCCTGATGACGGTGCTGCTGTCGGTGCTGCTGTGGGGCGACCTGCGCAACAAGTACGTGTGGGTAGTGCTGCTGGTGATGCTGGCATTCGGCGCCATCGGCTGGTACGACGACTGGATCAAGATCGTCAAGCGCGATCCCAACGGCCTGAAATCGCGCTGGAAGTACCTGCTGCAGTCGATCTTCGGCCTGGCCGCCGGCCTGTACCTGTACCTGTACGCCGACGTGCCGGCGGCGACCACCTTCTACGTGCCGTTCTTCAAGTCGATCGCACTGCCGCTGGCGGGCATCGGCTTCGTCGCCATCGCGTACTTCTGGATCGTCGGCTTCTCCAACGCGGTCAACCTGACCGATGGCCTGGACGGCCTGGCGATCATGCCGACGGTGCTGGTCGCGTGCGCGCTGGGCGTGTTCGCCTACGCCTCGGGCAACGCGGTGTTCTCCAGCTACCTGCAGATCCCGCCGGTGCCGGGGGCGGGCGAGTTGACCATCATCTGTGCGGCCATCGCCGGCGCGGGTCTCGGGTTCCTGTGGTTCAACACGTATCCGGCGATGGTGTTCATGGGCGACATCGGCGCGCTGGCGCTGGGCGCCGTGCTGGGCACCATCGCGGTGATCGTGCGCCAGGAACTGGTGCTGGTGATCATGGGCGGCATCTTCGTCATCGAGACGCTGTCGGTGATGATCCAGGTGGCGTCGTTCAAGCTGACCGGCAAGCGCGTGTTCCGCATGGCGCCGATCCACCACCACTTCGAACTGAAGGGCTGGCCGGAGCCGCGGGTGATCGTGCGCTTCTGGATCATCTCCGTCGTGCTGGTCCTGGTCGGCCTGGCCACGTTGAAGGTGCGCTGATGAACGATACGCCGCGCCAGGCCACGCGACTGGACGCCATCGGGGGCCGTTTCGACCCCTGGTTGCTCGGCGCCATGCTGGCGCTGGCGTCGCTGGGCGTGGTGATGGTGGCGTCGGCGTCGATCTACCAGCACGGCAACCCGTTCTATTACCTCATCCGCCACGGCATGTTCCTGGTCGTGGGTGCGGGCCTGGCGTGGTGGGTGACGCGCACCGAACTGAAGAGCATCGAGGCGCGCAATCACCTGCTGCTGCTCGGCTGCGTGGTGCTGCTGCTGATGGTGTTCGTGCCGGGGCTGGGCGTGAGCGTCAAGGGCGCGCACCGCTGGATCAACCTGGGCGTGTCGAACTTCCAGGTGGTCGAGGTGGTGAAGGTGTTCTTCATCGTCTGGCTCGCCAGCTACCTGGTGCGCTTCCGCGACGAGGTCAATGCGACCTGGGCCGCGATGCTGAAGCCGCTGGGCGTGGTGGTGGTGCTGGTGGTGCTGCTGCTGCTGCAGCCCGACTTCGGTTCGTCCTCGCTGCTGCTGGCGATCACCGCCGGCATGCTGGTGCTGGGTGGCGTGAACATGCCGCGCATGTTCGGCCCGGTGCTGGTGGGCCTGCCGGTACTGGCGATCGTCGCCATCGCCGAGCCGTATCGCATGCGCCGGCTGACCTCGTTCTCCGATCCGTGGGCCGATCCGTTCGGCAGCGGCTACCAGCTGACCAACGCGCTGATGGCGATCGGCCGCGGCGAGTGGAGCGGCATCGGCCTCGGCGGCTCGGTGCTGAAACTCAACTATCTGCCGGAAGTGCATACCGACTTCATCTTCTCGGTGATCGGCGAGGAGCTCGGCTTCGTCGGCATCTGCCTGGTGGTGGCGCTGTACGCGCTGCTGGTCGGCCGCGCCTTCGTGATCGGCCTACGCTGCGTGGAGATGCGCCGCCACTTCGCCGGCTACGTCGCGTTCGGCGTGGCGCTGTGGATCGGCATGCAGAGCTTCGTGTCGATGGGCGTGAACCTGGGCCTGCTGCCGACCAAGGGCCTGACCCTGCCGCTGATCTCGTCGGGCGGCTCGAGCATCCTGATGACCTGCGTGGCGATGGGCCTGCTGCTGCGCGTGTCGTACGAACTGGAGCGCACCCAGCGCCAGGTCGCATTGCGCGGCGAAACGGTGCAGGGCGGCGAGACGCCGCGTGCGCCGGCCGAGCCGCGCCCGGTCTCCCCCGCGCCCCAGACGCCCGCCATGCCGCTCTCGCAGACCCTGCGCGGCACCAGCCGTCTGCAGCCGCGCATCGAACCGACGTTCGAGAGGCTCGCGTGAACGCCGGCACCGCTCCCGTGATGATCATGGCCGGTGGTACCGGTGGCCATATCTTCCCCGCGCTGGCCGTTGCCAAGGTGCTGCGCGCGCGTGGCGTGCCGGTGGTCTGGCTGGGTGCCGACGGCGCGATGGAGACGCGCCTGGTGCCGCCGCACGACATTCCGCTGGACACGCTGGCGATCACCGGCCTGCGCGGCAAGGGAACGCTGGCGCTGCTGGGCGCGCCGGTGCGCGTGCTGCGTGCGATCCGTGCCGCCGGCTTCGTGCTGCGCCGCCGTGCGCCGCGGGCCGTGGTGAGTTTCGGCGGTTTCGCATCGGGCCCGGGTGGCGTGGCGGCCAAGCTGATGGGCCTGCCGCTGCTGGTGCACGAACAGAACCGCGCGGCCGGCTTCACCAACCGCGTGCTGGTCAAGGTCGCGCGTCGGGTGATGACCGGGTTCCCGGGCGCCTTCCCGTCGCGGGAAGAGGTCGTCGGCAATCCGGTGCGCGACGAGATCGCCGCCCTGCCGCCGCCGGCCGAACGCTTCGCCGGTCGAAGTGGTCCGCTGCGCGTCCTCGTGCTGGGCGGCAGCCAGGGCGCGCGTGCGCTGAACCTGGCCGTGCCGAAGGCCATCGCGACCCTGCCTGCGGGCAGTATCGACGTGCGCCACCAGTGCGGCGAGAAGCTGCGTGACGAAGCGGCCAAGGCCTATGCCGATGCCGGCGTGTCCGCCAGCGTCGAAGCCTTCATCACCGACATGGCCGACGCCTACGCCTGGGCGGACCTGGTGGTCTGCCGTTCCGGCGCGTCGACGCTGGCGGAACTGTGCGCGGTCGGCGTGGGCAGCGTGCTGGTGCCGTTCGCCCAGGCCGTCGACGACCACCAGACCCGCAATGCCGACTACCTGGTCGAACGCAATGCCGCCGTGCTGCTGAAGCAGGACGACGCGCTCGCCGACCGCCTGGCCTCGGCGCTGCGTCGCCTGATCGACGACGCCGGTGCGCGCCTGTCGATGGCGACCGCGGCGCGCGCGCTGGCGAAACCCGATGCGGCCGACCGCATCGCCGACATCATTCTTGAGGTGCAGCCGTGATTCGTGATGGGGGATCCGTGATTCGTGAGGGCAACAGTAAGCGAGGCGTGTTGACGCTGCGCGGGAGCGCTTTTGCGAATCCCGAATCACGAATCACCCATCTCGCGGCCACCGGAGGTGCCCGATGATCGCCGCCGCGCGCGAGCGCCGGCTGCAGCACACCGGTAACCTGGCCCAAGCGTTCCGCCGGGTGCATTTCGTCGGCATCGGCGGTTCGGGCATGAGCGGCATCGCCGAGGTGCTGTGCACGCTGGGCTATGAGGTGTCGGGTTCGGACAATGCCGACAACGCCGCCACCCGCCGGCTGGCCTCGCTGGGTGCGCGCGTGATGCGCGGCCACAATGCGTCGAACGTGCTGGGCACCGACTGCGTGGTGGTCTCCAGCGCGATCAGACACGACAACCCCGAGTTGATGGAAGCGCGCAGCCAGCGCATTCCGATCGTGCCGCGCGCCGCGATGCTGGCCGAACTGATGCGCTTCCGTCGCGGCATCGCCGTGGCCGGCACGCATGGCAAGACCACCACCACCAGCCTGGCCGCCGCCGTGCTGAGCGAGGGCGGGCTGGACCCGACCTTCGTTATCGGTGGCCAGCTGCTCGCCGCCGGCGCCAACGCCAAGCTCGGCGACGGGCAGTGGCTGGTGGCCGAGGCCGACGAGAGCGATGGCAGTTTCCTGCGCCTGAATCCGCTGATCTCCATCGTCACCAACATCGATGCCGATCACCTGGAGAACTACGGCAACGACTTCGAGCGGGTGAAGGCGGCGTTCGCCGAGTTCCTGCAGCGCCTGCCGTTCTACGGCCTGGCGGTGCTGTGCATCGACGATCCGGAAGTCGCCGCCATCGCCGCCGACACGCCGCGCCACGTGATGAGTTACGGCTTCGCCGAGAACGCCGACGTGCGTGCCGAGGACGTGACGCAGGAAGGCGGTCGCATGCACTTCACCCTGCGCCTGCCGGAAGACGCCAGCATCCGCGTCAGCCTCGCGCTGCCGGGGCGCCACAACGTGCAGAACGCGCTCGCCGCCGCGGCGGTGGGCTGGCAGCTGGGCGTATCGCCGGAAAACATCGCCGCCGCCCTGGAGAAGTTCGCCGGCATCGGCCGCCGCTTCAACGACCTGGGCGAGATCGTCACGCCGCAGGGCGCGCGCGTGCAGCTGGTCGACGATTACGGTCATCACCCGAGGGAACTGGCCGCGGTGTTCGCCGCTGCGCGCGGCGGCTGGCCGCACAAGCGCCTGGTGGTGGCCTTCCAGCCGCACCGCTACAGCCGCACGCGCGACCAGTTCGACGCGTTCGCCGCCGTGCTGTCGGAAGCCGATGCGCTGGTGCTGAGCGAGGTGTATCCGGCCGGCGAACAGCCGATCGCCGGTGCGGATTCCAAGTCGCTGGCGCGCGCGATCCGTGCGCGCGGCCGCAACGAGCCGGTGGTGGTCAGCCAGGTCAGCGAACTGGTCGATGTGCTGCCCGACGTGCTGCAGGACGGCGACCTGCTGCTGCTGATGGGGGCCGGCGACATCGGCCACATGTCGCATCACATCGCGGCGCACGGCTTCGCCGCGAAGGATTCCGCATGAGCGCTGTGACCGTGCCGCCGCTGCGCGTGACCGACGCCTCGCGCTTCGGCCGCGTCGCCGTGCTGCTGGGCGGCGTGTCCAGCGAGCGCGAGGTGTCGCTGAACTCGGGGCAGAACGTGCTCGACGCGCTGCTCGCCCGCGGCGTGCAGGCGTTCGCCGTGGATGGCGTGCCGGCGCTGGTCGAGGCGATCCGCGCGGGCAAGGTCGACCGCGTGTTCAACATCATGCACGGCGGCGATGGCGAGAACGGCGTGCTGCAGGGCCTGCTGCAGTCGCTCGGGGTGCCGTACACCGGCCCCGGCGTGCTGGGTTCCGCGCTGACGATGGACAAGATCCGCACCAAGCAGGTGTGGCAGGCCGCCGGCCTTCCCACCGCGAGCTTCGTGCGCATTCCCGCCGGCGGCGATCTGGTCGCGGCGGTGCGCACGCTCGGCTTCCCGGTGTTCGTGAAGCCGTCGGCCGAAGGCTCCAGCGTCGGCGTGTTCCAGATCCAGGGCGAGGACGACCTCGCACCGGCGGTCGCGTTCGCGTCGACGTATCCCGGCGAACTGCTGGCCGAGCAGATGCTGACCGGTGGCGAATTCACCGTCGCCATCCTCGGCGACCTGGCGCTGCCGTCGGTGCGCATCGTGCCGGCCACGGGCTGGTACGACTACCACGCCAAGTACATCGCCGAGGACACGCAGTACGTCTGCCCGGGCCTGGACGATGCCGGCGACGAAGCGCAGATCCGCGCGCTGGCGCTGGACGGCTTCCGCGCCGCCGGCTGCAGCGGCTGGGGTCGCGTGGACGTCATGCGCCACGCCGACGGCCGTTTCCTGCTTATGGAAGTCAACACCGCGCCCGGCATGACGAGCCATTCGCTGGTGCCGAAGGAAGCGGCGCAGGTCGGCATCGGTTTCGAGGAGCTGTGCTGGCGCATCCTCGAGCAGACGGTGCCGGAGGTGGCGGGCCGATGAACGCCGCCCTGCGCATCCTGACCTGGCTGATCGCGCTGGCGCTGGTGGCACTGCCGGTCGTGGCCGTGGTCAATGGCTGGATCGGCGCCGATCGCTGGCCGCTGACCCGCCTGCGCGTGCAGGGCGAACTGACGCGCGTGGATCCGGCCCAGTTGCAGGCCACGGTGCTGCCCTACGCGAAGCGCGGGTTCTTCGCGGTTCGCCTGGAAGACGCCAAGCGCGCGGTCGAGCAGCTGCCCTGGGTCGAGCGCGCGGATGTCCGCAAGCGCTGGCCGGACGTGCTGGAGGTACGCATCACCGAGCACAAGCCGTTCGCGCGCTGGGGCAACGACAAGCTGCTGTCCGAGCACGGTCGCCTCTTCCCGATGCCGAAAGAACTGACCGGCCTGGACCTGCCGCAGCTCGGCGGTCCCGAGTCGCAGGTGCAGGAAGTGACCGCGCTCTACAACGAATCGCGCCAGCTGTTCGCGCCGATGGGGCTGGACGTCACCACGCTGGTGATGGACGCGCGCGGCAGCTGGTCGCTGCTGCTGGGCAACGGCACGCAGGTCGTCGTCGGCCGCACCGATGCGCGTCCGCGCCTGGGCCGCTTCGCGCGGATGCTGCCGCAGCTGCTGACCGCGGCGCAGGCGCAGCCGCTGGTGCGCGCGGACCTGCGCTACACCAACGGCTTCGCGCTCAGCTGGGGCGAGGTGCCCAAGGCGTCGCCGCCGGCCGCCCCCCCGACTCCATTGCCTGCGCCGATCGCGGTCGCAGGTCGTCTTCTGCAGGGCATTACATGAATCGCAAGGGTGACAAATCGCTGATCGTCGGGCTGGACATCGGCACCTCCAAGGTGACGGCGCTGGTCGGCGAGTACGCACCGGGCAATCCGATCGAAGTGATCGGCATCGGCTCGCACGAATCGCGCGGGCTGAAGCGCGGCGTCGTGGTCGACATCGAGTCCACCGTGCAGTCGATCCAGCGCGCGATCGAGGAAGCCGAACTGATGGCGGGCTGCGAGATCCGCTCGGTCTACGCGTCGATCTCCGGCAACCACGTGCAGTGCCGCAACTCGCCCGGCATCGTGCCGATCCGCGACGGCGAAGTGACCTGGGGCGACTTGGACCGCGTGCTGGAAGCCGCCAAGGCGGTTGCCATCCCGGCCGACCAGAAGATCCTCCACGCCATCCCCCGCGAGTACAAGCTGGACAACTCGCAGGAAGGCATCCGCAACCCCGTCGGCATGACCGGCGTGCGCCTGGAAGTCGACGCGCACCTGGTGTTCTGCGCGCAGTCCGCGGCCGCCAACATCAGCAAGTGCGTGCAGCGTTGTGGCCTGCAGATCGACGACCTTATCTTCTCGTCGCTGGCCTCCAGCGTCGCCGTGCTGACCAGCGACGAGCGCGAACTCGGCGTGGTACTGGTCGACATGGGCGCGGGTACGACCGACCTGGCGGTGTTCGTGCAGGGCGCGATCTGCCACACCGCGTCGCTGCCGATCGCCGGCGACCAGGTGACCAACGACATCGCGCACATGCTGCGCACGCCCACGCCGGAAGCCGAGCAGATCAAGGTGCGTTACGCCTGCGCGCTGGCGCAGCTGGCCACGGCGGAGGAAAGCATCCAGGTGCCCAGCGTCGGCGACCGCCCGCCGCGCCGCCTGCCACGCCACGCACTGGCGCAGGCCGTGCAGCAGCGCTACGAGGAGATCTTCGAGATGGTGCAGGCCGAACTGCGCCGCTCCGGCTTCGAGGAGCGCGTGCGCGCCGGCATGGTGCTGACCGGCGGCGCCGCGAAGATGGAAGGCGTGGTCGAGCTGGCCGAAGAGATGCTGCAGATGCCCGTGCGCGTCGGCATCCCGCAGCACGTCACCGGCCTCGGCGAAGTGGTCGGCAACCCGGTGCACGCCACCGGCGTCGGCCTGCTGCTGATGGGCAGCCAGATCGAACACCCCCGGCGTCCGTCGCTGCCCACGGGCAAGGCGGGCAGCTGGTTCAAGAAACTGCAGAACTGGTATCGCGGTGAATTCTGACGAATTCACCGCGTGGGATTCGTGATTGGAGATTGGTGATTCGCAAGAGCAAGAGCAGGCAAGAGCGGTAGTCGAGGACAGAGAGCAGAGCAGCAAGCGGAAGGTAGACGGAACGATTGCGGTAGCGCGGTACGCAACAACAACTAAAACACAACAACTCGTCGTGAGGCGTTGCGGGATCGGATGGCGGATATGCGCTCTCCGAATCACCAATCCCGAATCACCTATCACGGCACCAAAGAGGACAAGGACATGGCACATTTCGAACTGGTTGAAAAGATGGCCCCGAATGCGGTGATCAAGGTCGTGGGCGTGGGCGGCGGCGGCGGCAACGCCGTGGCGCACATGGTCAACGGCAGCGTGGACGGCGTGGAGTTCATCACCGCCAACACCGACTCGCAGGCGATCAAGAACTGCGGCGCCAAGCTGCAGCTGCAGTTGGGCAGCAACGTCACCAAGGGCCTGGGCGCAGGCGCGAATCCGGAAGTCGGCCGCCAGGCCGCGCTGGAAGACCGCGAGCGCATCATCGACGCCCTCGACGGCGCCGACATGGTGTTCATCACCGCCGGCATGGGCGGCGGCACCGGCACCGGCGCCGCGCCGGTCGTGGCGCAGCTGGCCAAGGAGATGGGCATCCTGACCGTCGCCGTGGTCACCAAGCCATTCCCGTTCGAAGGCCGCCGCCGCATGCAGGTTGCGCTGAAGGGCATCGAGGAGCTGAGCCACCACTGCGACTCGCTGATCACCATCCCGAACGAGAAGCTGATCACCGTGCTGGGTCGCAACGCGACGATGATCCAGGCCTTCCGCGCCGCCAACGACGTGCTGCTCGGCGCCGTGCAGGGCATCGCCGACCTGATCGTGCGTCCGGGCCTGATCAACGTCGACTTCGCCGACGTGCGCACCGTGATGAGCGAGATGGGCCTGGCCATGATGGGTACAGGTTCGGCCCGCGGCGACGACCGCGCGCAGGCCGCCGCCGAGGCCGCGATCCAGAACCCGCTGCTGGACGACGTCAACCTCAACGGCGCCAACGGCATCCTGGTCAACATCACCGCCGGCCCGGACTTCACGATGGCCGAGTTCGACGAAGTGGGCCGCACCATCGAAGGCTTCGCCTCGGAAGACGCGACGGTCGTGGTCGGCACCGTGCTGGACCCGGACATGCAGGACGAAGTGCGCGTGACCGTGGTGGCCACCGGCCTGAACCGCAACGCCGCCCGCCAGCCGGTCGGCCGTGGCGGCGACCTGCGCGAGCCGATGCGCGCGCCGATCAAGCTGGTCCGCGACGCCACCACCGGCATGCCGATCGACGACGGCTTCTCGATGGACCCGATCAGCGCCGCCACCAGCGGCTTGGGCCTGCGTCGCGGCTCGGCCTCGCCGGCGCCGTCGGCACCGGCGTCCGCCCCGGTCGCGGCGGAACTGCCGTCGGACTACCTGGACATCCCGGCGTTCCTGCGCCGCCAGGCCGACTGATGTGATGTGCTCCTTCCCCCGCTGGCGGGGGAAGGGGCTGTGTACTGCCATGTCCCTTCGCTGCCGGGCCTTCGCCGGCCCGGCAGCCCTTTCCCGACGGCCCTACCAGACCGGTGTTGCAAGGGTGGGACAGACCGGTTCTTCCGTTAAGATTCAGTGGTCTGCGTGATACTCTCGCTGCCCGCTCAGGTTCCCCCCACCTGCGAACCCCTCCGATGGCCCAGCAACGCACCCTCAAGAACGTGATCCGCGCGACGGGCGTGGGGCTGCACAGTGGCGAAAAGGTCTACATGACCCTGCGTCCGGCGCCGGTGGATACCGGCATCGTGTTCCGGCGCGTCGACCTGTCGCCGGTGGTGGAGATTCCCGCCAGCGCCCAGCTCGTCACCGAGACCACGCTGTGCACCGGCCTGACCTGCGAAGGCGCCAAGGTGCAGACGGTCGAGCACCTGATGTCCGCGATGGCCGGCCTCGGCGTCGACAACGCCTATGTGGAACTGTCCTCGGCCGAGCTGCCGATCATGGACGGCTCCGCGGGTCCGTTCGTGTTCCTGATCCAGTCCGCCGGCATCGCCGAGCAGGACGCCCCGAAGCGTTTCATCCGCATCCTCCGCACGGTCGAGGTGACCGAGGGCGACAAGGTCGCGCGCTTCGAGCCCTACGACGGCTTCAGGCTGGGCTTCACGGTCAAGTTCGACCATCCGATGATCCCGGCCTCGCAGTCGCGCGCGGAGGTGGAGTTCTCCACCGGCGCCTACGTGAAGGAGGTCGCGCGCGCGCGCACGTTCGGCTTCATGCGCGACCTGGAGTACATGCGCGAGCGCAACCTCGGTCTCGGCGGCTCGATGGACAACGCCATCGTGCTGGACGAGTTCCGCGTGCTGAACGAGGACGGCCTGCGCTACACGGACGAGTTCGTCCGTCACAAGATCCTCGATGCCATCGGCGATCTCTACCTCGCCGGCCGCCCGATCCTGGGCGCGTACGAGGGCTTCAAGTCCGGCCACGCCCTCAACAACAAGCTGGTCCGCGCCCTGCTGGCCGAGACCTCGGCCTGGGAAGAAGTGACCTTCGAGGACCGCGCCATGCCGTCCCCGGTCGCCTACGCGACGCCGGCCTTGGCCTTCTGAGACCTCCGTCCCTCCGGGACGGTGAATCCGTTGTCGCCCGGTTTCCCACCCCTGTCACACAGGGGCGTGCGAATGGTTACGCCTTCGCGAAATCGTGAACTGTGTCAGATTTTGTGGCCGGAAATAACATATTCCTAACCTTCGGCTAACGACCCGACAGGCGGTGGCCGGTACCATGCCCCGTCCCTCGTGATGGCCGAGTCAAATTTTCCGGCCCCCGCGATGACCGCCCCGAGGGGAGGTCGCACCGGCGGAGTCCGGTTCGGACAGGAGGTCGAGGGCCGCTTGCAGCCCTCTGCGGGAGGCCTCCGATACGGGTACCACCGGGTTCTGCGCAGGCTTCTGGAGCGGTGCGAGGCTGGTTTTGGCGGTGACTTCGGTGACCGCCAGTCCGATGGATTGGGCCACGTTGATCAATTCGGGTGCCGCCAGGCGTAGCCGGGCGTTCCACACGGGGGAGTCGACGATAAAAACGAGCCGTTTGCCCGCCACGTTCGCCAACCGGCAATGCGGCGCCAGGGCAGGCGGAAGGCAGGGGCGAAGCTGCTGTTCCAGGGCGTCGAGCCACAGGGCGCGACGCACCGGGTCGGTGGCGGCATCCGTCAGCGCGGCCTGCAGGGCAGGTTGTGCGATGCCGGCGCGGCGCGGCTTGGACTTCGAATCAGACATCGGTATCTATGAGCTTTAAGACGATCGTAAACAATACGCGCACCTGGTGGGCCCATGCGTCCGCCCATGGGGCCTACCGCATCCGTCTCGCGTTCCATGCGCGTCCGCTGGCCAGTGCCGCGGTGCTGGTCGCCGCCGGCCTGGTGGTCGGCGTGGTCGGGCGCAGTGCCGCCGGCATGGGTCAGGTCTCGCTGCTGCAGGCCAAGGCCGAACAGCGCGACGCCGAACTGGACCAGGTCCGCCGGGGTGCCCAGCAGGAGATCAATGCCATGGCCGCGCGCCTGGGCGAGCTGCAGGCGCAGGCCAACCGCCTGAATGCACTCGGCGAGCGCCTGACCCGCGTGGGCCAGCTGCAGGACGGCGAGTTCGATTTCAACGAGCCGGTCGGCGTCGGCGGCAACGACGTGTCCTACGACATGAAGCCGGCCGACCTGAAGGACGGCGTGGACAAGGTGGAACAGCAGTTCGCCGCCTCCGGCCGGCAGCTGTCGGTGCTGGAGGCGCTGCTGTTCAACCGCGAGCTCGACAGGAATGCGACGCCC
Source organism: Pseudoxanthomonas sp. (assembly GCF_035999195.1). Lineage (NCBI taxonomy): Bacteria > Pseudomonadati > Pseudomonadota > Gammaproteobacteria > Lysobacterales > Lysobacteraceae > Pseudoxanthomonas > Pseudoxanthomonas sp. Next base: position 573,183 of record NZ_DASYGY010000004.1, read on the forward strand.
GGCCGCATGCCGATCGCCAACAGCTACATCACCTCCGGCTTCGGCGGTCGCGCCGATCCGTTCGGCGGCGGCGGCCAGAACCACAAGGGCATCGACTTCAAGGCGCGCGTGGGCGACCCGGTGCTGGCGGTGGCCGATGGCGTGGTGAGCTTCGCCGGCGTGAAGGGCGGCTACGGCAACGTCATCGACGTGGACCACGGCAACGGCTACGTGACCCGCTATGCGCACAACTCGCGCCTCAGCGTGCGGGCCGGCGACCTGGTGCGCGTGGGCCAGGAAGTCGCCAAGGCCGGCTCCACCGGCCGCTCGACCGGCGCACACGTGCATTTCGAGGTGTGGGAGAACGGGCGCGTGGTCAATCCGCGCAAGTTCCTGGGCGAAGGCCCGACGCCGGTGGGACAGGTCAAGCGCGGTTGATCCGCGCGGAACCAATCCGGGGCGGGGCGGTCTGACGGCCCGCCTTGATTCCCCGGGCGGCGCCCCAAGCTACAATACGGTGTTGCCAGACAGGGCGCCTTGCGCCCTGTTTCGTTTTGGGGCCGCACACGCTGCGCCGCCCCGGCGTTCCCTTCCTTTCCGGTTCCCTACATGATCAACAACCTGCTCACCCGTGTCTTCGGCAGCCGCAACGAGCGCCTGCTCAAGCAGCTGCACCGCACCGTCGACAAGATCAACGCACTGGAAGCGGAGCTGCAGAAGCTCACCGACGAGCAGCTGAAGGCGAAGACGCCGGAGTTCCAGCAGCGCATCGCGGGCGGGGAATCGCTCGACAAGATCCTGCCCGAAGCCTTCGCGGTCTGCCGCGAGGCCAGCCGCCGCGTGCTGGGCATGCGCCATTACGACGTGCAGCTGATCGGCGGCATGGTGCTGCACCTGGGCAAGATCGCCGAAATGCGCACCGGCGAAGGCAAGACGCTGGTCGCCACGCTGCCGACCTACCTCAACGCGCTGGAAGGCAAGGGCGTGCATGTCGTCACCGTGAACGACTACCTGGCCCGCCGCGACTCGGCCTGGATGGGCCGCCTGTACAACTGGCTGGGCCTGAGCGTGGGCGTGGTGTATCCCGGCATGCCGCACGGCGACAAGAGCGCCGCCTATGCTGCCGACATCACCTACGGCACCAACAACGAATTCGGCTTCGACTACCTGCGCGACAACATGGCGATGTCGCGCGCCGACCGCTTCCAGCGCGGCCTTCACTACGCCATCGTCGACGAGGTCGACTCCATCCTGATCGACGAGGCCCGCACGCCGCTGATCATTTCCGGCCCGGCCGACGAATCGCCGGAGCTGTACATCCGCGTCAACCGCATCGTGCCTCAGCTGATCAAGCAGGAGAACGAGGAAGGCGAGGGCGACTACTGGGTCGACGAGAAGGGCAAGCAGGTGCACCTGTCCGAGGCGGGCATGGAGCATGCCGAGGAGCTGCTGCTGCAGGCGGGCATCATCAGCGAGGAAGAGCCGCTGTACGGTGCCAACAACCTGTCGGTCGTGCATCACCTCAACGCCGCGCTGCGCGCGCATGCCATCTACCAGCGCGACGTCGATTACATCGTGCGCGACGGCGAAGTGGTCATCGTCGACGAATTCACCGGCCGCACGCTGACCGGCCGCCGCTGGTCCGACGGCCTGCACCAGGCGGTCGAGGCGAAGGAGGGCGTGCCGGTCCAGCGCGAGAACCAGACGCTGGCCAGCGTGACGTTCCAGAACCTGTTCCGCATGTACAACAAGCTGTCCGGCATGACCGGCACGGCCGATACCGAAGCCTTCGAGTTCCAGAGCATCTACGGCCTGGAAGTCATCGTCATCCCGACCAACCGCCCCACGGTGCGCAAGGATTCGCCGGACCAGGTGTTCCTCAACCGCCAGGGCAAGTTCAAGGCGGTGCTGGCCGACATCCAGGACTGCTACCAGCGCGGCCAGCCCGTCCTGGTGGGTACCACCTCGATCGAGACGTCGGAAATGCTGTCCGACTTCCTCACCAAGGCCGGCGTGCCGCACGAGGTGCTCAACGCCAAGCAGCACGAGCGCGAGGCGCACATCGTCGCGCAGGCGGGCCGTCCGGGTGCGATCACCATCGCCACCAACATGGCCGGCCGCGGTACCGACATCGTGCTGGGCGGCTCGCTGGAAGCCGAGTACGAAGCACTGGGCGAGGATGCCGACGACGCGGCGCGTGCCGCCGTCAAGGCCGAGTGGCAGAAGCGCCATGACGCGGTGAAGGCCGCCGGCGGCCTGCACATCGTCGGCACCGAACGCCACGAATCGCGCCGCATCGACAACCAGCTGCGCGGCCGTTCGGGCCGCCAGGGCGATCCGGGTTCGTCCCGCTTCTACCTGTCGCTGGAAGACAACCTGATGCGCATCTTCGCCTCGGACTGGGTCCAGAAGGCGATGAAGCTGATCGGCATGAAGGAAGACGACGTCATCGAGGACAAGCTGGTCAGCCGGCAGATCGAGAAGGCCCAGCGCAAGGTCGAGGCGCACAACTTCGACATCCGCAAGAACCTGCTGGACTTCGACGACGTCAACAACGACCAGCGCAAGGTGATCTATGCCCAGCGCGACGAACTGCTCGACGCCGAGTCGGTGAAGGACAACATCGACGGTATCCGCGGCGACGTGGTGGCCGAAACCGTGGCCCGCTTCGTGCCGCCGAATTCGGTGGACGAGCAGTGGGACCTGCAGGGGCTGGAACGCGAACTCGGCGAGGAGATGGGCGTGGACCTGCCCGTGTCGCGCTGGCGCGAGGAGGCCGAGGAACTGGACGCCGAGACCATCGAGCGCCGCGTGCAGGAGGCGATGGACAAGCACTTCGCCGACAAGGAAGCGGTGATCGGCGACGAGACCATGCGGGCGCTGGAAAAGCACATCATGCTGACCGTGCTCGACAAGAACTGGAAGGAGCACCTGGCGCGCATGGACTACCTGCGCCAGGGCATCCACCTGCGCGGCTACGCGCAGAAGCAGCCCAAGCAGGAGTACAAGAAGGAAGCCTTCGAGCTGTTCTCCAGCATGCTGGAGCGGGTGAAGAGCGAGGTGGTGACGCTGCTGTCGCGCGTGCGCATCCGCAGCGAGGAGGAAGTCGCCGCGCTGGAAGCGCAGGAGCGCGCGATGGCCGAGGCGCAGGCGCGGCAGATGCAGTTCCAGCACCAGGATGCCGGCGGCTACGGCGCCGACGAGGAAGCCGAAGAGGCGCAGCGCCTCGCCGCGGCGCAGGGCGGCTACGTGCAGTCCGGCCCGATGCCGGCGCACCGCGACGCGCCCAAGGTCGGCCGCAACGATCCCTGCCCCTGCGGCAGCGGCAAGAAGTTCAAGCACTGCCACGGCCAGCTGGCCTGACCTACTGCCGTCACCGCTGACCGGAGAAGCCGCGCACCGCGCGGCTTCTTCGTTGCGTTCCCGGAAAGCGTCAGGACTATTTGCGTCTACCGACCGGTTCCCGGCAAGCTTCCTTCATGTCCCTTCCGTTGCGCTCCATCCATGTCATGGCCGCCGTCATCACCGACGCGCGCGGCCGCATCCTGCTCGCCCGCCGCACCGAAGGGCGCGACCTGGCCGGACGCTGGGAGTTTCCCGGCGGCAAGCAGGAGCCGGGGGAAGCCCGCGAGGATGCGCTGGTGCGCGAACTGCGCGAGGAGCTCGGCATCGAGGCCCGCGTGGGCGGGCACCTCATCAGCGTGCCGCAGCAGTACCCGGACAAGCGGCTGTGCCTGGAGGTTCGGCACCTGGCCGGCTGGACCGGAACGCCGCGCGGGCACGAAGGCCAGGCGCTGGCCTGGGTCGCGCCCGACAAGCTGACGCGCTACGACATGCCGCCGGCGGACCGTCCGGTGGTGGCGGCGCTGTTGCAGCCGGATCGCTACCTGGTCACGCCGGAACCCGAGGACCCCGCGCGCTGGCTGGCATCGCTGGAGCAGGCGTTGTCGCAGGGCATCCGCCGGGTGCAGGTGCGCGCACGCAGCGTGTCGGGCGACGCGTGGCGATCGCTCGCGACGGCGGCGGTCGCCCGCTGCCGCGCGGCCGATGCGGAGGTGCTGCTCAATGGCGACATCGCCCTCGCCCAGCACCTGCAGGTGGGCGTGCATCTGCGCGCCGCGCAGCTCGTCGGACTGCAGGCCCGCCCGCTGCCCGAAGGGCTGCCCGTGGCCGCGTCCTGCCACACGGCGGCCGAGCTGCAGCAGGCGGAAGCCTTGGGTTGCGACTTCGCGGTGGTGGGCAGCGTCCTTCCCACCGTCAGCCACCCTGACGGCGAGCCGCTGGGATGGCCCGGCTTCGCCTCGCTGCGCGAAGGGGTGTCGCTGCCGATCTACGCGATCGGCGGCATGACGGTCGATCATGTCGCCGATGCGCGCCGGCATGGCGCGCAGGGGATCGCCGCGATCCGGGGTTTGTGGCCGGCGACGTAACGTATCGTGGGCATGGCCCGCTCCCACAAAGCGACGTGCTCTGTAGGAGCGCCCTTGGGCGCGATGCTTTGCTGTCCGGCCTGGAAGAGCATCGCGGCATGTCCCCCTCCGGCCTCTGACGGTTAGGCGCGGCGATGCCTGATGTGCATGTCGAACGCAAACCAGCAAGTTGGCTCGCATGCCCCGTCCCGTTTTCCCGCATGCAGGTCATGCGGCGCTCCGGCGCCATCGCCTCCATCTCCCAGGTCATGTGTACCTGGTGACTGCGACCACCATTGGGCGCCAACCCTTCTTCAAGGAATTCGCACCCGCTTGCAGGGCCGCGCGCTGCCATCTCGACCCTGACGTCTACCGCGAATCGCGGCTGCTGGCGTGGGTGTTGATGCCGGACCACGGACATTGGTTGGTCCAGGTTGGCGACGGCGATCATCTTGCGTCGATCATGAACCGGATCAAGTCCGCCACAGCGCGCGCCTATAACGGAGATGCGGGGCGTACCGGTGCGCTCTGGGCACGGGCATATCACGAGCGCTTGTTGCGTGGGGAAAGTGACGTGAGGGCTGCGGCGCGTTACCTGGTCGCAAATCCCGTCAGGGCAGGGTGGGTGAAACGCGTGGGCGACTACCCGTTCTGGGACGCCGTGTGGATCGCGGACCGCATTCCGAAGGCGTTGTAGGAGCGCCCCTGGGCGCGATGCGTTCCGGTGCGTGTTCCAAGAGCATTGCGGGCATGGCCCGCTCCTACAAAGCGGCGCGACGTGCTCTGTAGGAGCGCCCTTGGGCGCGATGCTGTGCTGTCCGGCCTGGAAGAGCATCGCGGGCATGGCCCGCGCCTACAGGGGGCGATTGTTCGCCATGGAATGCGTGTTTCCGGCTTCCGCCAGCGCCAGATAGCGCCGATGCAGGTCGCCCGCCGCGCGCTGCAGGTGGGCGATGTCGCCGTCGTTGACCACGATGTCGTCGGCAAGCGCCAGGCGCACCGCGCGCGAGGCCTGGGCGGCCATCATCTTTTCCGCCAGGACTGCGTCGATGCCGTCGCGCTGCATCAGCCGCCGCTTCTGCACCTCGGTCGGCGTGTCGACCACCAGGATACGGTGCAGCCACGGGTAGGCCGCGCGCCCGCCGCCTTCGGCCAGCAGCGGGACCGTCGCGATGGCGTAGGGGCTGGTGGCCTGCCGGCAGATCTGTTCCAGGCGCCGACGTATGGCGGGGTGCAGGATCGCTTCCAGCGCGCGCCGTTCCGCGTCGTGACCGAACACGCGCACGCGCAGGGCCGCGCGGTCGAGCTGGCCGTCGGCCTGCAGCACCTCATTGCCGAAGCGTTCCACCACGGCCGCCAGCGCGGGGGTACCCGGCTGGACCACCTCGCGCGCCAGCAGGTCGGCGTCGGCCACGACGATGCCGTGCGCGGCGAATGCCTTCTCCAGTGCGCTCTTGCCCGAGGCGATGCCGCCGGTCAGTCCGATGAAGTACTCGCTCATGGGCCGATTATGGGACAGGGCGCCGCACGCGCACCCGCGCGCGGATCACTTCAGCCCGGCGAACCGCAGATAGGCGTCGACGATCTGCTGGCCCCAGAAGAAGACGATCCAGCCGGCGATCGCCAGATAGGGGCCGAACGGGATGGGCGTGGCGCGGTCGCGACCCTTGATGGCCAGCCAGACCGAGCCGACCACGGCGCCGACCAGCGAGGAGATCAGGATGATCGGCAGCACGCCGCTCAGGCCGACCCAGGCGCCGAGCGCGGCCAGCAGCTTGAAGTCGCCGCGCCCCATGCCTTCCTTGCCGGTGACCTGCTTGAACAGCCACCACACCAGCCACAGCGACACATAGCCGGCGATGGCGCCCAGCAGCGCGGGCTTGGCCGGCATGTAGAGATTGTCCAGGCTGCCGATCAGGCCCAGCCACATCAGCGGCAGGGTCAGCTGGTCGGGCAGCAGCCGGGTGCGCAGGTCGATCCCGCTCAGCGCCACCAGATAACAGCTCAGCAGCGCCGCGCCGAAGCCCTGCCAGCCGAAGCCGAACCGCCACACCGACGCCACCGCCAGCAGGGCGGTCAGCAGTTCGACGATCGGGTATTGCGGCGAGATGGGCGCCTTGCAGTGCCGGCACTTGCCGCGCAGGGCCAGCCAGCTGAACAGCGGGATGTTCTCGTACCACGACAGCGCGGTCTTGCAGTGCGGGCAGTGCGAGCGCTCCACCACGATCCCCGGTGGCGGTGGATCGTAGATCTCCGGCTCCTCCAGCACCTCGCGGGCGTCGCGCTTCCACTCCCACTCCAGCCGCCGCGGCAGCCGCAGGATGACCACGTTGAGGAAGCTGCCCACCAGCAGGCCAAGGCCCGCCACCACCGGATACCCCAGTTCGGGGTGCTGATCGAGGAATGCCACTACTTAACCGGCGACCGTCGCCGCGACCTTGAAGATCGGCAGGTACAGCGCCACCACCAGGCCGCCCACCAGCACGCCGATGATGACCATGATGAAGGGCTCGATCAGGCTCGACAGCGCATCCACCGCGTTGTTGACCTCCTGCTCGTAGTACTCGGCCACCTTGAACAGCATGTTGTCCAGCGCGCCGGCTTCCTCGCCGATGGCGGTCATCTGCACCACCATGTGCGGGAACTGCTGGGTCTGCTTCATGGCCATGTTCAACGGATAGCCCACCGACACGTCGTCGCGCATGCGATGGACGGCCTTCTCGTACACGGTGTTGCCGGTCGCGCCGGCCACGGTTTCAAGCGCCTCGACCAGCGGCACGCCGGCCTTGAACGTCACCGCGGTGGTGCGGGCGAAGCGCGCAATCGAGGAGTTGTGCATGATCTGGCCGATCACCGGCACTTTGAGGATCAACCTGTCGACCGCGTGCTGGAACGCCGGCGACCGCTTGAACATGTACATGCCCAGGAAGCCGGCGCCCACCACCAGCGCCAGGATCAGCCACCACCAGCTGACCATGAACCGCGACATCCCGATGACCATCTGGGTGAAGTAGGGCAGCTCGGTGCCGAATGTCGCGAACGTCTCCTCGAAGGTGGGTACCACGAAGATCAGGATCACCGCGCAGACCAGGATCGCCACGGCGATGACGGCGGTGGGGTAGAACAGCGCCTTCTTGATCTTGCCCTTCAGCGCCTCCAGGTTTTCCTTGTAGCTGGCGATGGTTTCCAGCACGGTTTCCAGCACACCGGCCGACTCGCCCGCGCGCACCAGGTTCCGGTACAGCTCGTCGAACTGCACCGGGTGCTTGCTGATCGCCTCGTAGAGCGACGAGCCGCCTTCGATGTCGAAGCGGATCTGCTGCACCATCTTGCCCATGCGGGGGTTCTTCTGGCCGCCCTCGATGATCTCCAGCGACGTCACCATCGGCACGCCGGACTTCATCATCGTGGCCAGCTGGCGGCTGAAGAAGGCGACTTCCTTCGCGGAAATGGTCTTGCCCGCCGACCCGAACAGCGGCTTGGGCTTCACCTTCACCACGCTGGGCGTGATGCCCTGCTTGCGCAGCTCGGCACGCAGGAAGTTGGCGTTCTTCGACGCCTGCTCACCCTTCATCTTGACGCCGCGCTTGTCGGTGCCCTCCCAGACGAACAGGTTGAGCGGATTCTCGCGCGCGGGCGCGGATGTAGTCTTCGCAGCGGAACGGGTCACGGCCATCGGTAGTCCCCTGTCCGGATTTCCCCACCCGGACTGTCAATGCCGCATGGTAGCCGGTAATCGGCCCAATGGAAGCGCCGCGCCTGTGACGGGGGCCGGGTTTCGGTGACGTGACCGGTAAACGGGGGCGATGAGCCGCCCGCAGCGGTCACCGCTGGCGGGCGGCCGGCCCTGGATCAATCCTTGGTGACGCGGTTGATCTCGGCCAGGCTGGTGATGCCGTTGCGGACCTTCAGCAGGGCGGACTGGCGCAGGTCCCTGATGCCGACCTTCTGTGCCGCTTCGGCGATCTGCAGGGCGTTGCCGCCGGCCAGCACGATTTCCTGGATGGCCTCGTTCATCGGCATCACTTGGTAGATGCCGGTCCGCCCCTTGTAGCCGCTGGTGCACTCGTCGCAGCCGACGGCCTCGTAGACGGTGAAGCCGGTGGCGATCTCGGCCTCGCTGAAGCCCTCGGCCAGCAGCGCCTGCGGTGGCAACTGCACCGGCCGCTTGCACTTGGAGCACAGCCGGCGTGCCAGGCGCTGGGCAATGATCAGCGTCACCGAGCTGGTGATGTTGTAGGGCGCGATACCCATGTTCATCAGGCGGGCGATGGTCTGCGGCGCGTCGTTGGTGTGCAGCGTGGACAGCACCATGTGACCGGTCTGCGCGGCCTTGATGGCGATCTCCGCCGTCTCCAGGTCGCGGATTTCGCCGACCATGATGATGTCCGGGTCCTGGCGCAGGAAGCTGCGCAGGGCGGCGGCGAAGGTCATGCCACGCTTGTTGTTCTGCTGCACCTGGTTCACGCCGGGCAGCCGGATTTCCACCGGATCCTCGGCGGTGGAGATGTTGCGGGTCTCGTCGTTGAGGATGCCCAGCGCGGTGTACAGGCTGACCGTCTTGCCCGAGCCGGTCGGTCCGGTGACCAGCACCATGCCGTAGGGCTTGTGGATGGCCTCCTCGAACAGCGCCTGCTGGTCGGGCTCGTAACCCAGCTTGTCGATGCCCAGCTTGGCCGCGCTGCCGTCCAGGATACGCAGCACGATCTTCTCGCCGAACAGGGTAGGCAGGGTGCTGACGCGGAAGTCGATCTGCTTGGTCTTCGACAGGTTGAGCTTGATGCGACCGTCCTGGGGCACACGCTTCTCCGCGATGTCGAGCTGCGACATCACCTTCAGGCGGGCGGCGATGCGGTCCCTCAGCTTGGTCGGCGCCTTGGCCACCTGCTTGAGGATGCCGTCGATGCGCAGGCGGACGCGATAGTCCGTCTCGTAGGGTTCGAAGTGGATGTCCGAGGCGCCGCGCTTGATGGCATCCACCAGGACCTTGTTCACGAACTTGACCACCGGCGTGTCGTCGCCCTTGCTGTCGACGCCTGCGTCGCCACCGGCGTCCTCGTCACCCGCCTCGACGTCCAGGTTGTCTAGTCCGTCGTCATCGTCGCCGAAGCTGCCGCCCATGCTCGACGCGGCGCTCTGCCACTGGTCCAGCGTGCGTTTCAGCTGGTCCTCGTCCACCAGGATCGGCTCGACGATCAGGTTGGTGTGGAACTTGATCTCGTCCAGCGCGGAGTGGCTGCGCGTGGGGTCCGAGACGCCGACGAACAGCTTGCCCCCGCGCTTGAACAGCGGCAGCACCTGGTGCTTCTGCACCAGCTCCTCGCTGACCAGCTTGAGGGCGTTCTGCGCGGGGTCGAACGCCGAGGCATCCAGCAGGGACATGCCGAATTCCACGGCATTGGCCGCCGCCAGCTGCGGCGCGGTGACCAGCCGCTTCTCGGCGATCCACTGCGGCAGCGGCACCTTGGCTTCGGTGGCGTTGGCCATGGCCGCGCGGGCGGCGGACTCTTCCAGGGCGCCGTCCTGCACTAGGCGGCGTGCCAGGCCGGTGATGCCGACGAGGTTGGCGGAGGCGACTGCATTCATGGGGACATCCAAGCGAACAAGTTTTGCCACATTAAAGCAGGAACCGTGCCTAACCGCAGGATGGGCGAGGAGCGCTGCACTACCCGCTACGAGCTCTTTCTTGGGGTCGAGCTTCCGGCTAACCTAGTCCGAAAGGGGACCAAACATGACCATTTCCGTCATCCTGCCCGCCAGGAACGAGGCCGGTGGCCTGGATCGGACCTTGCCCGTGCTGAGGGCCTGCATGCCCGGTGCCGAGATCATCGTGGTGGACGACGGTTCGACGGACGCCACGGCGGCGATCGCGTCCGGGCACGGCGCGATCGTGTTGTCCTCACCCTACTCAATGGGCAACGGCGCGGCCATCAAGCGCGGCGCGCGCGCGGCGAAAGGCGACATCCTCGTCTTCATGGATGCGGACGGGCAGCACGATCCGGCCTGCATCGCCGCTCTGCTAGCCAAGCTGGACAATGGCTACGACATGGTGGTCGGTGCGCGCGACTGGTCGGGACAGGCCGGCGTACACCGGGGGGCGGCGAACGCGTTCTACAACTGGCTCGCCAGTCGGATGACGGGGTTCGACGTCAAGGACCTGACATCGGGATTCCGCGTGGTGCGCGCCGACAAGTTCAGGGAGTTCATCCACCTGCTGCCCAATGGCTTCAGTTACCCGACCACCAGCACCATGGCGTTCTTCCGTAGCGCCTACTCGGTGGCCTACATGCCAATTCCGGTGGCCAAGCGCTTGGGCAAGAGCCATATCCGCCCACTCAAGGATGGCATCCGGTTCCTGTTGATAATTTTCAAGATTGCCACGCTTTACGCGCCGTTGAAGTTGTTCGTGCCGGTATCTGGCGTCTTCTTCTTGACCGGTCTTTGTTGGTATGGCTACACATTCGTTACCAGGCATCAGTTCACCAACATGAGCATGCTGCTGTTCAGCGCCTCGGTAATCGTGTTCCTGATCGGGCTGGTGTCGGAGCAAATCACGTCGTTGATTTATCGACAGTAGGAATAACGTCAGCCATAAGAATCAAAGGTCGCGACCATACTTGTCTGATGGGCGAGCCTAGATCTCTCGTCGTAAGTAGTTGAACCGTGCACGGTGCCAATTGATTGGATATAGCTCTCATGCAGCCTTGGATGCCATAAGCCGGCTGAAGAAAGCCGTCAAGATTGATCGCCTGTTCGCGAGATGTGTGGCACTCCCACTGCGTGGGCGCATGCTGGAGGTGGGTGCTGGATCCGGGCAAATATCCGCGTATTTTGCTGCCAAGTACCAGGGGGAATTGCGGGTCGATGCGGTCGATGTTGCGGATCAGCGCGTCGTTTCGCAAGGATTCGATTTCCGGACGTACGACGGACAGCGACTGCCATTCGATGACGACGAGTTCGATCTGATAGTCAGCAACCATGTGATCGAACACGTCGGGTCGCGCGGAGACCAGGAAGTCCATCTCCGGGAACTGGCGAGGGTGCTAAAGCCGGATGGCGTGATCTATCTGGCGGCACCCAGTAAGTGGCAGTTCATCGAGCCGCACTTCCGCCTTGCCGGACTCAGCTGGATTCCGCGTGGCATGAGAGACAGGTATGTTCGCCTGGCAGGGAAAGGCGAACACTATGATTGCAACCCGATGGGACATCTGGAGCTGGAGCTGATGGCGGGCGACTGCGGATTGCAGGCGTGCAACATCAATGTCGACGCACTGCACGCCCTCTGCGAAGAAAAGGATGCGGCAATCGGCAGGTGGCTGCGCAAGATTCCCAATGGACTACTGCAGGTTGCTTATCGAATTTCCCCGACAATGGTCTATCTACTGAAGCGGCAAACGGTGCGGGAATGACCAAAGAGGCTGCTACGGACCATCCGCACACACCAGTGCTGCTTGTGCTCGCATCCACCTATCCGCGTTGGCCGAGCGATCCGGAGCCCGCGTTCGTGCATGAGCTGTCGAAGCGACTGACGGACCGTTTCCGCGTCGTGGCGTTGGTGCCGCATGCGCCGGGCGCAAAGCGGCATGAAACGATGGATGGCGTTGAGATCGTTCGCTACCGATACGCGCCGCAAAGGCTGCAAACGTTGGTGAATGATGGTGGCATCGTCTCCAATTTGCGCCAAAAGAAGTGGAAGTTTCTGTTGGTACCTTCGTTCGTGCTGGGTCAGGTATGGGCCGCTTGGCGCCTAGTGCGCGAGCAGCGCATCGATGTGGTTCATGCGCATTGGCTGCTGCCACAGGGTTTGATCGCAGCCCTAATGCAATGGCTGCCGGGTCGGAGAGTCCCGTTCGTGGTCACATCGCACGGTGCTGACCTGTATGCTTTGCACGGCCGGCTCCTCGATGCGATGAAGCGCTTTGTCATCGGTCGAGCTGCTGCCGCCACAGTCGTCAGTCGCGCGATGCTTGGCCGCCTAGATGCGATCGGTGCTGGCGTGGCCAAGGCCTCGGTACTGTCGATGGGCGTAGACCTCGCGCAGCGGTTCGCTCCGGATCCGTCAATGCTGCGTTCCGACCGCGAACTTCTGTTCGTCGGGCGCTTGGTCGAGAAGAAGGGGCTTCGTCATTTGCTCGACGCCATGCCGGTGGTACTGCGCGCGCATCCCGATGCGCGTCTTGTGGTCGCGGGTTTTGGCCCGGAGGAGCGTGCCCTGAGGGAGCAGGTGTGCATGCTGGGACTTGGGCACGCAGTGCGTTTTCTCGGTGCGGTACATCAGACGGATCTGCCTTCGCTATATCGGCGCGCGGCACTGTTTGTCGCGCCTTTCGTGCGCGCCGAATCCGGCGACGAGGAAGGGCTGGGACTGGTACTGGTGGAGGCAATCGGGTGCGGCTGCCCGATCGTCGTCGGCAACGTGGCGGCGATGGAGGAGGTGTTCGGTGCGGAGCTGCCCGCGGCCGCGGTTGATGCGCGTGATGCGCTAGCTTTGGCTGCGCGCATCATCGCCGCGCTGGACAACCCCGAGGTCAGTCGCGAATCAGCGGAAAGATTGCGCGCGAAGGTAGTGGAAAGGTTCGATTGGGAGCGCATCGCCGACGCCTATGCCAGGTTGCTGACGCGTGCAGGAGGCGCGGCATGAAGATCGACAAGCGCAATCCTGCGCACTGGTTGTCACTGGCTGGTTTCTGGCTGCAGGCGGCGCTGGGAACCGCATTGCGGCCGTTGTTGCGTTCGAGCAATGGAACCATCGTGTTGTACGGGCACAAGCTCAATGGCAACCTGCTGGCGCTCTATCGCCACATGCGGGCGAATCCCAGCGTCGGACTGCGCCCGGTGTACCTGTCGATGGATCTCGATTACCTACGCGAATTGCGCGCGCAGGGCGTAGATTGCTGCTGGGCGTGCGGACCCGCCTGTGCCGCACTGCTGGCCCGCGCTGAGGCCTTAGTGAGCGACCATGGCCTGCATTCCCTTGGATCATGGCGAGGGGAATACCAACGGCTGGACATGAAGTTCTTCGACGTCTGGCATGGCATGAGTACCATGGAGTACCGGCCCGAAGATGTTTCCGATCGCCATCGTTATGATGAGATATGGGTTGCATCTGAGCTTTATCAGTTGGTGTACACGACCCGCTTCGGTTTTGATGAGGGAAAGGTCGTCATGACCGGCCATGCGCGCGCGGACAGGCTCATTGCACGCACGGAGGATCGCGATATCTTGCGAAGACAATACGGCCTTCCGGTCGACCGCCGCCTGATCCTGTTCGCGCCCACCTGGAAGCAGCAGTCGCGTGCGCGCAGTATCTATCCCTTTGGGTGTGGGAAGGCCGAGTTCCTTGAAGGCATTTGCCGCGTTGCGCTCGATCATGGGGCAAGCGTGGTCATGCGTAGTCATCTGAACAGCAGCGATGCGGTTGCCGTAGAAGTCGAAGGTTTGTATCTGCTTCCGGCATCGCGGTATGCCGATACGGAAGCGATCCTTGAGATGTGCGACATCCTTGTCTGCGACTGGTCCACGATCGCGTTCGATTGGCTCTTGCTGAATCGCCCGGCGATATTTCTGGAGGTGGAGCCGCCTTATCCCTTGGGTGCCTTCCTCGGGGACGAATTCCGTTATGGTGAAATTGTCGATGCTTTCCCGCAGCTCTTGCAGTCGTTGGGAAGAATTTTGGGCGATCCGGCCGAGTATTGGGGCCGGTATGGCCCGCGCCACCAAGCCGCGAAGGACAAGTTTTACGGCACGATGGCCGATGGAAGGGCGACAGAGCGGTGTGTGAATCGCTTGATTGAGTGGATTCGCGCCTAAGGTCTGCTTCTGTTGCCGCACCATGCTGGCGGCTTCAGCGCGATAACCTGTGACCGACAGTCGACTCTCTGTCAGCGATTTTCGTCCATCGCTTGCGCGAACTCCTTGGCCTTCTCAAGATCCAAGACGGTGTCAATTTCCCGAAGGTCGAGCATGGAGGCTGGCAAGGGAATGCTGTCTTCCAATCTTTCGTAGACGTAGCCCATGGCGCCATCGAGCATGCGCGCGGGTCCGGAAACCACGTTGGCCCATTCGCAGTCGCGCCCCGACTCACGGGTAAAGGCGGAAATCAGCTTGGTTTCGTTGCACTGTGGATCCGAGACAAGGTCGACGTTTACCGGGTTCTCGCTTCTGCTTGGTGCAATCGCCGCGAGAAGTTCATGGTTGCGCGCCTTGTTGATGAATTTCCGTAGGGAGTCCGGATGAATGATTAGATCGCCGTCCAGGAACAACGTCTTGCCTGCGAGACCCCGCGCGCCGAGCGCCATGCTCTGCACGGTGTTGGTCGTGCGATAGTCGGGATTCCTGACGATCACGACCCGACGATGAAACGTGGAACACAAGTTGATGACCAGCTCTTCGCGATAACCGACGACCACGTGGATACGATCCACGTGCTCTTCCAGACTTTCGACCAGACGACTCAGGAGCGTCCGCCCTCCAAGCTCAAGCATGCACTTCGGCAAGCCATGGCCCAGCCTGGATCCCAGTCCCGCGGCGGCGATTACAGCGTGTTCAACAGCTTGCACAGGGCATCCCCGTCATGAACCACGAAATTTGATTCGGCTACTGCAGCAGGCATCGGGCTATGGATTCCCCCGAATGCGATCGCCGTGTCGGCCGCCCTGAACATGGGCACGTCGTTGGAACCGTCGCCGATGGCGATGACGCGTTCAAAACCACGATTGCGGACACTCTTGACTGCCTCGCCCTTGTCGAGGATGTGTCGAAGGCTAATCATGCCATTCTTCGCGGTAGCCAGCGAAGTGTATCCATCGCATCCGATCCGGTCGATGAGTTGCTTTACCCAGATATCCAGGTTGCCCGTAACGATGAAGCACTGATCCGGCCTGGATTGAATGAATGTCGTGAGCTGCGGGTCAAGCCGGATATCGTTAACGATGGCATGCACGGCTTGCAGCGGTACCTGCCCGAGGATGGCGACACGCAAGCGCAACGATTCCTCGAACGTGAGCAATCCTTCCATGGTAATGCGCGTCAGCGTCGCGATTTCCTCCGAAATTCCGAGTTCCGCGGCAATGCATGGCAGGATTTCGGCGGAAGTGAGTGTCCCATCGAGGTCGAAACAGTAAGCGGTACGGCTCATGTCCGCTCCAGGACGATCCAGCGCTGGATCGTTTCCGCGCGGTTGTTCAATTCCGCTTCGTAGACATCGCCTTGGTCAACGACCCGGAAGCCCGATGCGAAAAGCGTCTCGGTCATACATTCCTCAAGTTCCTGTTGGGTCCGATAAATGGCGTTGTAGTTCTGCTCAAGTTCATCGGAAAAGTGCTCCTTGATGGTAAGTCGCTTGAGGACCCCGACGGGTTCTCGCATCAAAATGCGGCATTGTTGCGAAGCGACGGAGTTCATGCAGCGGTATGCACTTGCCACGTCTTCGTCATTGAGATAGATCATGACGCCGCAACACAAGATACGATCGAAGGGGCGCGACTCGCCAAGTCGAGGCAACGAATAGTTTTCTGCAGACGCCACCGAAAATCTCAGGTTGGCGTCTTGGGGGTGCGATGCTCGTGCGTGCTTGATCAACTCGGCGCTGAAGTCGATGCCATGGTAGTAGGCGGAATTTCCGGTGAGATCTTTGGTCCAGCGTCCGGTGCCGCACCCCACGTCGAGAACGCGCAGGCCGTCGTGCAGTTGTAGGATAGGAAGCAGTCGGGCCTTTTCCGCCGCGTCGCGTCTCTCTGCCAGATCCGGATGCTTGTCTTGATAAATGACTGCGCGCGTCAGGCCGACGCTCTCCACCTTTCGCGCCCGCTCCTGGAAAAACTTAGCCACCCTGTCCTTGTCTATGCGCGGTTTCGATTCTTCATTCGCGGAGGAGAATGTTCGAGTCACGATGGCCTGCCCAAGCTATTGGACGTTGGTTGCGCCGCGCGCGGAATGATCGTTACGGGCGTCGATGTTAACAACTTCCTGGCACCCACGCAGCGATGCGTCCTTGTGCGCGATGATCACGATCGTCTTGCTGCCAGACAGCCTGCTAATCGCCTCGTTCAGCGCTTCCTCGGTCTGCACATCCAGTGCGCTGGTCGCCTCGTCGAGGAACAACACCGGAGGATCCCGGTACAGCGCGCGGGCGATGCCGATGCGCTGGCGCTGCCCGCCCGATAGTCGAATGCCGCGATCGCCGACATCCGTCCCGTAGCCTTGCGGCAATTCGTTCATCACGAAATCGTGGATTTGCGCTGCGCGCGCCGCGCGTTCGACCGCCTGCATATTGATGCCCTCGCGCGGCACACCAAAGGCGATGTTCTCGGCCACGCTCGCATCGGACAGGAAGATGTGCTGCGGCACATAACCAATCGCGCGCTGCCAGGCTGCGGCGTTGTTTGTGTCGACCGGCGTCCCATCCACCATCAGCGCGCCTGACTGCGGATGCAGCAGGCCGAGCAGAAGGTCCATCAACGTACTCTTGCCGGTGCCGCTGCGGCCAGCGATGCCGACAGTGGTGTTGGCCGGGATCGCAAGATCGAAACCATCGAACACCGGCTTGTCGGGCGCCAGTGGATAGGCGAAACGCACGCCCTGCAGACGGATCTCGCGCCGCGGCACCAGCGGCTCCGCTGGGGCAGCATGGGCCTCCTCCGGCAATGCGAGGTCGTGGTGGATGTTGTCCAGCGCGGAAGAAGAGAACCGCAGCTTGGCAAAGCCGCGATACATGATCTGTGCCGCCGGAAGCATGCGGTAGGCCGCAAATCCATACAGGCCGAGCGCGGGGATTACGTGCGCCACGTCATTCGAACGCAGCAGCAACACCACTGCCACCACGATCAGCAGACTGTATCCCGTGGCCTCGACCAGGTACAACGGCGACTGGCTGAGCGTGTCGTTGGTCGCCGTATGGCGCGAGAACAGCCGCGAGGCACGTTCGAATTGCGACAGGTAGGCCGTGGCAGAATGCGTGACCTTGACGTCCTTGATTCCGCCGATTGCTTCATTGCATGCTTGGTAGCGCTGGGCGTTCGCCGCCTGTCGTTCTTGGCCAATGCGTGCCAGCCGCTTGCGCGCCAGCCAATAGATCGCACTGTAGAGCAGGCCCAGCACGGCCACGATGTACAACGCGGTCGCAGGGTCGTAGGCGAAGATGAGCAATGCCATGGAGGCGACAACAGCGCCCTGAGCGATTAGTTGCGAGAGAGGCTGGATCAGCTCGAACAGGAGTTGGTCGACTTCGGACAGTACATTCTTGGCCAGTCCCGAGGAATTGCGTTCGAGAAAGAACTCGTAAGGCTGGTGGAGGTAGCGGGAGAGCAGTCGGGAACTGAGTGAATGCCTTTCCAGGTGCACAAAGCGGTTCAGCATGTGCAGGGTGGTCGTCTTGTATGCCGAGGACAGTACTACGATGGCCATGGAAGCCAGCCCCAGCATAAGGACGAACTGCCGAGTTCCGGTTGCGCCCGATGCCACGAAGGCACGCTGCAGAAAAGGGTTCTCGTGCACCATTTCGGGACGGCCCAATACAGACAGGAACGGTGCGATTGAGAGGACTCCGGCTGTCTCGGCCAACGCCATCAGGATGACCAGGCCCAATATCACCAGCGCTTTCTTGCGCTCTGGGGGCGTTAGCAATGCCCAGATCTTCTTTAGGATGGTGGGATAGCGGCTCACTGTAGGAGATGATAGCAGCGGTATCTCCAGCCGGCTTGCCGCGATCCCGGGACATCATCATGACCATGACGTCCAGCCTGATCCGGCCGGCATTGCGCGCAGGCCGCAAGAGCAGCGCGAGTCCGCGATCCGATCATTGTCGATTGTTCAGGGCCTTGCCGTGGATGCAGGAGCCAGGCGCGTTCGATGGACGTAGGCAGGTGATAGGGCCGGCCTTCCGCTGGTGGTCGGCTTTCTCGCTCCGACATGGCGGATTCTGGTGGCATGCCAAGATGGGGTAAGTGGTCATTTCACTCGCAGGTGCACATAAGGTACGGCGCCATCGACGAAATGGCGCTTGAATTCCTGCTGGTCGAGAATGGGAGGTGAGTGGTCGCCTACGATGAACACCTCCGCGCCGCGCATTGCCGGCTGCACTAGGACATCCGCGAGTTGATGAAAGAACTGCGCGTGCAATTTGCTCATCCGACACGTGTCGCCGTGTTCCGGTAGCTGGTAGCCGGCGCAGTCGAAGGCATCCAGCCACAGGTCGCGCTGATCGTAGGGCGCGTGCGTGTTCAGCGTCATCCAGTAGACGAACTGGCGATCGTCGCCTTCGAATGAAGCGGGCAGGGTCGACTCCATGATTTCCCGGTCGCAGGCCCCGGGAAACGAATGGCAGCGCGTTCTCCAGGATGCGGTGTCCCGGAAGAGGATGGTGTCGAAGCCTGCTCGGGGATACCAGAATTGCCGGGCGTGCATGCCCCCGTCGGCGGCATGGATCGCGGTGGTCCTGTATCCCCGTGCCTTGAGTTGCCAGGGCAGGCAGTGCTCGAAACCTCCGGTGACCGGCGCCAGGTTGAGGTGGCGCGCGGCCAGGCCGCAGAGATAGCGCAGCTCCGCCTCCACGGTCGCGTGGTCACCGGGTGCCCGTCCCTTTTCCACCCACTGGAAACGCGCCTGCTCCGCGAGCAAGGGCTTGAGCATGGCGTCCTGGAGCCGTTGATCCTTCATCTGGCCCCAAGATTCGACGACAATCAGCAAAAGCTTCCTGCTGGCGGTACGGTCACGGGTCCATGCCGCAATCTCGTCCCGGAATCCAACCGAGTGCAGCGGGTTTACCCGTTCGAACACGCTGTCGAGTACCAGGTTGGCGCGGGTATTCGTGTAGTAGGCCAATTGGCTGCCGAGCACGCTGCTCTTGTTTCGGTCGAACTCCGAGCTTCGCGGGTCCAATCGGGATTGGGCCCCATAGCCCAAGACAGCAAGCCCGAGCAACAACAGCGCGGCAAGCCGGTCTGTATTGCGCGCAAAGTGATAAGCCGTGCCAACCATGGCCGTCAGCATTACCAATCCGCCGAACGTCGTGAGTTGCCAAATGGGCGGCGCATAAGGCAACAGGGTGACCAGATAAAAAATATCGCTGGGGTGCAGTACCGGATACACCAGCCCCTGGATCGACAGCGCGTCTGCAAGCAGGAACACCGTCGTCAGAACGGCCCCCAGCTTTCGCCAGCCATAGGCAAACACCACGCCAGAGACCAGATAGTCCAGAACGATATAGGGTCGTTCGACGTTGAAGAGATGCGTGGCGATCCAGAACGGCAGGTTCGGAAGCACGCCATAGATCAATGCCAAGCTGGCGGAACGCAGGTCAGGCAGTCGCGGGCGGATTTTGGGGGCTCCCATGTCATGCATTCGATCCATTCCGGGGAATCCGGTGCTACGTCTCGACGTGTCAAAAACGCATCAGAATGCGACGGCGCCAATTGCCCGCCATGCTGGCCGACGTTGGAACAAGTCCTTCCAGCAGCTCCGTGCGTGATGGCCGGGAGGCCGGTTTCTATGTCCCGCCTACAGCGCCAGCGAGCAGGCAGCGGTTCCCGCGTAGCAGGTGGTTTCCTTCAGGATGCTGCTGTTGCCGCGCGCCGGTGGGGTGAACTGGACCGGCGTGTTCGCAGCCCAATCGCTGGGCTGCAACGGCGCAGTCGGTCCGGTTTCGCAGGCGCTGGCCACGAACGTGGTGCTGTTGCGGTCATCCGCCATGTCAGCCGACGCCGTATGCATGAAGGCATTGGCCTCGGCCAGGCAGGCGGCGTTGGCCGAGCGCTGGGTGTAGTCGCGGTAAGCCGGCAGCGCGATGGCCGCCAGGATGGCGATGATCGCGACCACGATCATCAGCTCGATCAACGTGAAGCCGGAATTGCGCTGGTGCATGGCTGTTCTCGTTCGGTGTCCCCATCAAACACACAGCAAGAACCGGGCCAAGCAGGGCCGGCGGCGTGCCATCAGGCCAATCATTCCTCCATTGTGTGACGACCCGCCGCATTTGCCTGCCTGACGGCGGCGGCCCAGTCCGTCTGGCCTTCCCGTTCCCATTTGCTGGCCAGTGCAATGATGCGGGAATCTCCCACCGGCAGGTCGCCAGCGGCACGGACGAACCACGGCAACGCGTGTTGCCGTTGCGCCGGCACCGAGGACAGGATGAAATGGCCGATGTGTAGGGATTCGGCGGGCGAAAACGCGGCGCGCCGACCGATGATCTCGATCACCCGCATGGCCTGGGTTTCGTCCAGCCCGACTCCCGCCCGCAGGTTCTTGAGGGTGGTCCACAGGATATTGCGGGTGGGCGGCGTCATCCGCGCAGTCTCCAGCCGCTGCGCCAGCCGGTCCCAGTCCCCTCGGGTTACCGTGCCTTGGATGCTTTTGTAGGTGACGATGTTGGAGAAGGCCGAAGTCGAGTCCGTTTGGGCCGCACCGTCTTCGACGGCCTCGATGGCCAGCGCAAGGTAGGGACTGTCCTTGCCGGCGCGCTTGCCTGCCAGGTCGAAATAGGCGCCGCCCAGTTCAAGCCAGGCCCGTGACGAGTCTGGCGCGATCCGCGCATGGTAGTGGGCGAGACGGATCGGGTCGCCCCAAGCATAGGCGCGCATGGCGCCGCTCACGCACAGGCCCGCCAGCAGGATGCCGGCAATGACGGCGCACCAGCGGGGCGGGACGCGCCAGTGCTGCGCGGCAGCGGCCAGCAGGTCCCCCAATGCCACGATCGCGCCGATCAGGGCGAAGTGGTTGCGGTGCTCGAAGGCCAGTTCCAGTCCGATCACGTTGCTGGTGATGAAGTGCCCCGCGAAAAACAGCAGCACGCCGAAGGCGAACACCGGCCGGCGCCTGCGCCATGCCCAGGCCCACCCGACCAGCGCCACTACCAGCAGCAATGCCGGCAGCGTGGTCGCCGGTCGCATCAGCCCGCGCGAAATGACCAGCGTGTCGTAGTGGAACGGCATCCGGTCGGGCAGCGGCAGCACGATCTGGCCCAGATACATTGCCAATACCCGGCCCTGGGTCAGCAGGCGCTCCAGGCTGCTGAAGTCGCGCCCCGCATAAGCTTGCCATCGCCAGTAATGCGGTACGGCCCACAGCAGGTAGAGGGCCACCCCCGCCAGTACAGCCAGCAGCCAGGTCCGCCGTAGCGACCGCTCGCGCCACGGTTGTGCGGCACGGAACTGCAGCACCGTCACCTCCAGCAGCAGGCAGTAGGCGGGCAGCATGGCGGCATCTTCCTTGCTCGCCAGCGCCAGTACCCAGAACGCCAGCGCCAGCAGTCCTTGCAGCCAGGCGCGTTGGCCGGCCATCTGTGCCTGCCGCAGGCCTAGGTATGCCCACAGCGCCAGCACCAGGAACAGGGTGGACAGCGTCTGCATGCGCTGCACGACATACAGCACGGAAGACACCTGCAGCGGATGCACCGCCCAGGCCAACGCCATCAGCAGTGCGCCGACCGCCGCGCGCTGCGCGGACCAGCCGGCCAGCGCCAGCACGCGGCGCAGCAACAGTGCCAAGGCAACCGTCGTCAGCCCATGGATCACCAGGTTGGTGGCCTTGAACGTGGCCGCGTCCACGCCGCCGCCGCGCCAGTAATCCAGCGCGAAGCTCAGCATCGCCAGCGGACGCGATCCGCCACCGGCATGGAAACTCGACGCCGCATCCAGCAGTGCGTTGCCGTCCAGCCGGTCCACCCGGATCAGCCAGTTCTGCACGATGGTCTGCACGTCGTCCAGCAAGAAGCCGCCGCCCAGCCCGGGCAGGAATAGCGCGGCAGCCAGCGCTCCCGCCAGCAGGGCGAGGAGCGGGAAACGTATGGGGGTCAGCGTCATGGACATGGATCAGGGCGAGGGAGGCGCGGCAGGGACCGGCTGCTTGGTGGACCATCCGGCCTGCTCGATGATCCGGGCCAGGTCCGGCCTGCCCTTGTCGCGCAAGTCGGCGGCCAGCTCACCGGCAAACGGATCGCCCGGCGGGATGCGCGCGATCGCCTTCAGGTAATAGGGCATGGCCAGGTCCGGCTCGGACCAGGCCTTCATCAGACTGTCGCCGATGTACACCAGCTTGGACGGATTCGGATCGCTCCGCTGCTCCAGCGTGGCCAGTGCCTGCAACACCTGCTGCCGGTCCAGCGGCACGCCAAGGCTGGCGTAGTGGGTGAGGATCAGGGGTGCCCGCGCGTTGTCCCAACTCATGTGCACGGTATTCAGCCGCCCCTGTACGCGCGCCCAGTCCTGCGTGGACACGTCGCCGCGGATTGTTTTGAGCACCGTCAGCAGCACCAAGCTGTTGAGCGAGCCCGGCGCCGCCTCGGCGCCGGAGGCGCAGGCGCCGATGGCAGCGTCCAAGTGCGGGTTGGGCCGCGTCTGGACGCCGCCACCGGCAATGAAATACGCATCGCACAGTTCGATCCAGGCGCGGGGCGAGCCAGGGGCAGCCTGCGTGCTGGCCTTGGCCAACGACACATTGCTGCGCCAGTCGTGCGAGCGCATCGCGGTGGCGCTGCCCAAGGCAAGTAGCAGTGCCGCGCACAGGCCGGTCTGCGCCAGCGGACGCATGCGGAACCGCTCGCCAACGCCTGCGAGCAGACTGCCCACCGCCAGCACCGCACCGATCAGGGCGAAGTGATTGCGATGCTCGAAGGCCAGTTCCAGCCCCACCACGTTGCTGGTGATCGCATGCGCGCCGAAAAACAGCAATACGCCCAGCGCAAACAACGGTCGACGCAGGCGCAGGCGCCAGGCCAGCACCAGCAACCCCGCCACCAGGGCCAGAGCAGGCAAGGTCGTCCATGGGTGCAACAGGCTGCGGGAGGGCTGCACCCAGTCGTAGTAGAAAGGCATGTGCCGGGGCAGCGGCAGCAGGATCTGCCACAGGTACATGCACAAAACCCGGGGTTGGGTCAGCAGGCGTTCCCAAGTCGAGAAATCACGGCCGGAATAAGTGTCCCAACGCCAGTAGTGCGGGATCACCCATAGCACGTAGGCTGCCGCGCCTGCCAGTACAGCCACCAGATAGCCACGGCGCAATGCCTTCGTGATGCGCGCATCGGCGGCGGCAAAGCGCAGCACGGTCAATTCCAGCGCCAGCGTGTAGACGGGCAGCAGCACCGAGTCTTCCTTGCAGCCCAGCGCCAGTACCCACGAAAAGGCGCAGGCCAGCAGGCCCGACCGTCCCGGGAGTCCCTGCAACTGCGCCTGCCGCGCGTGCAGGTACGCCAGCAGCGCCAGCACCAGGAACAGCGTGCCCATCGTCTGCAGGCGCTGCACCACGTACAGCACGGCCGACACCTGCAACGGGTGCAGCGCCCAAGCCAGCGCCAGCGCGCAGGCCATCGCATTCGCCTTCTTGGGATTCACGGCGGCGGCCAGCAGCAGGCTGCGGAACAACCAGGCCAGCGCGCAGGCGGTCAGCGCATGGATGACGATATTGGTGGTGCGGAAAGCGGCCGGGTCCGCGCCGCCGGCGCGCCAGTAATCCAGCGCGAACGTGAGCGTCGGCAGCCCACGCATGGAGCCGGACACCTGCGGGGTTGCCACCACGTCCAACAGGGCGCGTACATCCAGCCGGGTCAGGTGGATGCTGGCGTTGTTGACGAGGTTGGGGATGTCGTCGAACACGAACATGCCCGGCAGTCCGAACCAGAACGCCAGGCTGGCGACCAGGGCGACGGCCAGGCTGGCAAGCGCGAATCGGCGGGGCGCGGCGAGCATGCAGGGTCCTGGGCAGCGAGGTGGCCGGCCAAGGGCCGGAAAAGCGAAAAGCGCCTTGCGGCGCTTTTCGCAGGAGGGCAGGCAGTACCGGACTGCCTGCGCTTGCAGGGATTACTGCAGGCTGCAGGTACCCGAACCCACGTTGCAGCTGGTGTCGCGCTTGATGCTGGAGTTGCCACGGACCTTGGCGACGAAGTCGATATCGTTACCGCTGTCGTAATCGGCCTGGGTCGCGGTGGCGCCCGATTCGCAGGCGGCGGGGACGAAAGCGGTCGGAGCACGGTCATCGGCCGCATCGGCCACGGCGGTGTTGATGTAGGCCTTGGCTTCGGCCAGGCAGGCGCTGTTGGCCGAGCGCTGGGTGTAGTCGCGGTACGCCGGCAGCGCGATGGCGGCCAGGATGGCGATGATGGCGACGACGATCATCAGTTCGATCAGGGTGAAGCCCTGGGCGTTCTTCTTCATGCTAGTTCCCCTTTCAGGATTGGCTTGATGGTTGTGGGACACAAGCCCCGTGTCCCTACATGGACCGTGGGCGCCGCGTACAGCGATACGACGCGTGCAGGTGTGTAGAGCAGGATGCGTGCCAACTTCTGATACCCCCAGCGATTCCCCCACACTTCCCCGGGAGGAAACCCTGACACCGAAGTCGGGCGGGACTATCGCATCATTCTTTTGCGATGTGTATCGGGGAATGCGTTCAATCCCGGTTCGTGTCACAGATTGACGAACAGGCTTTCGGAGCCGGCACGCGCCGATTCCCTGACACCCCTTTGGTTACATGACCCTTTGCGTCAGAAAGTGACGCAAAGGGTCAGTCGGGTCACTGTGGGATGCGCCGCACGCTTGCATCGAGACGTATATATACGGTCTGGCGCAAGCCCTTGAGCGACCTACTCCATCCCCAGCTTCTTCAGCTTGTAGCGCAGCGCCCGGAAGGTGATGCCCAGCTGGGCGGCCGCCTTGGTCTTGTTCCAGCGGTTCTCTTCCAGCGCCTTCTGGATGGCCGCGCGCTCCAGCTGCTCGATGTAGTCCGGCAGCGCGCCTGCGGCCGGGTCCACGTCGACGGCGCCCGGCGCGTCGCGGACCACCTCGCCCGGGCTGAAGTCGCCGCCGAACTTCTTGCCGGCCGGCGCCTGCGGCAGGTAGAGGTCGTCGATCTCGATGCTGTGGCCCTCGGACATGGCCAGCGCCCGCTCCAGGATGTTCTCCAGCTCGCGCACGTTGCCGGGGAACGGATAGCGCCCCAGCGCCTCCATCGCCTCGGGCGACACCGACGGCGCCATCCGCCCGTGCTGGGCGGCCAGCCGCTCCAGGATGGCGGTGGTCAGCTGCGCCAGGTCGCCGGTGCGCTCGCGCAGCGGCGGCACCCGCAGCTCGATGACATTGATGCGGTAGTACAGGTCGTGGCGGAAACGGCCGTCGGCGGCCAGCTCGCCCAGATCCTTGTGCGTCGCCGACAGGATGCGCACGTCCACCTGCACCTCGCCGGAGGCGCCGACCGGGCGCACCGCCTTCTCCTGGATGGCGCGCAGCAGCTTCACCTGCATCGGCAACGGCAGCTCGGCCACCTCGTCCAGGAACAGCGTGCCGCCATTGGCGGCCTGGAACAGGCCCTGCTTGTCGGCGTGGGCACCGGTGAAGCTGCCCTTCTTGTGGCCGAAGAACTCGCTTTCCATCAGTTCGGCCGGGATCGCGCCGCAGTTGACCGGGATGAACGGACCGGACGCGCGCGCGCCCTGCTCGTGGATGGTGCGCGCGACCAGCTCCTTGCCGGTGCCGGACTCGCCCATGATGTAGACCGGCGCTTGGCTGCGGGCGACCTTGCCGATGGTCTCGCGCAGGCCGTCCATCGCGGCCGACGCGCCGAGCAGGCGGCTGGCCTGCTCCGGCGGCGGCGGGGCCGGCGGGGCGCGCTCGCTGTTGTTCAGTTCCAGCGCATGCTTCACCAGCCCGCGCAGGACGGTCAGATCCACCGGCTTGCTAACGAAGTCGAAGGCGCCGGCCTTCAGCGCTTCCACCGCCAGCTCGATGTTGCCGAACGCGGTGATCATGGCGACCGGGGTATTCGGGTAGTTTCGTGCGATCTCGCCGACCAGGTCGATGCCGTTGCCGTCGGGCAGGCGCATGTCGGTGAAGCACAGGTCGTAGGTGTTGCGGCCCAGCAGCTCGCGGGCCTCGCCGAGATTGGCGGCGGTGTCGATGCGCAGGCCCATGCGGCCCAGCGTCAGCGTCAGCAGTTCACGGATATCGCGTTCGTCGTCGACGATCAGGGCGCTACGGCTTTGATTCATGCATTCCCCCTACTGCCCCTGTGCCGGCAGTGTACCCAGTGAATGTTAAACATGGTAGGCGAAGGCTCGGTGTACATGAGATTGCCAGGACGCCTGCAGCCGCGGGCCATGCCCGCGATACGAG
This sequence comes from Pseudoxanthomonas sp., assembly GCF_035999195.1. Lineage (NCBI taxonomy): Bacteria > Pseudomonadati > Pseudomonadota > Gammaproteobacteria > Lysobacterales > Lysobacteraceae > Pseudoxanthomonas > Pseudoxanthomonas sp. Next base: position 599,665 of record NZ_DASYGY010000004.1, read on the forward strand.
AGGTGCCTTTGTAGGAGCGGGCCATGCCCGCGATGCTCTTTGCGCGCCCCCTGGAAAGCATCGCGGGCATGGCCCGCTCCTACAACAGCGGTTCCTGCGTGACTAAGCGGGCAACAAGGCATGCGGCCCGGGCAGGGTGACGCGGAAGCATGCGCCGCCGCCGGGCACCGGGACGTATTCCAGCGTGGCCTGGTTGGCCCGGCACAGTTCGCGGGCGATGTAGAGCCCCAGGCCGGTGCCGTGCTCGGAGGTGGTGAAGAACGGACGGAACAGCTGCGCCGCCACTGCCTCGGGGATGCCGGGGCCGCGGTCCATCACGTCGATGGTGGGGCGGCC